>JAXHNT010000078.1:0-14224 GCA_034520165.1 Ideonella sp.
CACCACGGCGGCGCTGCAGTTGCAGCAGCTTCAAATACGGCATGAGCTGAGCGCGGCGGGCGCTGCGCACATGACTCATCACCAGCTCCACCGCACTTCCGAGCAAACCTTGCGCCGCCAAGGTGTTGGCCTGCTGCTCAATGTTTGGCCATGTGTGTTCGAGGTCGGCGGGCGGTGGCCGCAGGGCAGGCAATGGGCGTGGCAGTGGCGCTTTTTGGGGGGCAGGCCGCAGCGGCGGGCTGGCGGGCTTTGGGGGCTTCAGCGCCACAGGCTCTTCGGAATGCGGGCGGCTGGGGCCGGGCCGAAGCTGGCGTGTCGCGGCGGCTGACTTGGGTGGAGCAGGGCGGCCTTGCGGCACGGGCTGGCGGGTGCGCACCCAAGGGTGCCGCGTGAGCCAGGCCAAGCCTGCGCCCAGCAGCAGCAAGGCCGTGGCCGCAGCGGTCCCGCTTGCCACGTCCAGCACAGGGGATTCTTGGGTGGCCTCGCTGGCGGCTGCTGTCCGGGCCTCGGGCTGATGGGGTGAGGGCAGGGCTTTGAGCGTATAGCGCCGCCACTGCCGCTTCTCGCAGCCCGCACTCAGCGTGACTTTGAGCAGCGTTTGGGTGATAGGTACATGGGTCACCAGCAGCGCCGTCCAGCGCCCTTCTTCGCCCGTCGGCTCTAGACGCACCGCCACATCGTCGCGGGTCACCAGGCGCTCGCCATCAGCGATGTCGGCCTTGATGCAGTCGGGCCTCAGCGTCTCGCCGGGCTCCGGTTCAGCAGGTCACAGCTCCAGGTAAGCAAGGGCTGCCCCTGCTGGGCCGTGGCCGCCTCGGCTGCAAAATCCACTCCCCAGACCTGGGGGCCGTGGCCCAGCAGGCCCACCAGCAGACCAAGGCCGAGACAGCCTCTGTCGCAGTCCCTGCGCGCCGCTGCACATGGTGCGATCCACCATCACACCTCCAACCCACCCTGGCGACGCAGCTCGTCCAGGGTGAGGGTGGAGACGGTGGTGTTCTGCAGGTAGAAGTCCTGCAGCTTGATGCTGAATCCGGCGTCGAACTGGCCATCGCCGTCGTCATCGACGCGCAAGACGGCGCTGTTGCCCTCGCGTGAGAGCTGCAGCCATTGATCCAGGCTTTGGGTCTCCACCACGTCGGCGAACAAGTCGGTCAGCATCAAACGGTCTTCCCCGAGCTTGAAGTCCAGCACCACGTCTTGGCCTTGGGCAAAGGGTTTGCTGCTGCCTGTGGGGGCGTTCCACGCAAAGGTGTCGGCCCCAGCGCCACCGCGCAGGGTGTTGCCGCCATCGGCGTCTTGCACCCACAGCATGTCAGCGCCAGCCCCGCCCATCAGCGTGTCGTTGCCGCCGTGGCTGAACACCACATTGCCATCCCCATGCGCACTGGCGTCGATCACCTCGCTGGCGCTGGTGCCCAGCCACGCATGGTTCGCCTCGAAGCCCACACCCAACCCGCTGTGAATGGGGTCGGTGGCGAAGTTCAGATGCACGACGCCCGAGCCGATCATCTGGCCAAAGCCAAGGTTGAGCACGTGATCTGTGATGCTCACGCTGTGCGCCTGCTGGCTGCCCACCGAAAAGCCTCCTGAGTCCATCGACTCGACTGCCAGCGCTTGGTCAAACACCATGCCCACGGTTGAGCCCGAGACGGTCATGTCCATCAACACCGGCCCCTGAGCGGCAGTGCGCATGGCTGCGAACTCTGCCAACACGCTGGTGTCGACCACCGCATCCCAGCGCAGCAACTCGCCATTCGCGCCAAAGCGGGCGATCTGTAAGGCCCCTTGGGCATCGACCTTGAAGACCGAGTCCTGCGCCGCATCAAAGTCCAGCACCGCGCGCTGCAATTCGTTTGCAGTCGTGAACGAGAGCTGACGCTCATAGAAGAAGAAGCGATCCGCGCCTTCACCGCCCAGAGCCACATCGCCGCGCTGCAGCCAGATCGTGTCCAGGCCCTCACCGCCTTCAAGGCGACTGGCTTGGCCGCGGCTGATCAGCGTGTCATCCCCCGCATTGCCTCCCAGCACGCTGCCGCGCACTTGGTTGCCCACCAAGAGATCATCACCATCGCCGCCAAAAGCGTTCTCGATGACGGCGCCACCCAAGATGCCGATGCTGCGGTTGAGCAGGGTCACATGACCACCTCGGCCCAAGTCCACCTCGATCTTGGTGTTCATGGCCGAGCCCATCACCGCATCCGTGCCGCCGTCGCTGTCTGACAGCCACAGCATCTTCTTCTGCGTGGCCGCGTCAGCCGCCGCGAAGTGCGTGTTGAACTGGTCGGTGTAGACATAGCGGTCCAGCGTGGGGGCCGCATCACCAAAGAACTTCAGGCTGACATTGCTCAGCGTGGCCGGCGCACCGACGTCTTGAGTGTGCTCATAGCGAACGGTCCAGGTGCCCTTGCTCGACTCCCCAAAGAACTTGTGTGAAGTCAGGTCAAACGACTCATGGGCTTGTTTGATCAGCGTATTGCCTTCGGTCAGTTCACTGGTGGTTCCCGCGGGCGAGGTGATCCAAACCCGCATCTTGTCGAAGTGGGTGCTGTCCATGAACTGGTGCAACTGCAAAGCCTCCAAGCGCATATCGTCTGTCACGCTGATTGTGACCGTGGTGGCTGTTTGGCCCTTGGCTGAGATGCTGGTGCCCGAGGTCAGGGCCACTGGAGACTGCGTCTCCCAGTTGCGCTGCAGTGTGCTGGCTTCGCCTTGGCGCAGCCAGTCTTTGGCCAGGCGCGCGGCGTTGTACACATTGCTGGAGCCAAAGCCCACGTCATTCGAGTAGTGGAAGCCTGCGCCGTTGAAGGTGTCGCCACCATTCATGCCAAAGCCCTTGGTGGGCGTGGCGGTTGGCAAGTAAGTGGCCGCGTTGGCCAAGATGTTCTTAACGTCGCGCACGCCCAGGTCCGGGTTGGCTTGCAACAACAGTGCCACCTGGCCTGCCAAGCCTGGGCTGGCGTAGCTGGTGCCTCCCCAGCCCGCATGCGCCACCCACACGGCCGGCCCGGACGTCGAGAACCCCGCATGTCCGCCCGACAAGTTGTCCAGCGAGGCCGCTGCAATGGCAATGGGGTTCTTGGTGTCCACGCTCATGGCGGTGTTGTCCATGCCATTGTTGTTGCCCGCAGAAATGACCCACACCGTGCCCAAGCCACCTCGCCCCGTGGTGGACACGGCGAGATTCCACATGGGATTGAGATTGCCGTAGGCCGCGACACTCCAGTTCGAGACATCCAGGCCGCTGACATCGCCGTTCGACCACTTGATCGTGGAGTCATAAGCCGGGCCTGTGAAGCTGCCTGTCAAAGAGCCTGCCATGCGCAAACCGGTGTTGTGGCCGTGGGCGCCGGAGCTGTCACCGAAGTGGGAGCCTGCCACCACGCGTCCCATGTCGAAGGCCGCTGTGTCATTGAGGTTGACGCTGGTGCCCTCATTGATGCCGACCTTGATGCCCTTGCCGCTCAGGCCCGTCAGGCCCAGGTTCCAGGCTTCCTCCAACTGGCCTAAGTTGGAGAAGTCCTCCACTTCCTTCACATCCTCAATGCCCAACCACGCCTCAATCTCGCCATGGATGCGAGCTTGCGACACCGCTTGCCAGCGGCCCAGGGCGTCTTTGCGCTCGTACGTCGTGGTCAGCTCCACGCGGCCCTGCAGGCTGTCCGCGGTGAGCAGGCGAAGGTCTGCCAAATCGCGACCGGCCACTGTCCAAGTGCCGTTGTTCGCCACGCCATGGTTCAGGCTTGCGCCAGCCGGTACGCCGCTGATGCGGACTTGCCAATCGCCGCCGTCCAAGTTCACACCTGGGTCGCGCAGGTCCAGGCTCACGGCTTTGCCCGCCCTCACCTCAAAGTGCTGGCTGGTGGGCTGGAGGGGGCTTTGGGTGCCGACGGCCATGTCCCAGGTCCAGCGCTGACCACTGGGGCTGAGGTTGCCTGCTGGGTCTTGGAGCTCGCCCTTGAGCAACTCCACATAGGCCTGTGTCGCGATGGGGACGGCCTCGGCCGTGAAGGTGACTGTTCGCTGCGCGCCGCTGCCCGACAAGTTGCTGAGTTGGCCGCCAAAGCAGCGCAGACTGTTCAGCGTGAAGCTGCTGCCGGGGTCTTTACTGAAGTTCAGCGTCAAAGAGACCTGCTGGCCGGGCAGCAAGGCATCACCCAAGCCTTGGCTGTGGGCCGTCCAGCCGTTCAGCAGGGGTATGGTTTGGTCGATGTGGACTTGGTGCTCATACAAGGGCTTGCTCACAGCCGTGCCCGTGGCATTCATCTGCTCAATCTTGACCCAGGGCTTAGGGTCACTGGGAATGCTGTCCCCATACAGCGACGCTTGCTTGTAAAAGCTGCTGCTCCACCGGCCGCTGGAGTCTGCCGTGACCACGGCATTGACCTTTTCGCCCAGCGTGACGCGAATCTTCGTGAAGGGCTCGGCCTGACCGCTGAAGGTGAGTCCCCGCTCCACATCGGCACGATTGAAGTACAGCGGCGTGCCGGGGGGCACCACCTCGACCGTTTGGGTCTGGTCTGCAGAGCGCGCCACCCACCCGGTTGGGGTCTGGGCCTCCAGGCGCCAAGTGATTTGGTGGGTTTGTACAGACAGGGTGTCAAAGTCAAACGCCCACTCTTTGTCTAGGGCGGTGGCCTGCCCTTTGTAGGCGCCGTTCAGGTAGACGGCGATGCGCTCATCGCTGCCCAGGGGGAGGCCCAGTTCACCGCGCAAGGTGGGGCGGGTGTCTGAGGTGGCTGCGCCTTGGGGCACCGAGGCCGAGAGGTCGGTTTCAAGCCAGGCCCTTGCGGCCCTGTTTTGGACCTCCAGCGCCTCGGGCAAGGTGCTCATGGCGGTGTTGCCCGCAGCGTCGGTGCACTTGACCCAGATCTTCTGTGCGCTGTATTTGCCCTCGGGCACGACGAAGCTGTCGCCAGAGCCCTGCTGCCAAGTTTTGCCGCCATCCAGAGACACCGACCAAGCTTGGCGCTGGCCGTTCTCAAAGCCGACATGAAGTGTGCCGTTGGCGGTGATGAAGTCGGTGCTGTCTTCACCGGTGTCTTCGACCAAAGTCAAGATCGGTTTGCTGGGCGGAGTGCCATCCAGCGTGATCACTTGGGTGGTGTGTGCGAGGTTGCCGTTCGCCAAGGTCGAGGTGATGTTGAAGCTGACCTGCCCAGCGGCCATGGGCACCATGCTGAGGGTTTGGGTGTCCGCATACACCAGCGGCGCGCTGACGTAGGCCCCCGCCAGTTGCAGCATGGCCAAGGGGGGCAGCGTGGCGGCATCGGTGTTGGACAACACCACCTGTGTGCCCTCGACGCGACTGTCCCACCGGTTGCGAGCCACCACGGTGATGGCGTCCACAGGCATGGCCGAGCCCAGGTCAATCTGGACCCAGCGCCCTTTGCCCGAGGCTTCGACATAAGTCCTGTTATTGCCGTCCGTCAGGTCGGTGACGGCTGTGGCGTTCCAAGACCGCGTGGCGGGTTTGCCCGCAGCCACATTCACGCCGCCGCTCATCACCGAGACATCGCCCACCGACCAAGCGTTGTAAGCATCGCGCGGCCTGGCTTGGTAGAGCCACACATAGCGGGCGGCCTCGGGGGCGGCGGTGACGGTGGTGCTCCAATGCCCTGCGGCATCGGCTTGCACCTGACGCACGCTGCCATTGGGCAAGGTGATGCTCACCTGGGAGAGCGCTTGGGCATCGCCGCTCAAGACCACGGGTTGGCCGTACTTCACGGCTTGGCTGCTGGTCGTCGAGGGCAGTGCTGGCACGCTGTAAGCCTCGCTTTGGGCACTGGCCGAGCTGGTGTTGCCTGCGGCATTGCTGGCCACCACATGGGCATCGATGCGCTTGTCCGCGTCGGCCACCAGGTCGAAGCCACTGACCTGAATGGCGAAGCGTCCGCCGGCTTCTACGCTGCCGTTGTAGAGCACCTTGTTGACTGTCAGTGTCACGGTGTCGCCGGGCTGGGCGTTGCTGGCTGAGCCGGTGATCACCACGCTGCCCGTGGCCTCGGCCACGCTGAGCTGCTTGTCCCCGGACACGGGGTCCAGCGTCAGCGTGGTGACTGGCGCTGAGGTGTTCACGGTGTAGGCGTGGCTGGCCTGCGCCGTGCTGGTGTTGCCGGCCGCGTCGCTGGCAATCAGCCTGGCCTCGATGCGCTTGTCCGCATCGACGGCCAAGTCGCTGCCCTTGACCATCACACTGAACTGGCCGTTGGCGCCGACCGTGTCGTGATAGGTCTGGCCATTGACCAACACGCTGATGCGGTCGCCCAAGCGCGCACCCGTGCTGCTGCCAGTGACCGCCACCATGCTGGTGGCTTCTCGGGCATTGACGATGTTGTCCAGCGCGATGGCATTCACCGCCACGCTGGCGAGCGGGCCGCTGGTGTCCACGCTATAGACGCCGCTGGCCGTGGTGGTTGTGACAGCCTGCCCTGCTGCTGTGCTGCTATGCAGAGTGGCCTCCACTCGCTTGTCCGCATCGGCGGCCAGGTCGCTGCCCTTGACCGCGATGGCAAAGCGGCCCACTGCATCCAGCGTGCCGCTGTACCGCACTTGGTTGACGGTCAGCGTGACGCTGTCCCCGGTTTTGCCGTTAGCGCTGCTTCCTGTCAAGGTCACCAAGCCGCTGACCTCGCGAGAGTTGAGCTGCTGGTCGGCGCCGATGGAGTCCAGCTCAATGCGCAAGGCCGTGCGTGAGCCAACGATGACCACCTGGCTGCTGGATTCGCTGACTCCTTGGGCGTTGGTGGCTGTGGCTGTCACGGTGTGGCTGCCTGAGTCCAAGGGCAAGACCTGCCAGGTGGTTGTGGTGGCTTGGGTGATGCGGGGCAAGAGCCCGCTCTCGGCCATGCCCAGCATGGCCTGGGCCGTTTGCTGCGCAGCAGAGGTGTTCGAGAGCACTACTTGGGTGCCCACCAAGCGCCAAGGCCAGTCAAGGCGCGGTGACACCTGCACCGACTCCACCGCATAGGCGGCGCCCAGGTCGATCTGCATCCAGCGACCATTGCCTGAAACTTCTGCGTAGCTGTTGGGGTTGCCGTCTGTCAGCGCTGTGGTGGTGGTGCTGGACCACGACAGGCTCGCCGGCTTGCCTGCGGCCACGTTCACGCCTCCGCTCATCACCACCACCTCGCCCACAGACCAGGCGTTGTAGGGGTCATTCGGCGTTTCTTGGTACAGCCACACATAGCGTGTGGTGGCCGGCGTTGCAGTGCCAGCCAAGCTCCAGTGGCCGGCGGCGTCTGCGGTGACCTGGCGGGTGTGCGAGCCGCCCAACTGAAGGGTCACCTGCGCACCGGGCGTGGCCGCGCCGCTCAGGGCCAAGGCCTCACCGAAGTGGGTCAGGTTGTCGCCCGACACAGGGTGCAGGCCGGACAGGGCGTAGACACTGCTTTGCGTGCTCGCGCTGCCGGTGCGGCCCATGCCGTCCGTGGCGGCCAGTATGGCTTCAACCTATTTTCCTCCAGTTGCGACCTGCCTGAACGCCCCGAGAAGATTTCTGCTAGAACTGGGCGCGGGTTTCGTAGCGAAGACAGGAGGCACCTGATGGGTGAGCGCAAGTTGGCTACGCCCGATGCCGCGGTCAAGCCGGTGGCCGCGGCGAGTCAAGAGGCCATCAATTCCGCGCCCGAAGCGGGCGACGATGCCATGCGCGTGCAGACCCCAGGTGGGGTGTTCTCGGTGCGCTGGGACGAGCGCGGCCGTGCAACGGCCTTGGGCCAACTGACCTTCTTTGCCGAATACCTGGAGACCAGCGGGTTGTTCGAGGCCTGGCTCAAGAGCTGCCCACTGAGCTACACCAGCCCCAATGCGCCGGCGCTGGTGGACGTGCTGGGCACATGGATGTTGTCGATCCTGGACGGGCATTGCCGCTACGCGCATGTGGGCGCGCTGCGCGGTGACGGGGTGGCGCCCAGCATCCTGGGCATGAACAAGATCATCGGCGACGACAGCCTGCGTCGAGCGCTCCAGCGCCATCGCCCCGGCACCCGATGACGAGCACACGCCCGAGCAGCGCGCGGCGCAACAAGCCCAATTGGAGCGCTCTACGCAGTGGATGCAGGCTCAGCTCAGGCACAGGATCGCGCTGGCCACGGCCACGCCGTGGATACTGGACTGCGACACCACCATCAAGGTGCTGTACGGCAAGCAAGACGGGGCCGTGGTCAGCTACAACCCGCACAAGCCGGGGCGCCCGAGTCACGCCATTCACACCTACTGGATTGGCAACCTGCGCCTGGTGCTGGACGCGCAACTTGAGTCGGCAACCGGCACAGCCCGGTGCACGCGCGGCCGGGTCTGGTGGCCTTGCTCGAGGACATGCCGGCGGCCTCGCGCCCAAAGCTGGTTCGGGGCGACTGGCGTTTGGCAGCGAGGGCGAGATGGGCGCACTGGAGGGCCATTGGTCAGCCCTACCTGTTCAAGCTGCGCCAGAGCCCTGGCGTGAAGACGCTGATCAAGCGCCAATGGACTTGGCGGGATTGGGCCGGCGTAGGCCAAGGGTGGGAGGCGTGCGAAGACGTGTTGCGGCTGATGGGATGGACGCAATCGCGGCGCGTCATCGTGATGCGCCGAGTGCGCAAGCTCAACCTCATCGTCGAGGTCCAGGGTGAGGTCAAGGGCGGGGTCAAGCGCTGCGGGCGTGGCAAGGGCAAAGACGCGGCGCAGGCCGAGCTGCACTTCATCGACGAGAACGAACCCGTCAAGAGCTGGGAGTACGCCGTGCTGGTGTGCAACGCGCACTACGAGTTGCAAAACATCGGGCAGCTTTACCGCGACCGGGCCGACTGTGAAAACGGCTTCGACGAGATCAAGAACCAGTGGGGCTGGGGCGGCTACAGCACGCACGACATCGAGCGCTGCGCGCTGAGCGCGCGGGCCGTGGCGCTGGTCTACAACTGGTGGAGCTGGTACGTGCGGCTGGCGCATCCGAAGACGCGCCTGGAGGCCATCACAAGCCGCCCCAAGCTGCTCAGCGCGGTGGGCAAGCTGACCAGCCATGCCGGGCAGAAGAAAGTCTTGCTGAGCGTCACGCACGAAGCGGCCGCACAGATCAAGCGGCTGATCGTCAATGTCCGCGCGGGTTTGAGCCATGTTCGGGCGACCGCGCCGCAGTTAGACAAACCGCAATGCTGGTTTGCGCTGGTGCGCTCCATCGTCGAGAAAATCCTGGCCTGCCAGCCCAAACCCAACCCCGGCTTGATCGCGTTGGCATCGGGGTAACTGAGGAAAATAGGTTCAACCCTCCAGTCTGCGTCGGCCACCAAGTCGCTGCCCTGCACATCCACCACAAAGCGCCCCTTGGCGTCCACCGTGCCCTGGTAGCGGGCATGGCCCACGGTCAGCGTCACCACATCGCCCCGCGCGGGGCGCCGTTCTCGCCGGTGGCGCCCGTGATGGCCACCATGCCTTGCTTCTCCGCTGCACTCACCAGGTTGTCGGGGCTGATCGCGTTCAAGCTGATGCCTGCCACCAGCGGTGGCAGCGGGGCTGGGGTGGGGGCTGGCGCGGGTGTGGGTGTGGGTGTGGGTGTGGGTGTGGGTGTGGGTTCCGGCGCAGGGGTTGGCGTTGGTGCTGGAACTGGTGCGGGAGTGGGAGTGGGAGTGGGAGTGGGAGTGGGCGTCGGATTCGGGGCAGATGGGGGTGCAGGTGTCGGCGTGGGGGCCGGTGCTGGAGCTGGCACGGGCGCTGGTGTGGGCACCGGGACAGGGGCTGGTGCCGGAACAGGTGCTGGCGTGGGTCCAGGAGCAGGCACAGGTGCCGGGGTGGGGGCTGGCGTGGGCACCGGCGCGGGCATGGGCGCAGGCACCGGAACCGGCGCAGGCACCACCACGCTGTAGGCCGCGCCCACGGCTGTGGCGGTGCCGGTGTTGCCCACGGCATCTGTGGCCACCACTTGGGCGTTCACGCGGTGGTCCGCATCGGCCAGCAGGTCGCTGCCGTTGACCGGGATGGCGAATTTGCCGCCGTGGCCGACCTTGCCGCTGTAGATCACACCGTTCACCGTCAGGGTCACGGTGTCGCCCTGCCGGGCGCCGGTGGTGTGGCCGGTGACCAGCACCTTCCCGGCCGCCTCTTGGGCCGTCAGTCGGTGATCCGCCGTGATGTTGTCTAAGTGAAGTGTGGGTTTGGGCGCTTGGCTCATCACGCCATAGCGGGGTCCGGAGCTGCTGACGCTTTGCGCCTGCCCGGTGGCCGAGGTGGTGTGCAGCACGGCATCGACTTTATGGTCTGCGTCTGCCGCCAAGTCACTGCCTTTGACCCGTACGGCAAAGCGGCCCGTGGCATTCACCAAGCCGATGTAGGTCAGGCCATTCACCGTCAACGTGACCTTGTCGCCTTCGCGGGCGCCTGTGGCCTGGCCGCTCACCGTGACGGTGCCCTCAGCTTCTTCTGCATTCAGCACGTTATCGGCCGTCAGGCGGTCCAGCCGCACGCTGGGCTTGACGCCGCTCCGGCTGGTTCCCCGGCCTATCGCGGTGCCTTCTGGGGCCGCCTGTGCGGCGTCAAAGAGCGCCTGCAGATAGCTGTGGATGCTCTGCGGCACGGGCTGAGCACTTTGCGCTGCCGCCGGGGGTTCTGTGGCAGCGACATCGTTGTTGGGTGCGCGCAGGCCGTTGGAGGGCTGGGCTGGCGTGGCCTGCTTTTTGGTGAACGCGGCGGAGAAAGCGGACTTGTGGAACTTCATGGGGACACTCGGTAAGGTGGAGTCAGGGCATGCGCGGCGGGCGGCGTCAACCACGCGTCGTGCGAAGGTCTTGGGGGGGCAATGGCCAGTTCACGGCGTGCTGCTCAAGCGCGCGAGAACCAGCGCTCGACTGCTGGTGTGGCGGCGAAGTGCGGCTTGGCGCGGGAGACACGCGGCGCTGGAGTGGGGGGTGGCGGGGGCGGAGGATCGCTCATCAAGCCACTACGGCCGCCGCCAGCGGCATGGGCTTGGCCTTGGCCCAGCGCAAAGTAATAGTCCTCTTTGCGGTCATGCGGGGTAGGGTCGGTGCTGTCGATCATTCTTGGCGCGGAGGCCAAGCCCACCGGGCGTGAGCGCCACATCAGGCGCAGCGCCAGGCCGATGAACAGCATCACGCCACCCGACAAACCCAGCAGCCAGGCCTCGTCGGACTGAACCTCGGCCCAGTGCTGCTCCAGCGCGGTCAACTCCGCACGCGACTTTTGGTGGGCGGGCCGCAGTGCTGCAATGGCTCGCTCGGCGGCCTGGATCTTGGTGGCCAGCAGGGACGGCCATTCCGCCGCTACGGGCGCCAAGCCCGCCGTACCCGACCAAACCGTCGGCTCGGTGTCCCACTTCAGGCCTGCGGGCGCCCGAGACGCGCTTGCGGCGGCGGCGGTGGCTTGCGGTGCCGCCCCTGCCCAAGGCAAGCTCTGAGACTGCTGAGGCGGCGACTTGGGCAGGGCCTTCCAAGAAGCCACTGGTCGATGCGCTTGAATGGCCTCGTCCACAGCTTCAGCCGGGCTCACCAGGATCACCAGCTTCTGCCAGGCCCGCTGTTGGCAACCAACGCCCACCGTGACCTCCAGAACGGGCTCGGTGATCGGCGCTGCGGTGCTGATCTGCACCCGCCAGCCCGCCCCTGCGGGGAGCTTGCTCAAGCGCACCGGCACTGCGGCACCGGTCAGCAGTTGGTCGCCCGCCATCACATCGGCGGTGATACAGCGCTCCAGCAGGCGCTCGCCCGCTGCGGTGCGCACGGGCAGCTCCAGTTGCAAGTGTTGGCCCATCACGGCCGTGGAGGTGGCCTGGCCCAGCGTCAGGCTCCAGGCATTGGCGCCAACGCCCCACAGGGCTGCGGCAAGAAGTGGCACAAGAGTGCGTTTCAACATCGCAAGGGTTCCTGAGTCGTTATGGTCAAAGGGGTGGCGCAGGGGCTTCGTGCACGGGGGGCAGCAGGGCGGGGGTGGGGCCTTCGCTGGCGTCTTGTGGCTGCAAGGGAGAGGTCGGCCAGGGGCTGGGCTGCAAAGGGCTGCTCGGTGTGGGGCGCCCGAGTTCGACACCAACTTCCGGTTTTGGTGCTCATGCCGCGAGTCGGGTCTATATGAATCAAGGACTTAGTGCGTGTTGACGGCTCATTTTTTGATTTTTTTGTAGTGCCAATATTGCAAGTAAATGTAGTTTCAGTGCTTACTTCTCTGCGCTACACTTGAGGCATGTTCCTCAAGGTCTCGTCTTCCGGTGGTCACCGCTATGTTCGGCTGGTGGAGTCTTTCCGCAACGAGCAAGGCCAGCCCCGTCAGCGCACCGTAGCCATGCTCGGTCGTCTGGACGAAGAAGGTGGCCCGCTGGATGCCCTGCTCAATGGTTTGCTTCGAGCCAAGGGGCGTCCTGTGGATGGCGTCGATGCGCCGCAGGTCCGCTTTGAGTCAGCCTTGGCCCTGGGTGATGTCTGGGCCCTGGACGCGCTTTGGCATGAGTTGGGTTTTGACCGGCTCGCGGCTGTGTTTCGGCGGGCTCGCTTCACCACCGCTGTGGAGCAAGCGATCCGCGTGATGGTCTTCAATCGCTTGTGCGACGCGGATTCCAAACTGGGCGCACTGCGCTGGCTGCAAACCGTCAGCATGCCTGGCATTGATGCCGATGGCTTGAGCCACCAGCACTTGCTGCGCAGCATGGATGCGCTGATGGATCACCACGAGGCCATCGATGACTGTGTCGCCCAGCTATTGCGCCCGCTCATTGATGAAGACCTCTCGGTGGTCTTTTATGACTTGACCACGATCCGCGCCGAAGGTCTGAGCCAGCAAGTCGGTGATGTGCGCCACTTTGGCATGTCCAAGGAGGGCGTCATTGCGCGCCAGTTCATGTTGGGCGTGGTGCAAACGGCCGACGGCATGCCCATCTTCCACGAGGTCTTTGACGGCAACTCTGCCGAAGCCCCAACGCTGGAGCCCACGCTCAAGAAAGTGCTGGATCGCTTCCCACACATCCGCCGCCTAGTCGTGGTGGCAGACAGGGGCTTGCTCTCGCTGGACAATATGGAGGCGCTCAGCAAGCTGCGTGTTGCGGGGGATCGACCCCTGGAGTTCATTCTGGCCGTGCCAGGGCGGCGCTACGGCGAGTTTGTCGATCTGCTCGCACCCGTGGCTGAGCAGATGACCAAGGCAGATGACGAAGTGGTGCAGGAGCTGGCTTGGCAGGGCCAGCGCTTGGTGGTGGCGCACAACCCCGTACAGGCCCGCGAACAAACGCAAGACCGCCTGGCCCGCATCAAAGCGCTGGAGCAGCGCGCACAGGCACTGACGGGCAAGCTCGACGCCCAGGACGAGGGCCAGGTTCACAAGGGGCGCAAGCTCTCCGACTCAGGGGCTAAGGCGCGCTTCTTCCACGAGGTCAGTGAGGCGCATTTGGCGCGCATCGTCCAGGTGGACTTGAAGGCGGAGCTGTTCAGCTACACGCTTAATGAGGGAGCGCTGGCGCGGGCACAGCTCATGGACGGCAAGCTGATGTTGGTCACCAATGTCAAAGACATGACGGCGACTGAGGTGCTGCAGCGATACAAGTCGCTGGCCGACATTGAGCGCGGCTTCAAGGTGCTCAAGTCCGAGATCGAGATTGCACCGGTCTTCCACCGGCTGCCCCAGCGCATCAAGGCCCATGCCAGCATTTGCTTCATGGCGCTGATCCTGCATCGCGTCATGCGTCGGCGGCTCAAGCGCGCGGGCAGCGAGCTCTCCCCAGAGGCTGCCCTGGCCGAGCTGCGCCGCATCCAGCGCCACACCGTGCGCATTGCAGACGCCCCACCCGTCCAAGGAGTCTCCACCCTTCAACCTCTCCAAGCGGATGTCTTGGCAGCACTTCAGGTCGACAAGCCCACCCTAAACACCCAGTTGCCGCTGCTCTAAACCGCCCCTGTAGTGCCAGTTCCGTAAGGGCTGTCTATACAGATCAACAACTTACGCTGTTTGGTGTCGAACTCGGGGGGGCGGTCGTAGGCATGCCAGTCTTCAGCGGTGAAGGGCGGGCTCATAGGCTGGCCGTTCACAGGTCAAACCCGCCCACCTGGCGCAGCTCATCGGCGCCCAAGTTGGTGATGTGGGGGTTGTGACGATAGAAATCCTCCAGCGTCATCTGCAACGCATCTTGGAAGTCGCCTTGGCCGCTGTCGTCGATACGCAGCACCCCGTCTCCCAGAGCTGAGTAGCTGAGTAGCTGGGAGTAGCTGAGTAGCTGGGATTACAGGATTATTTATTTTTTTTCGGGGGGGGGGGGGGG
>JAXHNT010000118.1:0-10867 GCA_034520165.1 Ideonella sp.
GCTACACCATGATCGAGGAGCCGGACGACGAAGTCGCCATCTCCCGCCGCGAAAAGGCCAAGCCCAAGCAAGAGCCGGTCATCAAGGGCGTGTTGCCCGACCAGCCCGCGCCCATCGTGCCGCCGCCCGCCCCCGTGGCCGCACCGGCCCCTGTGGCCGTGGCAGCGCCTGCAGCGCCCGCCGCAGCACCGGCCAGTGGTGGTGGCTTCTTCGGCTGGCTCAAGAGCCTGTTCGGTGGTGCGAGCCCCGCACCCGCCCCCGCCCGTGGCTGGCCCCTAAGGCGCCTGAAGCGGTCCTGACCGCCGGTGGCCGCGATGGCCAGCGTGACGGTAAGTCCCGCAACAGCCGCCGTGACCGCAATGACCGTGGCGGTGAACGCAGCGAGCGTGGCGAGCGCCAAGAGCGCGGCGACCGCAACAGCAAGCCCAGCCAAGGCCGCATCGAGGCCAAGCCAGAAGGCAGCCGCGACGAGCAGCGCAGCAGCGGTAACAGCCGCCGCGACGGTGGTCGCCGCGACCAGCGCAGCGACTGCCGCCCTGAGCAGCGTGGCGCAGAGGAGGCTGATGCAGCCCGCCTGAATGCCCCGGCTGCCGAGCGCAGCGAAGGCCAAAACCAGCGCCGCCCCCGCCAGACTGAAGCCGCCGCCGAGGCCACCCCGGCAGACACTAACGCTTTGAGCTTGGTGCCCATGGCCGACGGCAGCGCGCCGGAAGCCGGCAGCGACGCTGAGCGCAGCCGCCGCCGCCGCCGCCGTGGCCGTGGTGGCCGCGAAGAAGGCCGCGACGACAACGCTGCACGCGCTGAAGGCGACGACTTCAGCGACACCCAGCCGCAGGCTGAGTTGAGCAGCGCCGAGGCCGAGAGCCTGGACGCCGGTAGCCGCCCTGATGCCGCCGCCACGGAGACCGGTGAAGACGGTGGCCGCCCCCGTGGCCGTGGCCGCGACCGGGGTGACCGCCCCCGCCGTGAGCGCCGTGACGAGGCTGCTGCCCCCGAAGCCAACGCCCCTGCAGCACCGGCTGCGGCCGCTGACGACGCCACCGCTGTTCGCCCTTGGTGGGAGAGTGCGGACGGCGCTGCCGCTGACGCCGCCCCCTCGGCGCCCGCAGCAGCAGCCCCGATGCCAGCCCCTGTTGCCGCCCCCGCGCCTGCACCCGTGGTGGCCGCGGCAACCCCGGCCCCCGCACCTGTCGCGGCTCGCCGCGAACCCGTGCGCGTCGAGCCCTATGTGCTGGCCATGGACGAGTTGCAGCGCATCGCCGAAGGTGCCGGCCTGAGCTGGGTCAACTCGGATGCTGACAAGATCCGCGAAGCCCAAGCCGCCATCGCCGCAGAGCCCAAGCCGGTGCATGTGCCGCGCGAGCGCCAACCCTTGGTGGTGGTCGACGAAGGCCCGCTGGTGCTGGTGGAGACCCGCAAGGATCTTGGCCAACTGGTGCTGCCGTTTGACCAGCAAGCGCAGCAGCAGCAACAGCAACAGCAGCAATAAGGCCCAGCAGCGGGGCTGATACGGCCTCGCCTTCTGCGCCAAGGGGGGGGGGAGAAGTGAGGAGAGAAGGAAGGGGGAAGCGAAGGAGGGAGGGAATGAAGACCAGGACGGAAGGGGAGGAAGAGGGGGAAGACGAGAGGAAGAGGGGGGAGGGAAGACTCAGGGGAGACTAATCCGAAGGGCTGGCGGGAGGAGGGGAGGACGAGGCAAGGCGATGAGGATCCCGGGGGACAAGAGAGCAGGAAGGCCCAAGGAGGGGACTTAGGAGGGAGAGCCCGAGGGAGAGTCACCGCGAGAGAGGAGCGGCGGAGGAGAAGAGTCGCCTCTCAGAGATCACGCAAAAAGGGAAAAGGGAAGGGGTGGGGGGCTGAACTCTGGGACCCGGGAGGAGGAGGAGGGGAAAGGAGAGCGACGGCAGGACATAGGAGGGGGAGAGGGAAGAATCTCAAGTCAATCACAGGCGAGAGGGCCAAACCGGGAGGGCGGGAAGGGAGGTGCTAAAGGGGGAGGGGAGAGAGAAGGGACACTCGCAAAGGGATCCCCAACTCCCCCCCCGGAGAAGCAGAGGGGGAAGAATCTCGAGGGGAGAAAGATACTCGAAAGTCAGGGATCAAGAGGGGCCGGAGCAAGGAAGCCCGAAGGACCAGAGGATGCCAAGGGGGAGAATCACAAGAGCAAGGAACGACAGCGAGAGGATCAGAGCGGAGCCCGGCAAATATCGACCCGATCAGGAAAAGACCAGGAAGAAACCCAAAGGATACCAAAGAGTCGGCCGATACGACAAACACGAAAGAAAGGGAAAAAACTAGTCGCCAAACAAAAGGCCGCTCAATGAGCGGCCTTTTTCATGGTGTTTCCGAATCAATCGTGTCTAGCGAGGGCCGTGCAGCAGCACGGCAAGGCGACAACGACACGGCCGATGTAGAAACAGTATCAGGCGTCCATGCGCTCCAGCGCTTGCTGGTAGGGCACATAGCGCATCAGGTCATCCCAAGGCAGCGGGGCCGTCTGCGGCAGCAGCGCTTTACGGCGCACTTCGCTGTGCGGGTTGGTGGCCCATTGGCCGCGCGCCGCACCCTTGGCCAGGCCCTCCAGCAATTCGTCCACCGCGCGCCCGCCGTTGACCTGGCTTTGATTGCACAGCAGCACCATGTCGCAGCCAGCGTTGAGTGCGGCCACGCCCGCCTCAACATAGCTCACAGGCTTGCCGTCCAGCACGCGCGCGCCTTCCATGCTCAGGTCGTCGCTGAACACCGCGCCCGTAAAGCCCAGGTCCACCCGCAAAATGTCTTGCAGCCAGGTGCCCGAGAAACCGGCTGGGCGGCTGTCCACTTTGGGGTAGATCACATGGGCCGGCATCACGCTCGTGAGTGAGCTGGACAGCCATTCATAGGGCTTGGCGTCATCACCCAACACCGCTTTTTTGGAGCGCTTGTCCACCGGAATCTCAGTGTGGCTATCGGCCTTCACAAAGCCGTGGCCAGGGAAGTGTTTACCGCAATTGGCCATACCGGCTTGCAACAAGCCCATCATCACACTCTTGGCCAGCATGGTCACCACACGCGGGTCGGCATGAAAAGCGCGGTCACCGATCACGCCACTGCTGCCCCAATCGAGGTCCAGTACCGGGGTGAAGCTCAAATCCACCCCGCAGGCACGCAGCTCACTGGCCAGCACAAAGCCTGCGGCCGTCGCGGCATCGGTGGCGGTCAGTGCGTCCTTCATCCACCGCTCGCCGTAGTGGCGCATGGGTGGAATGTGGGTGAAGCCATCGGTGCGAAAGCGCTGTACGCGGCCGCCCTCGTGGTCCACGCACACCAGCAAATCCTCGCGGATGGCCTTCATCTCGGCCACCAAGGTGGTCAGCTGATGCCGGTCTTGCCAGTGGCGGGCAAACAAGATGACGCCCCCGGTGAAGGGGTGCGCGAGGCGGCGGCGGTCGTCGGCATTGAGTGACGGGCCGGCAATGTCAAGAATGACAGGGGCGTGGCGTGAGGTCATGGTGGCATGCTACCAAGGGATCACACCGGCTTTGTTTACAGTACACCGAATCTATGCACGATGACCTGAGATAGCCGTAGTGATGCCCCTCGACGCACCTCCTCTGCCTTTGGTGACTGCGGAATCCCTGCATTGGTTCCCAGGTGGCCCCACGCTCAGTTTCAGGCTGATGCCAGGCTTGCATGGGGTCTGCGGAGGCGAGCAACGTGGCAAAAGCAGCCTGCTGCGGGTGCTGGCGGGTCAGCATCCAGCACTCAGTGGCCAGCTCACGTGGAGTGCAAGCACCACCTGCTGGTGGATGCACACCGACGACCCTGCCCTTGACCCCGTGACCGCCCAGGACTGGCTGTGTGCCCAGCAGAAGCGGCTGCCCCGATGGCAGACGGCACTGGCCACCGACTTGGCCGAGGCCTTGGGCCTGCAAGAGCACCTTCACAAGCCCTTTTACATGCTGTCGGCAGGCAGCCGCCGCAAAGTCGGCCTGCTGGGGGCTGCGGCCAGCGGCGCGGACCTGATTTTGCTGGACGGCCCCTATGCCGCCTTAGACCAGCGCTCCTGCCGCGTGGTCGACGAACTGCTCAGCGAGGCCGCCAACAGCGACTGCCAAGCCTGGGTGTTGGCCGACTACGCCTTGCCACCTGGGCTGGCAAGGGCGCGTTGGGCCACGGTGGTGGACTTAGGGGAGTGATTGGACCGACAAGCCAGGCGCGCATGATGGGCGCATGGCCCTCCCTCAGGCGTTCAGCCCTCGGCTAACCACCGAAAGCTCCTTGCGATAGGCCTTTTTAAGCCGGTAGACCTGGGCCGGTCTGTGTGCGGCCCCGCCCTCCAACTCGCCCTCGACGGGCTCCAACATACCCATCTCGTCCATCTTGCGCCGAAAGCTCACCTTGTTGATCGGCTCTCCCAATACGGCCTCGTACACCGCTTGCAGGCGGGGCAAGGTGAGGCGGTCTTGGCACAGATACACCGGCAACGAGGAATACTGGCTCTTGGAGCGCACCCTGGCCACCGCCTCATCCACGATGCGGCGGTGGTCAAACGGCAGCTTGGGCAATTTGGCCACCGGGGCCAGCAACAAGCCCTCGGTCTCCAAGGCCAGGGCCTCCAGCGGCACCAGCGCGTAATAGGCCAATGACACCGACCAGCCTCTGGGGTCGCGCTCGGCCCCGCTGTAGCTGGCCAATTGCTCCAGATAGGGGCTGACGATGCCCGTCTTGTCTCGCAGCACCCGCATGGCCGCGTCCCAGGCGGTGGCATCTTCTTGGGTGTGGACATAGCCGCCCGGCAGCGCGGGCAGGCCCATAACGGGCTCGCTCTTGCGCTGCAACAGCACCACATGCAAGGCCTCATGTTTCAAGGTCAGCAACACCACATCCACCGTGCAGATCACGGGGGGGTACTCGGCGGCGCTGTTGGGCTTGGGCATGGCTTGGCTTTGTTGTATAGGGCAACAAAGCAGCTTATCACCGCTGCACCATCCCCCGGCGTTTTGGCCCAGTGAGACACCTTCACATCACTTAGTTTATTTGCGCAACTTACTGAGTTATAGTGTGACCACTGTCCCACCTACTGGAGACCTGCATGACCAACTCGATTCAATTGCTCATCATCGACCCGCAAAACGACTTTTGTGATTTGCCCAAGGCCTGGTGGCCTACCGACCCGCGCACGGGCCAACCCATCGCACCTGCCCTGCCCGTGGCCGGTGCCCACCAAGACATGCAGCGCCTGGCCGGGTTCATGAGCCAGGCCCAGCGGGCGCTGTCAGGCGTCACCATCACCCTGGACTCTCACCATGTGTTTGACATCGCCCACCCGGCCTTTTGGTGGGGCCAGGGCGAGCAGGCTGTTGCCCCCTTCACTACCATCACCGCCGCCCAGGTGCGGGCAGGTGAGTACCGCCCCCGCGCCGCCACGGCCCTGCCCAAGGTGCTCGGCTATCTGGCCACCCTGGAGGCCACAGGCCGCTATCAACTGATGGTGTGGCCCACGCATTGCGTCACCGGCACCTGGGGCCACAATCTGCATGCCGACATTGCCCAGGCCGCCCAAGCCTGGGAGCAGCACCATCAACAAGCCACCCGTTGGTTGTTCAAAGGCCTGAACCCTTGGACCGAACACTACAGCGCCTTTCAAGCCGAAGTGCCCGACACCACCGACCCCGACACCGGTTTGCAAGCGGCCGCTTTGGCCCACCTGGACCAAGCCGAGATGCTGCTGGTGGCAGGGCAGGCCAGCAGCCACTGTGTGCGGGCCAGTGTGGAGCACTTGGTGGCACACCTGCCCAGTGGCCAGCCGCAGCGCATCTTGTTGCTGACGGACTGCATGAGCCCCGTCACCGCCTTTGAGCCCGCGGCCCAGGCTTTTTTTGAGGCCATGCAAGCGCAAGGCGTGCGCTTGGCCACCAGCACCCAAACCCTCGAATGGCTGATTTGATCGCAAGCCCTATGACCCCCATCCTCCACTCCCTGCTGGACACCGACCTCTACAAGTTCACCATGTGGCAGGCCATGCTGCACCGCCACCCGCAAACCCAGGCCGAGTACAGCTTTGTCTGTCGCAACACACCCGCCTTTCCCTTGGCGAACTTGGCCGCCGAGCTGAACCAGCAGCTCGACCATCTGTGCACCCTCTCGCTGACGGACGAAGAGCTGACCTACCTCGGCCAGTTGCGCTACATCAAGTCCGACTTTGTGGACTTTCTGCGCCTCTTCCGCTTTCAGCGCCGCTTCATCGAGGTCAGCACCGAGGGCGACACCCTGCACATCGTGGCCCGTGGCCCGCAGGTTCACATCATGGCCTTCGAGATTCCAGTCTTGGCCCTGGTCAACGAGCTGTACTTCCGGCGCTTCAGCAGCGAGACCACTCTGGCTCAAGGGCGGCAACGCCTGAGCGACAAGATTCAGCAATTAAGGCTTGGATTGAGTGAGTCCACACGCCGTCACCCCTTTGAGTTCTTTGATTTCGGCACCCGCAGGCGCTTCAGCGCCGCCTGGCACAAAGAGGTGGTTCAGACCCTGCAAGAAGCGCTGCCCACCACATTCAAAGGCACGTCCAATGTGCACCTGGCCCGCAGCTTAGGCTTGACGCCCATCGGCACCATGGCTCACGAGTATTTGCAAACCTACCAAGCCCTGGGCGTGCGCCTGCGAGACTTTCAGCGCCTGGCGCTGGAAGAGTGGGTGCAAGAGTACCGCGGCGACCTGGGCATTGCCCTGACCGATGTGGTGGGCATGGACGCCTTCTTGGCCGACTTTGACCTCTACTTCGCCAAGCTGTTTGACGGCCTGCGGCACGACTCGGGCGACCCTGTGGTCTGGGGCGAGAAGGCCTTGGCGCAATACCAAACGCTGCGCATCGATGCGAACACCAAGCGCTTGGTGTTCTCTGACGGCTTGAGCGTGGCCAGCGCGCTGAGCCTCTACCAGCACTTTGGGGATCGCACGCAACTGGGCTTTGGCATTGGCACGCATTTGAGCAATGACCTGGGCCTGACGCCGCTGAACATTGTGATGAAACTCACAGCCGCCAACGGCCAACCCGTGGCCAAGCTCTCAGACACGCCGGGCAAAACCCTGTGCCACGACGAAACCTTTTTGGCCTATCTGCGCCAAGTCTTCAAGATCGCGAGCGACGCATGATCCGCATCACCCTGGCCCAACTCAACCCCACGCTGGGCGACATGAGCGGCAACGTGGCCCGCATGGTGCAAGCAGCCCAGCAGGCCCGGCAAGACGAGGCCGATGTCATCGTCTTTCCCGAGTTGTCTTTGTGCGGCTACAGCCCGGGTGATTGGCTGGAGGACCCCGCCTTTCTGGCCCGCATTGACAGCGGCCTGGAGGCCTTGCGACAGGCCTCGCGCCAGATGCGCGACCTAGTGTGGGTGATTGGCCTGCCGCTGCCCCACACCGGCCCCGGCAAGCCGCTCTACAACGGCTTGGTGGTGCTCAAGGCCGGTGAAGAGCTGTTGCGCTATGCCAAGCAACTGCTGCCCACCTACAACATCTTTGACGAGCGGCGCCACTTCGAACCCGGCCCTGACGTGGCCCCGGTGCTGAAGGTGGGCGACACCCGCATCGGCCTGCTGATTTGCGAAGACGGCTGGAATGACGACGGCGAAGACTACGAACACAATCCCTTCGAGCGCTTGCAGGCCGCCGCACCCGACCTGCTCGTCTCGCTCAACGCCAGCCCCTCCGATGTGGGCAAGCGCGCCCTGCGGCATCAGGTGTTCAGTCATGCCAGCCGCCGCCATGGCCTGCCCCTGCTCTATGTCAATCAAGTCAGCGGCCAAGACACCCTGGTGTTTGACGGCGCGTCCTTTGCCGTCGAGCCCCAAGCCGGCGTGGTGTATGAGGCCCGGCGCTTCACCGAGCATGTGCACACCTTGGCTTTTGCAGAGGGCCGCTTCAGCCTGTTAGATGGCCAGCGGCCACCCGCCATCGACCCGGTGGGCCTGAGCACCCCCGCGTTCTACCGTGCCCAGATCGTGCTGGGCCTGCGCGATTACGCCCGGCGCTGCGGCTTCAGCCGTGCTTTGGTGGGCAGCTCTGGCGGCATCGACAGCGCCGTCACCTTGGCGCTGGCCGCCGAAGCCCTGGGGTCCGACAAAGTGGACGCCATCACCCTGCCCTCCCGCTATTCGTCCACCGGCTCGGTCAGCGACTCTGTGGCGCTGTGCCGCAACTTGGGCGTTAAGCTGATCGAGCTGCCCATTGCCGCTATGGTGAGCAGCGCCGAGGCGGCGTATCAAGCGGCCACGGGGCAAGCCCTGCGCGGTGTGGCCGCCGAAAACCTGCAAGCCCGCATCCGTGGCCTGATGCTGATGGCCCACTCCAACCAAGAAGGCCACCTCTTGCTGACCACGGGCAACAAGTCTGAGATCGCCGTGGGCTACTGCACGCTTTACGGCGACACCAACGGCGGCCTGGGCCTGATCGGCGACCTCTACAAAACCGAGGTCTTTGCACTGGCCCGCCACCTCAATGACAGCGCGGGGCACCCACTCATCCCCGAGGCCATCATCGACAAACCACCTTCGGCCGAGCTGGCCCCCGACCAGAAAGACACCGACAGCCTCCCGCCCTACGAGGTGCTGGACGAGGTGCTCAAACTGCTGGTGGAAGGCGAACGCCTGGCAGGCAGCGAACGAGCCAGCGCTCAAGCCGTGGTGGACGGCCTGCAAACCCAGCCTGAAGGGCGCGCTCTCATCGCCCGCATCCGCCGCATGGTGGCGCGCAACGAATACAAACGCCGCCAGTCCCCACCCATTCTTCGCGTCCGTGCCCGAGCCTTTGGCGCGGGCCGTCAAATGCCTATTGCGGCCCACATCGAATGAACACCTTCGCCGCCCCCGACCTGGCCGTGCTGATCGGCCGCTTCCAGCCCTTTCACCATGGCCATTTGGTGTTGCTGCGCTCGGCCTTGTCCCTGGCCCCCCGGGTGGCCGTGGTGCTGGGCTCAGCCCACCATGCACGCACGCCCCGCAACCCCTGGACCTGGCAAGAGCGCGCTGAGATGATCCAGGCCTCACTAACGGCCGAGGAGCGTGCGCGCACCACCCTGCTGCCCCAGCGCGATCTCTACAACCCTGCCCGCTGGGCCTCAGCCGTCGAAGCCAGCATCCAGGCCTTGTCCCCGCAGCCCCAGCGGGTGCTGCTGCTGGGCCACGAGAAAGACAGCAGCAGCGAATACCTGCATGCCTTTCCTCATTGGCAGCAGCACTTGGTGCCCCGCCAAGCCGACATCGACGCCACCGCCCTGCGGCAGCGTTTGTGGGCATCCAGGGCCGAGCAACTGCCCGACACCCTGCAAGCACTGTCCGCCGACTTGCCCCAGGGCAGCCAAGCCCTTCTGCACGCCTGGGCCGGTGGTGCCCAATGGCTGGCACTACAAGCCGAATGGCAGTCACTTCAGGCCTACGCCAAAGCCTGGTCGGTCGTCCCTTACCCACCGGTCTTTGTGACGGTGGACGCCGTGGTGCGCTGTGCTGACCACCTGCTGCTGATCCGCCGTGGCCAACACCCCGGCTTGGGCCTGCTGGCCTTACCCGGTGGATTTATCGACCTGCACGAAACCGCCCTGCAATCGGCCCTGCGCGAGCTGGAAGAAGAAACCCGCCTCAGCGACACCCGCCTGATGAGCGCCCTGCGCGGCAGCCAGGTGTTCGACCACCCTGCGCGCAGCCAACGCGGCCGCACCATCACCCACGCCTTCTACTTCGACCTGGGCGAGGTTGAGCGGCCCACCATCGAAGCCGCCGACGATGCCCAGTCCGCCCAGTGGATCAGCCTAGGCGAACTGGCCGCGCTAGAAGACCAGTTCCACGACGACCATTTCCACATCATTCAGCACTTTCTGGCTGGTTCGAACCAGGGGCTGTGAAAGAAACAATCAACTCGATCTGGCCAATGATGGCCGCGTTGAGCGCTTCAAGTTCCTCCGCCCGAATCCACCACTCTGTGTGATGCGCGGCCCCAACCTGATGGATCGAGTGTCCCGCCATGAAAGACGACAACACCTCAAAGCGAGTCACGTAGCCGGCACCGCTCGAAGGCACGTTCCAATCACGGGCTGTTTCCTCAGCGTAAGCCTGATTGGTTACCGGGTAAAAATGGGCTGCTCAGGAAGTCGCGGAGGCCAACGTCGCCAGTCGCTGGCCGCCCGCAGTGCCAGCTCTGCTGGCCCTACCGGACGATAAGGTTACGGTTTAGGCATGCCTGACCACTCAATCAGTTCAAATATGTTCACGTTGAATTAATTTTTACGATCGACCAACCAGACTCCATTGGCTGACCGATAGAACACATGTCCTTCACGCGCCATCGCAGCGGCATCGATCTCCAGCACCATGAGTCGTCGCTGTCCAATGACTGGGCGTCTTCGTGGTTCAGCGCGAGAGCGTGATGGCGCTGACGCTTGGTCAAGCCGGAGGACAAAATGGCATCCAAGAAGCGATCAGCCGTGCCATGGAAAAGGCGTAGTGCGCTCCTTACCGGCGCGCAGATCACCAATCGAATGACCGGACTGCGCGGATACGTACCGTTGAACGCAGCGCGAGCACATACGGTCGGTCACCAGTCCATCGTTTCGTGAAAGCGGTTCCGCCTTGCGTCAGCCTCCAACAGCTGTCCACTTTGACCCATCCGCCTTTTTCCGGCATGTCAAGCCTGCCCGTTGTGTTCGTGCCGTGACCAGGGCGGAGAACTTGCTGGTAGATACAAGGGAATTTTTGAGACGCGCTGATTCTTCTTATGGGGAGGTTGAGTGCGGCAAACTCAAAGGCAAGGCTCCCAGAAAAACCCGTTACCGCCTTATCTTACTTAGTTGTGTAGTGTAGCGCGGCCAGTAGTTCCAGAAATTGTTTCAGCATAA
>JAXHNT010000110.1:0-25146 GCA_034520165.1 Ideonella sp.
GGCGGCCCATCCATTCGGCGTCGCGCCGGGCCAGGTAGTCGTTCACCGTGACCACATGCACGCCCTTGCCGGTCAGGGCATTCAGGTAGACCGGCAGGGTGGCCATCAGCGTCTTGCCTTCGCCGGTGCGCATTTCGGCGATCTTGCCGTTGTGCAGCGTCATGCCGCCCATCAGCTGCACGTCGAAGTGGCGCATCTTCAGCACCCGCTTGCCCCCTTCGCGCACCACCGCAAAGGCCTCGGGCAGCAGGTCGTCCAGGGTTTCGCCGCGCGCGAGGCGCTCGCGGAACGCCACCGTCTTGGCCTGCAGGCCGGTGTCGTCCAGCGCCTCGAACTGAGGTTCCAGGGCAGCCACCTTCTCGACCACGCGGCGGTACTGCTTGAGCAGGCGGTCGTTGCGACTGCCGAAAATCTGGGTGAGAAGCTTGGGCAACATGCGGCGATGACGGAGTGGGTGTCAGGGTGGCGTGCGGCGACCGACGGCGCTGGGCGGGGCGCACGAGCGGCACCCAGGCAACTCACCAGGAGATGCGCCTGTGGAGGCCTGGCGACCGCCTGGAGCTGGGACAACCGGCATGACTAGCACCCGCGCCGGTCGGCGCAGTCAGCGGGCGGCTTTCCGCACTCGTAGGCCCTCGCCGCGGGGCCTCAGCGTGGCAGTGGGCTTCGGCGTGCGCAACCAGGGCGGCGCCGGGCCGCCGCCCGCCAGGAAGCGGGCCGGATCCTGCGGCACGCCGTCCACCAGCACCTCGAAGTGCAGGTGCGGGCCGGTGGAACGGCCCGTGCTGCCCACCTGGGCCACTGGGCTGGCCGCGCTTGATCAGGTCACCGGTGCTTGACCAAGGACTGCGAGGGGTGTGCGCATAACGGGTCAGCAGGCCGTTGCCGTGGTCAATCTCCAGCAGGTTGCCGTACTGGGGGTGGGGGTCGGTGGACACCACCACCCCGCCGGCCGCCGCCTGGATGGGCGTGCCCGGGTCAGCAGCAAAGTCCAGGCCGGTGTGCAGGGCCGCCCGGCCGGTGAAGGGGTCGCTGCGGAAGCCGAAGCCCGAGCCCACGGCGCACGTCCACCGGCCGGCTGTTGGGCACCATCAGCGCCTGCAGGCGGTTTCTCGAACAGGCGCGACTCGACCAGGGTGAACAGGTCGGTGCTGCTGGTCGGCGGCCTCGTCCAGCGCCGGCCATGCGTCTGCGTTCAGTTGCTCCAGGCTGGGCGCGGTGGCCACAGCGGCACGAACGGGCCACCAGCGCCTGCCGTCCGGCCCCTGGCGGCGTCGCTGCGCTGCAGTGGCTTTCAGTTCATCGGGCTTGACGCCGGCCAGGCCGGTGACACGGTCACCCATGGCCTCCAGGCGCACCATGCGGGCCTGCATCTCGCCCACGCGGCTGGCCATGGCGTCGAGGTTCTCGCGCATGAAGCGGTCGCGCTGGGCGAATTCGTCGCGCACCACCAGCTTCACCAGCTGGCTCACCACCGGCCAGCCTTCACGCGCCGCCTTCAGGAACACGAAGTGGTAGACCGTGCCCGAGAGCAGCATCAGCAGCCACGACGCAGCAGCGGCCGCCAGCGCCGAGTGTGCAGCCGGTTGAAGCTTCAGCGACCCGCGTTCGGGCCAGCCTGCCGTGGGTGATCAGAATCTGCATCGCTACACTCTCCTGGTGCATGAGTCGCCACCACAAGAACCGCTGACCCCGGCCCGACGGGAGGCCCACGGCGCCCATGCCACCCTGGGCATGCCCCTGGCCGCGCTGCGAGTGAATCGCAGGCCCGCTGGGTGTGCACTCGGTCTTGCCGCACCGGCTGCAAAGAGTCGAAGCTCGGCTTCGCGACGATAACCGCGGACCCTGTTGCCCGCAGCCCTGCGGCGCCCAGTGGCTACTGCGCCGGGCCTGTCGATGACGAGCAGGCTGGTCGCTGGTGGCGCCAATGGCGCCGGGGGCCGTCAAACTGCGCCACCTGAGGGTCGCCCGCCAAGTGGAAGCCGCCCTTCGCTGGCGCTCCGGCTGGCAGGCTGCCGCTGTGATGGACGGAAATGCAGGGACTCAAGGTGCAAACCCGCGCTGGCTGAGGACCGCGGGTTGCGGCGCGCCGGGAAGCAGCATGGTGCCGGCTTTCGGAATCGAACGGAAGACCTTCCGCTTACAAGGCGGGTGCTCTACCAACTGAGCTAAGCCGGCACGGCCTAAAGCGACCGAGCCTCGTATGAAGCCGGGCCTGTGCATCTGGATCGCGTTGACAGCCTACTTGATGCGCTTGAGGGCCGGACGGCTGCCCGCTCGGGTGGGGGGCCTCCGGCGTGGCGGGTCCGTCGGCGCTGGGCTCGTGGCTCGATCGCGGTCGGCTGCGCTGCCGGCCTTCAGGCACTGGCCAGGCGGGCGCAGCACCGCGCGAGCGGCTACCGCGCCGGCCGAACGGCCTCGTCGCTGGCGGCCTGCGCTGCCGGGCGCCTCGGTGGGCATGGGAAAGGCCATGCCCTGCCCGTTCTCGCGGGCATAGATGGCCACCACATGGTCGACCGGCACCACGATCTCGCGCGCCACGCCGCCAAAGCGCGCCTTGAACTCGATGAACTCGTTGCCCAGCTTCAGGCCACTGGTGGCCTCGAAGCCGACGTTGAGCACGATCTCGTTGTTCTTCACGTACTCCATCGGCACCTGCACGCCCGCAGCGACATGCACCGCCACATAGGGCGTGAAGCCGTTGTCGGTGCACCAGTCGTGCAGGGCGCGGATCAGGTAGGGGCGGGTCGAGCTGCCCTGGGAGTCGGGGGAGAGTGGGCGTGCTCATGCGGCTGCCGGCAACGCTTACTTGCGCATGACCTTTTCGGACGGCGTCAGCGCCTCGATGTAGGCCGGGCGCGAGAAGATGCGCTCGGCGTACTTCAGCAGCGGCACGGCGTTCTTGGACAGGTCGATGCCGTAGTAGTCCAGGCGCCACAGCAGCGGCGCAATGGCCACGTCGAGCATGGAGAAGTCGTCGCCCAGCATGTACTTGTTCTTCAGGAAGATGGGGGCGAGCTGGGTCAGGCGGTCGCGGATCTGCGCGCGGGCCTTTTCCAGCTGCTTGTCGGTGGCTTTCACGCCGCCGCGGCCTTCCAGCAGGTTGACGTTGGCGAACAGTTCCTTCTCGAAGTTGAACAGGAACAGGCGCACACGGGCACGCGCCACCGGGTCGCCCGGCATCAGCTGCGGGTGCGGGAAGCGCTCGTCGATGTACTCGTTGATGATGTGCGACTCGTACAGGATGAGGTCGCGCTCCACCAGGATGGGCACCTCGTTGTACGGGTTCATCAGGGCGATGTCTTCGGGCTTGGCGAAGATGTCCACATCGCGGATCTCGAAGTCCATGCCCTTTTCGAACAGCACGAAGCGGCAGCGGTGCGAGTAAGGGCAGGTGGTTCCGGAGTAAAGCACCATCATGGCGGTGGGCTCCTGGCTTCAGCAGTGCGAGCGAGACACGGTTGCAGGTGCCGAAAACAGAAAACGCAGTGGGCGCCTGCAGGCCCCCACTGCGCGCGATGGGCGGCACGGCGCCTGAGTGCCGCGCCGATGCAGCGCTACTTGACGTCTTTCCAGAACGCGGCGTTCAGGCGCCAGGCGATCACGGTGAAAACGGCCAGGAACAGCAGCACCCACACACCCAGGCGGACACGCTGGCCCTGCGCCGGCTCGCCCATCCACTGCATGAAGACCACCAGGTCGGCCACCGCTTCGTTGTACTCGGCAGGGGTCATGCGTGACCCTTGGTGATGGGCTCGAAGCCCTTCACCGTGTGGACGGTCTTGCTGGGGTCGTGCGGGTCCTTGCCCTCTTCCACCACCAGACGCTGCTGGCCCTGCAGCTCCCACAGCACATGCGGCATGGCCACACTCGGGAAGGCCATGTTGTTCCAGCCGGTGGGTTTGGTTTCGTCGCGGTAGTAGCTGCGCATGTAGGTGTAGAGGTAGTCCGCACCTGTGCCTTGCTTGCCGGCACGTGAACGCGCAATGACAGTCAGGTCAGGCGGGGCGGCACCAAACCATTCCTTGGCCTCCTTCGGGTTCATCGCGACCGTCATGGTGTCGCCCACCTTGTCGGTGGCGAACATCAGGTTGGCCTTGATCTGCTCTTCGGTCAGGCCGATGTCGCGCATGCGGTTGTAGCGCATGAAGGCCGCCGAGTGGCAGTTCAGGCAGTAGTTGACGAACAGCTTGGCGCCGTTTTGCAGCGCGGCCACGTCGGTGACGCGGTCCTTGGGGAACTTGTCCCAGGGTGCACCGCCACCAGCGGCCGAGGCGCGGTGCCAACCAGCCCAAGGCCAGCGCAGGCCGAGGAAGCAATGAGTTTTTTCATGTTGTTGAGGGGCTCCGCTGGCTGGATCAGTGCGGGTGGAAGGTCACGCGGTCAGGTACGGGCTCGAACTGGCCCAGCTTGCTCCACCACGGCATCAGCAGGAAGAAGCCGAAGTAGAACAGGGTGCCGACCTGCGACACCAGCGTGCCGATGGTGGACGGCGGCTGGATGCCCAGGTAACCCAGCACCAGGAAGAAGACCACGAACACGCCGTACAGGTACTTGTGCCAGTCGGGGCGATAGCGGATCGACTTGACCGGGCTGTGATCCAGCCAGGGCAGGAAGAACAGGATCATCACCGCGCCGCCCATCACCACCACGCCCCAGAACTTGGCGTCGAAGGTCTTCAGCAGCACGACCGCCACCGCCGCACGCCGAACCAGCATGGCGCCCATTGACCAGTGCCCGTGCATGGCTGCGCAGCTTGACAGCCGCAGCACGCGCGCCAAGCCGACCATCACGCACCAGCACGTTGACGACATCGGCTCGGTCGTGGCGCGCAGCATCGAGTAGTAGGGCGTGAAGTACCACACCGGGGCGATGTGCAGCTGGTGTCTTCAGCGGGTCGGCCGGGATGAAGTTGTTGTACTCCAGGAAGTAGCCACCCAACTCCGGCGCGAAGAAGATGATCGCGCTGAAGGCCATCAGGAACACGCTGACACCCAGGATGTCGTGCACGGTGTAGTACGGGTGGAAGGGGATGCCGTCCAGCGGGTTGCCCTTGGCGTCCTTCTTGGCCTTGATCTCGACGCCGTCGGGGTTGTTGGAACCCACTTCGTGCAGCGCGATGATGTGCGCCACCACCAGGCCCAGCAGCACCAGCGGCACCGCAATGACGTGGAAGCTGAAGAAGCGGTTCAGGGTGGCATCGCCCACGACGTAGTCGCCGCGGATCAGCAGGGCCAGGTCGGGGCCGATGAAAGGCACGGCGGCGAACAGGTTCACGATCACCTGAGCGCCCCAGTAGGACATTTGGCCCCAGGGCAGCAGGTAGCCCATGAAGGCTTCGGCCATCAGGCACAGGAAGATGGCGCAGCCGAAGATCCAGACCAGTTCACGCGGCTTGCGGTAGGAGCCGTAGATCAGGCCCCGGAACATGTGCAGGTAGACCACCACGAAAAACGCACTCGCGCCGGTGGAGTGCATGTAGCGGACCAGCCAGCCCCAGGGCACATCACGCATGATGTACTCGACCGAGGCGAAGGCCATGGCCGCGTCGGGCTTGTAGTGCATCACCAGGAAGATGCCGGTGACGATCTGGATCACCAGCACCAGCAGGGCCAGCGAGCCGAAGAAGTACCAGAAGTTGAAGTTCTTCGGCGCGTAGTACTCGGACAGGTGCTCCTTGTACATCTTGGTGGCCGGGAAGCGGTTGTCCACCCAGGTCATCAGTTTTTCACCTACCGAAGCGTCGGCGGGCGCAACTTTGAATTCAGCCATTGAATTGCCTTTCGTGTGTCCGTGACGCCGCTTTAGGCCTTCTTGTCCTCACCGATCAGCAACTTGGCGTCGGAGAGGTACATGTGGGGCGGAACTTCGAGGTTGTCCGGGGCGGGCACGTTTTTGAACACGCGGCCGGCCATGTCGAAGGTCGAGCCATGGCAGGGGCAAAAGAAGCCACCAGCCCAATCGTTGGGCAAAGAGGGCTGCGCCCCCGTTTGAAATCTGTCCAACGGCGAGCAACCCAGGTGCGAGCAGATGCCCACAGCCACAAAGAATTCTTCTTTGATGGAGCGGTGGGGGTTCTTGGCGTACTCCGGGGTCGGATAGGCCTTGCGCTCGGAGTTGGGGTCCGCCAATTGCGGCTCGAGCTTTTTCAGGGCAGCCAACTGCTCGGGCGTGCGACGCACCACCCAAACCGGCTTGCCACGCCACTCCACGGTGAGCTTCTCGCCGGGGTTGATGGCGCTGATATCGACCTCAACGGCCGCTCCAGCAGCTTTGGCACGCTCTGAGGGTGCAAAGGTGCTGACAAAGGGCACGGCCGTAGCCACACCACCAACGGCACCAGCGCAGCCTGTGGCAATCAGCCAGGTGCGCTTGCCTTGATCCACCGCGTTATCACTCATGTGAGTCCTTCTTGGAGCTTGAGGAATGGTCGTCTGGGTCGTGGGCTCAACACTCGACACTTTTCCGACTTTGTTCTCGGGCAATCCGGCATTTTAGCGGACAAGCTACAGCCTCTCGGCACTTCGCACGCAGATCGGGCTCGAATCAGCGTAAATACCTTTGACACAGGCCCTGTATTCGCCATACTCGCCCCGGCAGTGACTTCAGGGAAAGTCACATGGTCTCAACAACTTAGAGGAGTTTCTCATGGGTTTTACAACTGAGTTCAAAGAGTTTGCGATGAAGGGCAATGTCGTCGACTTAGCGGTCGGCGTCATCATCGGTGCAGCCTTCGGCAAGATTGTCGACTCCATCGTCGCCGACTTGATCATGCCGTTCGTCAGCATGGTCTTTGGGGGCTTGGACTTCTCCAATTACTTCATCCCGCTTGCAGGGCAAACAGCCGCCACACTGATCGAGGCCAAGAAGGCCGGGGCCGTATTTGCCTATGGCAGCTTCATCACGGTCGCGCTGAACTTCATTATCTTGGCCTTCATTATTTTCATGATGGTCAAGCAGATCAACCGTCTGAAGAAAGCCGAGGCACCCGCCCCAGCAGCCGCACCTGTCACACCAGAGGATGTGGTGCTGCTGCGTGAGATTCGCGACGCGCTGAAGAATCGATAAGCCGTTGCGCCGGGCTTGAGGGCCTGGTCTGCCTCAATGGCCCGTCGCCTGTAGAGCCAGGCGACGGGCCATTTGCATGGCGGCGACAAAGCTTGACGCATCGGCCACGCCAAGGCCTGCGATGTCAAAGGCCGTGCCGTGGTCTGGGCTGGTGCGCACCAGGGGCAAGCCCAGGGTCACGTTGACACCCTGCTCCACGCCCAAATACTTCACCGGGATGAGGCCATGGTCATGGGTCATGGCCAGCACAAAGTCGAACTCGCCGGGGTGGCCCGGCGCGTGGCGCGCCCGCATGAACACGGTGTCTGGCGCAAAGGGCCCCAACACGTTCATCCCCATCGCCCTGGCCTGAGCAATGGCCGGGCTGATGATGTGGATCTCTTCCTCGCCAAACAAGCCCCCCTCCCCCGCGTGCGGGTTGAGACCGGCCACCGCGATGCGCGGTGCAGGCATACCAAAAAGCAAGGCGGCCTCGTGGGTGATGCGCAGGGTTTCGACGATGCCGGCCACATCCAGCATCTCAATGGCCCGGCGCAGAGATACATGGATGGTGACCAGCACCACGCGCAATTCCTCATTGGCCAACATCATGCGGACGGGGGGTTGGGCTCCCCCCGGCGGCACACACAGGGCTTGCAGCATTTCGGTATGGCCTGGAAAACTCACACCGGCAGCCGACAAGGCCTCTTTGTGGAGGGGCGCCGTGACGATACCGGCACCTTGCCCTGCCCGCACAGCAGCCACCGCTGCTTCGATGCAGCAGGCGGCCGCAGCACCAGCTTCCGCCCGGACCTGACCCCATGGCAAGTCCACCAGGTTGGCCACCAAGTTGGCAGGCTCCCAAACCCGCAGGGTGGAGCCTGACGCAGCCTGCGCTTGATCCAAACCATCCAACGCCTCGCACAGGACGAGCTCACCACCCTGTGCCCGATGTACTGCTTGCGCCGCACGCGCCATCACAGCCTTGCTGCCCACCACCACGGCATCGTCCAAGGCACCGCGTTGGTGAGCCCGAATGATGATCTCTGGGCCAATGCCGCAGGCGTCCCCCATGGTGATGAGCAAGGGAGGCTTGGGGGTTGCGGAGGGGGTGGGCATGTGGAGCTTTTCAGGCAGGATTCGGAATGTCAATGAACTCGTGCTGCAGCCCGAAGTGCGCTGCCAAGTGCGCTGTCAAGGCCGGGGCACCATGCCGCTCGGAAGCATGGTGGCCACAAGCCAAAAAGGCCACACCGGTCTCACGCGCCAGATGAGCTTGAGGCTCAGAGACTTCACCCGTCAAAAAGGCGTCTGCACCAGCGGCAATTGCCGCCTCAAAGTAGCCTTGTGCACCGCCGCTACACCAGGCGATGCGACGCAGCAGTCGGCCATCGCCCGGCAACACAAGCACATCGCGCTGAGCGACGGCCTGGGCTTGATGTGTCAAGGCCTGCAAGGTGTTGAGGGCGCCAGCGTCGCCCACAAATCCCAAAGCTTGTTCGCCAAAACGACCGTCCGCTCGCAAGCCCAGGGCGGCACCCCATTGGGCGTTGTTGCCCCACTCAGCGTGCGCATCTAAAGGCAGGTGATAGGCGAAGAGGTTGATATCGTGCGACATCAATCGAGCCACGCGGGCCTTCAACCATCCAGTCAGGCGGCCGTCTTGCCCACGCCAGAACAGGCCATGGTGCACCAGTACCGCATCGGCATTGGCCGCAGCAGCGGCTTCAATCAAGCCCAAGCTGGCAGTGACTCCAGAGACCAGCTTGCGAATCTCCAAACGCCCCTCCACCTGCAAGCCATTCGGCCCATAATCCTTGAACTTTTCCACCTCCAGCACCTGCCGCAGATAGCGGTCCATCTCGTCGCGTGCCACCATGGGGGTTGTGCTCCTTTGAAAACAGCAATGCGCAGAATCTGGTTGATATTCTCTCAGGCGGTCACCGTAGCAGTGGCCATCCTTTTCGTGCTCGCAACCTTCAAGCCGCAATGGTTGGAGCAGCCGCAGCGCTGGATGCAGCCCGGCTTGAACGTCGGCCAGCCCGCGACTCCTGTTCTGCAAGTGGCGCCAGCAGCTTCTGGCGTCACCGCCACACAACCCTTGAGTGCAGCAGCCCAGCGCGCCGCCCCTGCGGTGGTGAGTGTGACAACAAGCAAGCATGTGCGAAGCGCCGGACGGGGCGATCCCTGGTTCCACTATTTTTTTGGACAGCGGGGCGGGCAAGCTCCTGAAGCGCCGGAAGGCCTGGGGTCCGGCGTGATCGTCAGCTCTGATGGTTACTTGCTGACCAACAACCATGTGGTCGAAGGCGCGGATGGCATCACGGTGCGCTTGTCAGATGGCCGAGAAGTCAGCGCCACCTTGGTGGGCGCAGACCCAGAGACCGATGTGGCCGTGCTGAAGATCAACGCCGACCGGCTACCGGTCATCACCTTGGGCTCACTGAGCCAGTTGCATGTGGGTGATGCCGTGCTGGCGATTGGCAACCCGTTCAATGTCGGCCAGACCGTCACTTCGGGCATCGTCAGTGCGCTGGGTCGCAGCGGCCTGGGGCTGTCCACCTTCGAAAACTTCATCCAAACCGACGCCGCCATCAACCCCGGTAATTCTGGAGGGGCATTGGTGGATGCCAACGGCAATCTGGTGGGCATCAATACCGCCATCTATTCGCGCAGCGGCGGCAGCCTGGGCATTGGCTTTGCCATCCCAGTCGGACCACGGCGCGTTAAGTATGGAAAGTCTCATCAAAGACGGCAAGGGCGTCACACGAGGCTGGATGGGCGTACAGCCGCGCGAGCTGGACCCCGATTTTGTGCAGAGCTTCAAGCTGCCGATCTCTGTGGGCGTGCTGATCACTGGCGTGCTGCAAGACGGCCCTGCCAGCCCAAGGCAGGCCTGAAAGCCCAAGATGTGGTGGTGCGGCAGGGGTATCCAAGGGCAACCGGTGCGCAGCGTGTCGGAATTGCTCAGCACCGTGGCGGCCGTCGCGCCGGGCACCGAAGGCTGATGCGGTTGTTCAAGGGCGGCGGTGACACAGGCTGCTGGAGGATCAAGGTGACTCATTGCCAAATGGCCTTAAGGGCGCCACGGCGCAGGGGTGGCGGCAACGAGTGATGTCAGGCGTCTGGGAATGAAAAAGGGGCTGCAGGTGCAGCCCCTTTTCTTTCAGGAGTTTGATGACTTGGCCTCGGCGTCATCCGGGGCCTGTGTGTGTTTGTTGAACAAGCCCGCCGCAATGATGCCGACCTCGTAGAGGATGCACATCGGAATGGCCAGAGCCAGTTGGGACACCACATCTGGCGGCGTGATGATGGCCGCAATGACAAAGGCCAACACGATGAAATAGCCACGAAACTCTTTGAGCTTTTCGATGCTGACGATGCCCATGCGGGCCAGCACCACCACCACCACCGGCACCTCAAACGCGGCACCAAAGGCGATGAACATGGACATGACAAAGCCCAAGTAGGCCTCGATGTCAGGTGCCGCCGTCACGCTTTCGGCCGTGAAGCTCTGGATAAAGGTAAAGACCTTGCCAAAAACGAAGAAATAGCAAAACGCCACCCCGCTGTAGAACAGCAGCGTGCTGGAGACCACCAGTGGCAAAACCAGACGGCGCTCGTGTGAGTAGAGCCCTGGTGCAATGAAACCCCAGGCTTGGTAGAGCACCACCGGCAGCGCAATCATGAAGGCCGCAATCATGGTGACCTTGAGCGGCACCATGAAGGGCGACAGCACGCCCGTCGCTATCAGTTTGGCGCCTCCGGTCAATGAGGCCACCAGCGGCGCAGCAAGCAAGTCGGTGAGCACAGGCTTGCCCACCCAGCCCCACTGCCAAGCGGAGAGCGCGACAAACACCACCGCCACTGCGATCAAGGCTTTGACCAACCGGTCACGCAGCTCAATCAGGTGAGAAACGAAAGGGGCTTCACTGCCTTCGAGTTCGTCAGGCTTGGGGTCACTCATCGGGGGCTTCCGGGCCGGGCAGGCCTGAAGCGCGCCACCCGGGCCGCTCCCGACTGCACGTGGGTTCGTACGCCTTGCCGCTGTTTGAACCACCGCGGCGTGGCACTGCGCTTGACGCGCCAATTCTTCTTGGGATGCTGATAGCTGGGCGGTGCAGGTGTCCAGTAGTCAGTGCCTGCGCTAGCACTGTCGCTGCTCAACCCGGCCGTGGCCTCGCTCCAGCTTTGCTCAAAGCCGCTGCTGGCTTCGTTGACCTCGCGATGCACCGTTTGCTCAACATCTCGCGCCGCAGTCTCGAACTGAGACTTCATCTTCTGAAGCTCTTCAAGCTCGATCGATCGATTGACCTCTGCCTTGACGTCAGACACATAGCGCTGCGCTTTGCCAATGAAAAAACCAAGCGTCCGAGCGACGCGGGGCAGTTTTTCAGGGCCGATCACGATCAGGGCCACAGCCCCGATCAGCGCCAATTTGTCAAAACCAAAGTCAATCATGCATCAGGACTTGGTCTTGGCGTCAACGTCAACCGTGTTGGTGTCTGCCGCCTTATTGGCGGTGACTTGCTGCGTTGGAGGCGTTTCAGGTTCACCTTCAGTGCCCCCCTTGACGCCGTCCTTGAAGCCCTTCACTGCCTGACCCAAGTCAGAGCCCACGTTCTTGAGCTTCTTGGTGCCAAAAATCAGCACCACGACGATCAACACGATCAGCCAATGCCAAATGCTGAACGAACCCATAGCAATTCTCCAATCTAGGAAACGAGTGATTCTAGTCGGCTGGCCGGACGGAACCCGCGCACAGCATCAGAAGCCCCAAGGGCATCAGCCCCGACTCCAGGGCCAAGGCCCACCCATGACATGCATGTGCAGGTGCAATACTTCTTGGTGCCCATCATGCCCGGTATTGATGACTTGTCTGAAGCCGTTGTTCACACCCAACTGCGCCATGAGTGTGGGAACCAGGGTCATCATGCGGCCTAGCACTTGTGCATCGGCCGACGTCACCTGGGCCATCGAGACGATGTGGCGCTTTGGGATCAACAGGATGTGCACCGGCGCCCATGGCGCAATGTCGTGGAAGGCCAGAATGTCGTCGTCTTCATAGACTTTCTTGGCCGGGATCTGGCCTGCAATGATCTTGCAGAAGAGGCAATCGGGATCGGCGTGGCTCATGGCAGTGTCGGCATCGGTATCAGGTGGACATGGCGCGGCGATTGTTCAGAGCCAACCAGCCCCGCACCACGCGGTAGAGGAACCACAGTGAAATGATGAACCACGCCACCATGCCCGGTACCACCAAGAGCAAAAAGAGCGGCGAGGTGATGAGGTAGAGGCCAAAGGCCCACACCACGCTGCGAATACGCCAGGCGAAATGGCTTTCTTGCCAAGTGCCTCGAGCGTCGTCCTTTTTGAAGAGGTCAATGAAGAAGGCCACGATCAACAGCAGCACGCTGGGCTGGAAGCCCGGCACCACAGCACCGACCGCGACGATGCCGTGCAGCAGGTAACTGATCATGCCAATGGTGCGCAAAGAGGACTCGCGCTCGGGGCTCAACACCACTTGGGGGGCTTCATCCATGCTCAAGCTCCTTCGCTCTCACGTTGCTGGGCTTTGCGGGCCGCAAACTCTTCAAGGCCAGACAGGCCTTCGCGGCGCTCCAACTCAGCCAGCACTTCGGCCGGGCTCAAGCCGAAGTGGGCCAAGGCCACCATGCTGTGAAACCACAGGTCGGCTACTTCGTAGACGATTTTGGCTTTATCGCCATCTTTGCCGGCCATGACCGTCTCGCAGGCTTCTTCGCCCACCTTTTTCAATATGGCGTCGGTGCCTTTGTGGAACAAGCGCGCCACATAGCTCTTGTCGGGGTCGCCGCCACGCCGGCTCTCGATCACGGCCGCCAAGCGTTCCAAGGTATCGTTGGAGTTCATTGGGACTCTATGTGTAGATGAAGGCCGGGTCTTTCAAGACCGGGTCTACAGATTTCCATTCGCCGTCTTCCAGCCGCCCATAAAAGCAGCTGTGACGGCCAGTGTGGCAAGCAATGCCGGGCTCATGCCCCAGTTGAGTGATCTTGAGTAGCACCACATCTTGGTCACAATCGAGACGAATCTCATGCACTTGCTGCACATGGCCAGATTCTTCGCCTTTGGCCCAAAGCTTGTTGCGCGAGCGGCTCCAGTACACAGCCTGCATGCGCTCAGCCGTCAAAGCCAGCGCCTCGCGGTTCATCCATGCAAACATCAGCACATCACCCGTCGAGGCCTCTTGCGCGATGGCGGGCACGAGCCCTTGTTTGTCCCAACGGACTTTGTCCAACCAATTCATGACGAAAGTGTAGCCGTCGGAGTGCGTCGGCCTCGTGACACGACGTCAGTCGCGATGCGTGGGCCCGACAAAGCCACGCTCTGCGGCGAACCATTGCAACACAGGAATGGTGCCTGGCAGCACCGGGTAACTGGCCACGGGCAGGGTCTCCCAGGCCATGCTCTGGTGCTCCCGCATTTCAAACTCACCCGTCCAGTCAAACACCTTGTGAAAGTGCAGTCGCACGCGCGCGTGGGGATAGTCCATCACCAATTGCTGCCAGGGGTGGCTGTGGCCAATGGTGATGCCCAGCTCCTCTTGCAGTTCTCGGCGCAGGGCTTGGTGCACGGTTTCGCCCGCTTCGAGCTTGCCGCCCGGATACTCCCAGTAGCCTGCATAGACCTTGCCTGCGGGGCGGGAGGTCAACAAGAAACCTGCCTCAAGTCCTGACGAGTCTCGCTGCACCAAGACGCCAACCGCCACCTCGACAGGTACACGATCCCCGGGCTGCGCCGGGCCCGTCACGATGGAGGCACTCATGAGTCGGGCTGGGACAAGGCCCGGCGACCTGCCCAGTCACGCGCAAACTGCCCCGCCACACGGCCTGAGCGCGAGCCGCGCTCCAGCGCAAAGATCAGCGCTTCAGGCCGCGCGGCCTCGACATCGGGCGCCTCCACGCCCAGGTGTTGCAACCACTGGGCCACGATGGCCAGGTACTCGTTTTGGCTGAAGGGGTAGAAGCTGATCCACAGGCCAAAGCGCTCCGACAGCGAGATTTTTTCTTCCACCGCCTCACCGGGGTGCAACTCGCCGTCGTCGGTATAGCTGGCACCGAGGTTGTCCTTCATCTTCTCGGGCAGCAAGTGACGCCGGTTGCTGGTGGCATAGATCAGCACGTTATCGCTGCTGGCCGCCACAGTGCCATCCAGCATAGACTTCAAAGCTTTATAGCCAGCCTCGCCCTCTTCAAAGCTGAGATCGTCGCAAAAGATGATGAAGCGCTCGGGGCGATCGGCCACCAACTCAGCAATATCCGGCAGGTCGGTCAACTCGACTTTGTCGACCTCAATCAAGCGCAAGCCCTGAGCAGCAAACTCATTCAGACAGGCCTTGATCAAGGAACTCTTGCCCGTGCCGCGCGCCCCGGTGAGCAGCACATTGTTGGCCGGAGAGCCCGCCACAAACTGTGCGGTGTTGCGCAGAAGCCGGTCGCGCTGGCCGTCGATCTCTTTGAGGTCAGACAAGCGAATGCCTGCGACATGCTTGACGGGCTCCAGCACCGCCAAGCCCTGACGTCGCCGATAACGAAAGGCCACCGAGGCCGACCAGTCGGGCGCGCTCAAGGGCTTGGGCAAGATGCCCTCCAAACGCGCCAGCACCGCCTCGGCGCGGAATAGCAAAGCGTTGAGGGCTTCGGCACTCAGCGCCGATGAAGAGGGGGGAACTACAGGCTCAGTCATAGGCCCAGAGTTTAGGGCCTATGACTGAGCCCAGGCGCGTCAGCGCAGGCGACTTGCAGCCGTTCAGGCCAGCAGCATCAAGGCTACATCCAACTGCTCGGTGGGCATGCGCTTGAAGCCCGAGCGCGCATAGCGCTGCAAACGGCCCATGATGAAGGCCGTGAGCGCTGACGCTTGACCATTGGCGTCGACCGTAGGGGTGGCCGAGCCTTGATGTTCGGCAGCGCCACGCAAGCACTGGCGCAACTGCGCTTCGACCCGGTCAAAGAACTGGTTCATGCGGGCGATCAGGCGTTCGTTTTCGAACACCAGTGCATCGCCCACCATCACGCGGGTCATGCCAGGGTTCTTCTCACCAAACTGCAGCAGCACATGGGTGATGCGGCGCGCTTGTTGGTGCGCATCTGGTTCGCGTTCGCTGATCTGATTGATGAGCGTGAAGATGCTGGATTCGATGAACTCGATCAACCCTTCAAACATCTGCGCCTTGCTGGCGAAATGGCGGTAGAGCGCGGCCTCGCTGACAGAGAGCTTGGCTGCCAAGGCAGCGGTGGTGATGCGGTCGGCACCGGGCTGCTCCAACATGGACGCCAAGGCCTGCAGGATCTGCACGCGGCGCTCGCCCGGCTTGGGGCGCTTACGAGCCGGCGCCGCCGCACTTTCAGCGGGGCTGTGGTCTGCGGCGGGGGCCGGATCGGCAGAGTCAGGCAAATCGGACATCACAGCACCCGGTGCAACTGTTGGAGCTTGGAGATTCTTGCATACACATAGGCCGGTTTGCGGTGCAGGTAAACACCGACCTCCGGGCCATGCGCATGGTGCTTAAGCCAACGTTGCATCCACACCGTGCGCATACCCACCCGATGCGCCGCCTTTTGATGCAACAGCGTGTCTTCCACCAAAATGCAAGACCTCGGGTGAACCCCTAGACGCGCGGCTAACGCACGAAACATGCGGGCATCCGGTTTAGGCCGCAATTGACCAAACATCTGCATCTGCTCAATGCCGATGATCTCGTCAAACAAACCATCCAACCTCAGCGCCCGCAGCACGCGCCGCGCATAGGCTTGACCAGCGTTGGTCAAGATGATCTTTCGGCCCGGCAGACGCCGCAGCGCAGCCGCGTCCTGCACATGGGTGACCACCTCCTGCTCAAGGGTCGGGAATCGGTGCGTCTCATCCACGAAGTCGCGCACCGAAACGCCGTGGTGTCGAATCAGGCCCAGCAGCGTAGAACCGTAGCGTGCCCAATAGTCAGCGCGCAGATAGTCGGCCTCGGCCCAGCTCACCTGCAAGCGCTCGGCGATGAAGGCATTCATCGCCCCGTCGAAGTGCTTGAAGGCCGAGGCGCCCGCGTTGTGCAGCGTGTTGTCGAGGTCGAACAACCAGACCGGCCCTGAGCGGCAAACCGCCACGCTCAACGGGCCCGGATCATGGTGCCATAGGCCTGATCGGTGAGGATCTCCAGCAGCATGGCATGCGGCACGCGCCCGTCGATGATGTGCACCGCATTGACGCCACTCTTGGCGGCATCCAAGGCGCCGGCAATCTTGGGCAGCATGCCGCCAGAGATGGTGCCATCCGCAAACAACTCATCAATGCGCTTGGCCGTCAGGTCGGTCAGCAGTTGGCCTTGCTTGTCGAGTACACCGGCAATGTTGGTCAACATCAAAAGCTTTTCAGCCTTCAGTACCGTCGCCAGCTTGGCGGCCACCACATCGGCATTGATGTTGTAGCTCTCGTTGTTCTCGCCAAAGCCGATGGGGCTGATGACAGGGATGAAAGCATCGTCCTGCAGGGCCTTCACCACGCTGGGATCGATGCTGTCGATCTCACCCACTTGGCCGACATCGTGCTCTTTGCTTGGGTCGTCTTTGTCCAGCATTTTCAGTTTCCGTGCGCGGATCATGCCGCCATCCCGACCCGTCAAGCCCACCGCCTTGCCACCGGCAGCATTGATCAAGCCGACGATGTCCTGTTGCACCTCGCCGCCCAACACCCACTCCACCACTTCCATGGTTTCTTCGTCGGTGACGCGCATACCCTGGATGAACGTGCCCTTCTTGCCCAAGCGGTTCAGGGCGTCGTCAATCTGCGGCCCACCGCCGTGCACCACCACAGGATTCATGCCGACCAGTTTGAGCAAAACGACGTCTTCAGCAAAATCCTGCTGCAGTTCAGGGTCGGTCATGGCGTTGCCACCGTACTTGATGACCAAGGTCTTGCCGTGAAACTTGCGGATATACGGCAGCGCTTGGGCCAAGATTTCGGCCTTCTCGCGGGGCAGGATGTGATCGATCGAGGGAGTTGCAGCAGTCATGGCATCAGAAGGCGGGAAGTGGAGTTGATCGTCAGGTTGCCCCAAGCGTGGCAACATTAGTGCCATTCTAGGAGCCTGTCTACCTGCAGCCTTGTGGCTGCGTTGAGGAATGGAAAGGAAACACCATGCACCAGATCACCGCGCTCACGTTCCGCCGCATCTTCGCAGCCCTGGCCCTTGGCGCGTCGGCCTTGTGGGCGCAAGCCGCCGAGGGCGAGATCAAGAAGATCGACAAGACACAAGCCAAGGTCACGCTCAAGCACGGCGAGATCAAGAGCCTCGACATGCCTCCCATGACCATGGCATTCCGGGCGAAACCACCCCAGTTGCTGGATGGCCTGAATGAAGGGGACCGTGTCACCTTCACTGCCGACAAAGTGGATGGGCAATATGTGGTGACTCAGATCAAAAAGCTACCCTGACACGCTGTCCGGTGACGAACAAAAAAAGGGGTCCCTCGCGGGACCCCTTCTTGCGTCCAGGGGCAGTGGTCTGCCCTCCAGCGCTCTCCTCAGCACATTACTTGCCGCAACCCTTCTTCTTGATGCGGTCGAAAGCAGCCTTGGCTTGAACCAAGCCGAAGCCGAACGATGTGTCACGACCGGCCGCACCGAGATCCAAGGCGCTCTTGTTGAGCGAGTTACGAATCTGCTTGCCCGTGCAGGTCGGGTAGTGGCTCCACACCAGCGCCGCCACAGCAGCCACGTGCGGTGTCGCCATCGACGTACCATCAAACTCGGCGTAGTTGGACGCCGTGACGGTCACTGTTGCAGACTGACCCAGTTGGCCCAGCAGAGCGGCACCTTCGGTATCCGAAGCCGTGATCGACTGGATGGTGGTGGCAGCCCCACCCAAGGTGCCAGCAAAACCGCCTGCGACGTTGTTATAAACCACCGCGCCGACGCCTCCGCTGTTTTGGCAGTTCAGCACTTTCTCAGAGAAGGCAATCTCGCCGCGCTGGATCAAGCACACCTTGCCTGCGACAGCGGTGTCCACCACCTTGCCCAGACCAAAGTTAGCCAAAGGCGCGGTCACGGTGCCATTGGGCGAACCGGCCATGCCACCAGGCGCGTACGCCGTGCCGCCGACCGTCAATGCGGAGTTTGTGCCCGAACCCATGGGCACGGTGGACAGCACAGCCACAGCCGGGCCTGCAATTTCAACGTCCGCATTGCGTTGCGAAGCCGTGTAGTGCGCCTTGTTCTTGTCCACACCGCCCACGGACACCACCGACTTGTAGCCAGCAGGGTAGGAGACGCGCGTATTGCCGCCATTGCCCGCAGCGGCAATGCTCAAGATGCCAGCAGCCTGCAGGTCCGCAAAGGTCTTGCTCTCTTGCGGGTTATTCAAAGAGCCACCCAGCGACATGCTGATGATGTTGGCACCTGCGGCCTGGCACTTCTTGGCAGCGTTAGAGAGGGTCGAAGAGTAAGCCCAACCATCCGCGCCGAACACCTTGACGATGTGCAGCTTCAGCTTCTTGTTAGGCGCCACACCCACCACACCGACGCCGGTGTTATTGATGGCAGCGACCGTACCGGCCACGTGGGTGCCATGGCCGTTTTCGTCGGTGTACCACCAGCCGGTGCCGGTGTCGAATTCACCCGTCACGTCATTGCCAGCCAAGTCTTCATGGCTGTTGTCATAGCCTGAGTCGATGATGCACACCTTGCGGTTGGCAGCGTTCGCATCCAGGTTGGGCACCAAGTCAGCTTGCACCAGCTTGATGCCGTAAGGCGTTTGCTGCCCAGGCAGGTAAGGAGGCGCTGAAGGCGTGCTAGTCGACAACGCGTAGCGCGGTGCATCGATGGAGACATCAGCAATCGCGGCATGGCTGCGCAATGACGCCAGCGCTTTGGTGGGCACCTCAGCAGCCACAGCGCCACCACCGATCATTTCCAGTTTGACCTTACCGCCGAACATGGCGAGCGCCTTGCGAGCAGCAGCCTCGGCTTGTGCCTCAGACTTGAACTCCACGATGACGCGGGTGGTGTCGGCAGCTTGGGCCATGCCCATGGTTGCCAGGGCCAGGCCCAATGCAGCGGAAATGCGGCTGAACCGCAGGGTGGACTTGATCGTCATTCAACTTCTCCTGATACAACAAAGTTTGATATACACCGAGGTTCTTGGGTTCTGCATCGCTCTGCCACACAACGCCACCAAACACTGCCTCGAATGAACAAGGCGCGAGTGTCACGGCCCCCTTGGGCGGCGTCAACGCCACACCCCATGATCAAGGGGTCGGTCCGCGTGAACTGAGGCGTGAATTAGTCGCACACCAGGGGAAAACACCGAGCCGCAAGCATCCCGCTGCGCTGGGTTCGACCTCTGCGGAGGACAGCGTTGGTAGGCCGTATAGGACTTGAACCTATGACCAAAGGATTATGAGCTTCGGTAGAACAATGCTTGCAGAGGTAAGTGTACCGAAACCGCGCGAAGCCTGGAAAAGCTGAAAGTAGTTGGCTGACAACAACTTAGCGAAACTGAGCGAAGCCCGCCCGAACTGACGGGTGTACCGCAGGTGTACCGCGAACCTCGGTACACCTGCCTCCGCTCATGCGACCAGCTCGGTAAGTGTGGTGACCACTTTGAACTGCACCTGCTCGAAGTTCTTGAAGTGGCGCCTGCCGCACTCGATGCGCAAATCTTCAATGGGCCTCAACAGGTCAAGCTGCACATGGTCCCCTGCCCCTGTCTTTTTGGTCTCTGCCACGAAGTACAGGGTTTTGTCGTTGCGGTACGCCAAGGCCCAGTCGGGGTTGTACGACCCCACCGGCGTTTCGATCTGAAACCAGCTGGGGAGCTTGATGTAGAACAGCACGTCATCGTTGTCCTCGCACGACTGAGCGAAAGCGCGTTCCGGCCCGGAGTTGGAATCGATGACGATGTGAGAAAACAGTGTTTTCTCTTGCTTCTCCACCGCGCGCACGTTCGAGTCGAAGACCTCCATCAAGTCGTCACGCTCAAAACGACGCATCTCGTAGACAGCATCATCCAGCTTCACGTATTTCACGCCGCTGTCATCCGTGCCGTCGCCATAGACCAGAAACTCGCGCTTGACCGCGTTGGTGATCTCCGAAACATGGTCGATAAACGCCTGCGGGTTGTTCACCGCATCACTCAACCGGCCCGTTTCCAGCAGGATATTTGCCACCGTGGATTTCGCCAGTCCCGTCTTGGCCTGTACCTGGCCAACAAAGTCCGGCATCACATATTTCGCCTCCACAGTCTGAGTGCGATACCCGGTTTGCTTGCCCACCACACCGCCTGAGCTAACGTCAATATCTGCGCGAGTCAGCGCCACCTTGGGCCGCTCGATGGTGGGCATCTTGGCCTTGATGCGGCTGGCCGCCTTGGCCACCAGCTCTTCGGTTTTGTAGGTCACGCTGTAGCGGGTGCGGGCACGAATGCGCTCCCAGAGTGCGAGGAACTGTGGGTCAGTCTCAAACCCTTTGCGCAGGCGCACCGTTACCTTGTCGCGCTCGTTCTTGATCATCTCGCGCTTGAATCTCACGCCTGCCTCGACCATCTCGGTCTGCAACTGGTTGGCGAAGTCTTCATAGCTCTCGTTGGCGATCACGGTCAGCCGATTGATGGCCGGGTCGCGCACGCGCTCGCCATCCTGGTTCACCGCCAGACGAAGACCACGCCCGATTTCCTGGCGCTTCTTGATTTCCGAACTGGACTCGGCCAAGGTGCAAATTTGGAACACGTTGGGGTTGTCCCAACCCTCGCGCAGCGCAGAGTGGCTGAAGATGAAAGCCAGTGGTTCTTCGAGTCCCAGCAGGCGCTCCTTGTCACGCATGATCAACTCGAAGGCGCTTGCCTCGGCGTCTGCGTTGGTCTTTCCGGTCAGGGTCTCGAAGGGCGACACGGCCCGCTTGTCTTGTGAAAAGTAGCCGTTGTGTACCGCTGAAGCCTCAGAACTCAGCAGGCCCGAAAACTCCTCCTTGGCCTGATACTGCGCATAAATTTCCTCAAACCACTCGGCGAATTTGCCCTTGGTTGTGGAACCGTCTTCGCCATACGCGCGGTAGTTCGCCACGCGGTCGATGAAGAAGACCGACAACACCTTGATGCCCATGGGGTGCAGCTTCTTCGCCTTCTCAAAATGGCGGCGAACCGTGGCTTCGATCTGCAGGCGAAGGATCGCATCGGTCAGTGCGCCGTGGGGGCGACCCAGCGCCACCCGCACATCGTTGGCAAAGGTCACAAAGCCCTCGCCTGCATCAATCTCGTTGACGATAAAACCGTTGCGGTAAATCTCTCGGTGGTTCGAGAGTGCGTAGAGATCGTCTCCGTTCTTCACGGTGACCGACTTCTTGGCCGGTCCTTGAGCCTGGTTAACCCAGATCGAAAGTTTGGCCGACACGCTGCGCTTGCCAGTCTTGAAGGCCTCGACCTCAATGAATGCCTGGTTGGCGTCTTTCAACTCGATGACCGAGTCCACCCCGATCTGCTTGACCAGCCCCAGTTCATACGCTCGCACAGGGTCCAGCGAATAGATCAGGTTGTAGGCGTTGCGGTGCGTGGCGGAGTAGCGCAGCGTGCACAGAGGGTTCAAGCGCGCCAGGGCTTGTTTTCGAATGTCGGTTTCCAGATTCTGCGGCTCGTCCACGATCACGACAGGGTGCGCCGCCTGGATGAACTCGATGGGCTTCACGCCTGTCTCGCGCATCTGGTTGATCACGTTGCCCTTGGTCTTCTTCTTGGTCTTGCCGCTGGCGGCATCGTCATTGGCATCGGTCGAATCCTTGGCGAAGGCATCGATGTTGATGACCAGAATCTGAATCGCGTCAGACAGGGCAAAGTTGCGAAGCTGGTTGACCTTGCCCGAGTCGTACACCATGAACTCCATGCGCTCGTACCCGTACAGCGTCTGAAAGTGTTCACGGGTGATCTTGAGGCTGGACAGCACACCCTCACGAATCGCCACGGACGGCACCACCATCACAAATTTTTTGAAGCCATAGGTCTTGGCCAACTCGTGCACCGTGCGCAGGTACACATAGGTCTTGCCCGTGCCGGTCTCCATCTCTACCGTGAAATTGGGGAAGCTGCCCACCGGCTCCCCGTTGTCAAGCGTCATGGTCGCCAACGCACTCGATAGCTCAAGACCGTGCGTTTTCTGCACAGCGTTGAGGTTGGACAACCACTGCGCATCGTCAATCACACGGTGGTTGGCAATGCCGGTTTCGCTCAGCGCCAGGCTAGACAGCTCGTCTTCGCGCGTGACGGCGGTTTGCGAGGCGTCTGGTTGGCCCTCGAACAAAGCCACCACGGCACGAATCGCCTCCAGTTGGTAATCCTGATGGGCGTCAAATTGCAGTTTCACAGGTGGTTCCCTCCCAAGTTGCGCAGCGCTTCCATCCAACGGCGAAAGTGCGCGCACTCCCTTTCCATGGCAGCCAGCGTGACCCGTTCAGCCGCCAAGGGGCCGTGGCGTGTTTTCTTGTAGCCGGGTTGCAGCAACTGCTCCAGCCGCCGTGACGGCTTGGTCTCTATGCTGTTGTTGATGTGCTCAGGTGTTTCAAACGCACCCCGCACGGCAGCCAGTTGGGCCTCTCGCGCTGGCCAACCCGGCTCCGTCTGAGAAAGGGCCACGGTGTCGGAAAACAGCAGTCCCTCGAACTCATAGGGCTGGATGTGCGCAATAAACCGCTCGGGTCTGCACCCCACGTAGGCCACCAGCTCCTGGTGAAGTGCCGTGTTGAGGTGCATCACCCGGCTGGCAAGGTCCGGCTTGCTTTTGGCCTCCTCAAAACCCGGAAACGAGGTGTCCAGCCCGTACAGGTCCAGCAGTGTGGTGAGCACGGCGGCGGGTTGTTGGCGCAGCGTGTTGCGGGCGTTGAACTTCAGGCGGTCAAAGTTGATGGCGCCGCCCCTGGCCTCTTGCGACGTCTTGAGCATCTGCGGTTTCAAGAACACTTGCAGGGGCCGCAGCGCAGGCGCCACCACCCGCTTGATGAACTGCTCTTCCGTCGGGCCTTCGGCGAAAACGATCACTTCCACCATTTACGGCCTTCCGCCCAGCACGTTACGCTTCCACAGCTCGCCCATGGCGTACTGCTCCAGCCAGCCCGAAAGCTCGTCCTGGGTGAAACGCTTGAACGCCGATGCACCGTCCACCTGGTCCACCACAATCACATCGTCCGGCGTCAGCTCATTGAGCAATTCAACCGACTGGGTGGACACGATCAACTGCCGCTTTTCGGCCACCTGCTTGAACATGTCCGCCAGCACGGTGATGGCGTAGGGGTGCAGGCCCAACTCAGGCTCATCAATCAAGACCGTCTCGGGCAACTTGTACCAAGGCTGGAGCAGCAACGTGGCCAGGCAGATAAAACGCAAACTGCCGTCAGACAGCATGTGCGCCTTGAACGGCGTGTCTGGGTTGCCCTTTTGTAGCCACTCCAGCTCAATGGTTTCCGCATCGCCTTCTCGGTGCACAAAGTCATCAAAAAATGGTGCCACCAGCCGAATCGTGTTGACGATGTTCAGGTACTCGGGCTCGTGCTTTTCTTTCAGCAAGCGCAGGTAGGCGGCCAGATTGGCGGCGTCCGGTTTCAGGCGCAGGTTGTCGTTGACAGCATGCTTCTGCTTGACCTTGGCGCGCTCGCTGGTGTCGTGGAAGTGGTAAACGCGCCAATTGGTGACAGACGAACGGACGTAGGGAGAGTAGCTATCGGTCGCCGTTTTGAGCTTGGATTCATCGTGGCCCGCGCCCAGGGAAACGCTGGAAGAGCCAGGATAGAACTTGCCTCCGAACCAGCTTTGCTCGTCCTCAAACACCAGCCGGTTGTCCAATGTCGGCACCAAGTCAAATTTGTACCCGTTGCGAGCGAAATAGAACTCGGCATGCAGGCGCTCCGTTCGCGCCCGGCCTCCGTGGAGCAAGGCATCCGGCCCGCCTTGCGTCTGCACGTATAGCTGCAAGCGCTCTTCCACAATTTCGCCCAACAGGCGAAACAAGCCAATGAAGTTGCTCTTACCCGCACCGTTGGCACCGATGAGCACGTTCAAGTCATTCAAGGGGAACGCCTTCAGTTCACGGATCGACTTGTACCCCGAGACCGTGAGCGAACGAACGCTAGACATGGTGCCGCCTCACAAGCAGGTGAACCGAATGCCCGCATCGCGGCATTGCAGGTCGAGGTTGGTCTTGAGCATGTCCGAGTCCTTGAACACGCCGTCAATGGCGATGATCTCGCGTGGCTTCATGGCGACCAGCGGCACGGTCATGGCCTCGGTGAACGACGCCAAAACGAAGAGCATCTTGCGGTCATGAATGGCAAACACCTGACCGTCCGCGACTTGAAGCGTTTCGACGGGAGTCGTAAGTTCCTGGCCAAATTTCAGCAACAGCTCGTAGAGCATGTCTTCAACCGCTACGCCTTCTTTCTCGGACTTGGCGAACAACTTCATTTGTTCAGCCAGTTGATCAGCTGAATCGATGCCGTCGCCGCGCCACTGTTTGAAGTTGGAGGGGGCGAGTCGAAACGATTTAAAGCCAAGATCAGTGGATGCCATGGTCGCAAGGTCGGCTTTGGCTCCAAGGTTGGATATGGGGTTACGTACCCGCACTCGACCAATTTCCCCAATCGTGCCAAGCGCCTCGGTGCCACCTTGTAACGGCTCGGGCAACTGCACCAGAATGCAACGACGGTTACCACTATCTTCAGCGTTCTGGTCCATCACTGCCTGCATGGTGGTGGCAGAGCCGCCGAAAAAATCCACCACTAAGTCCCCACTGTCAGAGCTGCTGCCTAGTCTAAGCATTTGGCGTATCAGTCGCGTGGGCTTTGGAGTATCGAAGACTGCGTCAGAATTCGGAAAATCGACTAGCGCAACCAGCTCCTTTTTTGCTTCCTGCGTGTGGCCCACCTCACCGTACAACCAAAGGGTCTGTGGTACGCGGCCCTGCTTGACCTCCGACAGGAAGCGTTTGAGGCGCGGCATGTTGTTGCCATCCTTTCCCCACCAGATACGTTTCTCCTGGTCAAGCTCAAAAAACTTGTCTTGGGAGAAGTACGTAACTGAAACTGAAGTAC
>JAXHNT010000127.1:0-11019 GCA_034520165.1 Ideonella sp.
TGGAGGCGGTGGCCGTCTCAGACCGGGTGGTCCGTGATGACCTCGCGCCCTGGGCGCATCGTGGCCGACATTGCTATCGACCTGCCCCGCCCGCGCTCCATTCGCGAGCTGCAAAAAGACCCCCACTTCCACGAGCTGTACGCGCAGCTCTGGTCGCACCTTGAATCGGGCTGGAGCAAACATGAAGGCTGAATCCCTGCGCTGGGCCGGTGCCCATGTCTTGTTCATCACGCTGTTGCTGGGCCTGGGCGAATGGCTGGCCGTCAACCGTTGGGTGGACCCGACTTTTGTGGGCCAACCCAGTGGCGTGATCAAGTTCTTGTGGAACAACATCGCCACCGGCAAGCTCTGGACCGACCTGGGCTGGACCATGGCCGGCACCTTGATTTCTTTTGCCTTGGGCAGCGTGGCGGCCATGGCGGTCGGCTTGCTGTTTGTGGCCTACCCCAAGGTCGAGAAGTTTCTGGACCCCTACCTCAACGCCATGAACGTGATGCCCCGCATCGCCTTGGCGCCCCTGTTCATTTTGTGGTTTGGCTTGGGCCTGGGCTCCAAGATCGCGGTGGGGTGCAGCCTGACGTTTTTCATCGTGCTGTCCAGCACCGTGGCCGGGATTCGCGGTGTGAGCCAAGACCATGTGACGCTGTGCAAAACCTTGGGTGCCAGCGCCATGGCCACCTTCTTTCAAGTCACCTTGCCGGGGGCCGTGCCGGTGATTTTTTCGGGCCTGCGCCTGGGCTTGATCTACGCCATGTTGGGCGTGATCGGGGCCGAAATCATTGCCTCTGAAAAAGGCCTGGGTCAGTCGTTGGCCTATCTGGGTTCGACCTTTGAGGTCAATGGCGTGATGGCCTTGCTCTTGGTGTTGGCCCTGCTGGGCGTGGCCGTGGTGCGCAGCATGACCTGGCTTGAAAAGCGCTTGCTGCATTGGCAATGAGGCCGCGCAGCGCCCACGCACACACCACCCATTCATCACGCAGTCATCAGGCACTTGGGCGCACTCCCCAGCGCCTGATATCAACGCCCCCACACCGTCTCACCGCAGGAGCAACCTCATGGCCAATACCAAACCCCTGAAACTGATCAATATCGCCAAGCGCTACAAGCACATCACCCCCGTTCCGCGCATGCCCAACTTTGCGGCCTGGATTGAAGGGGTGGACCTGAGCAAGCCCTTGACGGAGTCCGTCAAGGCCGAGTTGCGCCAAGCCCTGTTTGATTTTGAGGTGATCTTCTTTCGGCCCCAGGTCATCACGCCTAAGCAGCATGTCGCTTTGGCCAAGGTGTTTGGGCCTCTCTCTGGTGGCTCGTATTTCGGCCGACACCCCACCGAGCCCGAGCTGGAAGTCATCGAGTCCAACGTTGAGGTGCCCCCACAAATTGACGCCTGGCACACCGACATCAGCTGGAAAGCCAACCCGCCCCTGGGCACCGCCATTCAAATCACGCACACCCCCCCTGCAGGCGGCAACACCTGCTGGATCAGCACCAGCAAAGCCTATGAATGGCTGTCGCCGGGTATGCAAAAGTATTTGGACGGGCTGACTGCGGTGCACACCTGGGAGCAGTCGGGCTTTCGCGAAGCCTTGGCGGCCCGGGGCGAAGAGGCGCTGATCGCCGCCATCAAGGCCTTCAAGCCAGTGGTGCATCCGGTGGTGCGGGTGAACCCCGACTCCAAGCGCAAATGCATTTTTGTGAACAGCGACTTCACCCGCAACATCCAGGGCCTTGATCGCTTAGAGGCGGCCGGCATTCTGCAGTTTTTGCTCAACTGGATGAAGAAGCCCGAATTCATGGTGCACCACCAGTGGGAGCCCAATGGCATCGCCATTTGGGACAACCGCTCCACCCAGCACTATGCCGTGGCCGACTACTGGCCCCACCACCGGGTCAACCAACGTGCCACCTTTGATGTGCCGGGCAGCAAGGTGGACAAGCAAAACGTGTCCAAGACGGTCTTGAAGGGCAAGGGCGTCTGAGCTTGCGCCGAGTTCACAGCTTTTTTTCGAAAGAGATAAATTCAATGCAAGAGCTTTACAAGTTTTACATCAACGGTGCCTGGGTCGCCCCCATCGAAACCTTGCGCCCCCACGACGTGGTGGACCCCTCCACCGAAGCCGTGGCCGCCCGCATTGCGCTGGGCTCTGCCGCCGATGTGGACGCCGCCGTCCAGGCCGCCCGCGCCGCCTTCCCGGTCTTTTCACAAACCACAGTGGCCGAGCGCAGCGCCCTGATCGCCCGCGTGATTGAGGAATACACCAAGCGCTATGCCGACATTGCTGCGGCCATCTCCGATGGAGATGGGTGCGCCGGCCGCGCTGTCGCAGAAGGCGCACAGGCCTGCGATGGGCATCGGCCCATTTGCAAACGGCGCTTGGCCGCGCTTGAAGAGACTACAAGTTCTGAAGAGCTGCGTGGCACCACGTTGCTGCGCAAAGAAGCCGATCGGCGTGTGCGGCTTCATCACCCCTTGGAACTGGCCCGCCAACCAGGTCACCTGCAAGGTGGCCCCTGCGTTGGCTACGGGCTGCACCATGGTGCTCAAGCCCTCAGAAATGGCCCCGCTCTCGGCGCAAATCTTGGCCGAAGTCATGCACGCAGCCGGTGTGCCAGCGGGCGTGTTCAACATGATCAACGGCGACGGCCCTGGTGTGGGTTCGGCCATCTCCAGCCACCCCGACATTGAACTTGTCTCCTTCACCGGCTCTACCCGCGCAGGCATTGCCGTGGCCCAAGCCGCCGCAGCATCGGTCAAGCGCGTCCACCAAGAGCTGGGCGGCAAATCGCCCAACATCATCTTGCCCGATGCAGACATTGCCAAAGCTGTGGCCGGGGGTGTGGCGGGCGTGATGATGAACTCGGGCCAGTCCTGCAACGCGCCCACCCGCATGTTGGTGCCCAAGGCCCACAAGGCCACCGCCTTGGTCGCCGCCAAGGCCGCCGCCGAAGCCACCACCGTTGGGGCACCCGCCAGCGGGGCCGCCATTGGCCCCGTGGTGTCTAAAGCTCAGTGGAACAAGATCCAAGGCCTGATCCAAAAAGGCCTGGACGAAGGTGCCACCCTGGTGGCCGGTGGCGTGGGCCGCCCCGAAGGCTTGAGCACCGGCTACTTTGTCAAACCCACGGTCTTGGCCAACGTGACCAACCAAATGACTGTGGCGCGCGAAGAAATCTTTGGCCCGGTGGTCGTGTTGATCGACTACGACACCATCGACGAAGCGGTGGCCATTGCCAACGACACGCCTTATGGCCTGGCCGCCTACGTCTCAGGTAGCGACACCGCCACGCTGCACAGCGTGGCCAATCGGCTGCGTGCGGGCCAAGTCAACATCAACGGCGCGGGTGTGGATTTGATGGCCCCGTTTGGCGGTTTCAAACAATCGGGCAATGGCCGTGAATGGGGCGACTATGCCTTTGGCGAGTTCTTGGAAACCAAGGCGGTGCTGGGGCATTCGGCGGCAGTCGCCGCCTGATCTACGCCCGCCTGCTACGAGGTCGCTACTGCGGGGAGGCTACGGCGTCCAGCACCCGCAAAAGCTCCCGCCCATAGGCCTCCAGCTTTTTGGCGCCCACGCCGCTGATGCCCGCCAGCGCGTCCAGGCTGTCAGGCGCATCCGCCGCCATCTGGGCCAAGGTCGCGTCGTTGAACACGATGTAGGCCGGCAGGTTGTGCTCTTTGGCCACTTCGCTGCGCCAGGCCTTGAGGGCCGCAAAGCGGGCTTGGCCTGCGGCGTCCAGCGTGGCGGCGGCGCGCGGCACCTTGGGGGTCACGCCAGCTTTGCTGGTGCGGCTGCCTCGGCTGCGTGGCGTGGCCTCGCGCGGCTCGCGCAGCTCAATGGTGATCTCGCCGCGCAGCACGGCGCGGGCACTGTCGGCTAGGCCTAAGGTGAAGTACTCGCCCTCGCTGACCACATGGCCCAGCGCAATCAACTGGCGGATCACGCCGCGCCATTGGGTTTCAGAGATGGCGCGCCCAATGCCCCAGGTCGAGAGCTGCTCATGGCCGCGCTGGCGGGTTTTCTCGGTGGACTGGCCGCGAAGCACATCAATCAAATGCCCGGAGCCAAAGCCAAAGCCCGAGTGCTGGTGGCAGCGGTAAATGCAAGACAGCGCCATGCGCGCCGCCTCAGTCGCGTCCCAGCGGGCCGGGGGCTGCAAGCAGTTGTCGCAGTTATTGCATTTCCACCCCTGAAATGGAGCCCCCAAGCTCACTGCGTTCACCACCCCCCGAGGGGGCTCGCCTCGGCCCGGGAAACCCGATGCCGAGTCGGGCGCTCTTCGAGTCGGGTCTTCTCCGAAGTATTGCAAGAGCCGCACGCGTCGGCAGTCCAGGCTTTCGCTCATGGCCAGCAGGGCGTCGAGCTTGCTGCGCTGCAGGCGTTTGAACTCGTCACCCGCCGTGCTCTCGTCGATCATGCGGCGCTGGTTCACCACATCGGCCAGGCCGTAGCTCATCCAGGCGTTAGCCGGTTCGCCGTCGCGCCCGGCACGGCCGGTTTCTTGGTAGTAGCCTTCAATGTTCTTGGGCAAATCCAGGTGGGCCACAAAGCGCACATCGGGTTTGTCGATACCCATGCCAAAGGCCACCGTGGCCACCATGATCAGGCCGTCCTCGCGCAAAAAGCGGTCTTGGTGGCGGCGGCGGGTGTTGGCGTCTAGGCCTGCGTGATAGGGCAGGGCGCTCAAACCCTCGGCTTGCAGCCACTCGGCCGTTTCTTCCACCTTCTTGCGGCTTTGGCAGTAGACGATGCCCGCATCGCCCTCGTGCTCGTCGCGCAAAAAGCGCAGCAACTGGGTGCGGGCGTTGTCCTTCTCCACAATCGTGTAGCGGATGTTGGGCCTGTCAAAACTGCTGACAAACTGCTGGGCGGCTTGCAGGCTCAGGCGCTCCAAAATGTCGGCCTGGGTGTGGCTGTCGGCCGTGGCCGTTAAGGCCATGCGCGGCACCCCGGCAAAGCGCTCGGTCAGCACCCCCAGTTGCAGATAGTCCTCGCGGAAGTCATGGCCCCACTGGCTCACACAATGGGCCTCGTCAATTGCAAACAGGCTCAGCTTCTGCCGCTCGTGCAGCGACTCCAACATCGCCAAAAAGCGCGGGTGGGTGATGCGCTCGGGCGCGGCATACAGCAGCACCAAGCGGCCCGAGAGCAGGTCGCGCTCGACCTGCTGCGTGCCCGCGCTGTCGAGTGACGAATTCAAAAACGCCGAAGGCACGCCGGCCTCGTCCAGCGCACCCACCTGGTCGTGCATCAGCGCAATCAAGGGGCTGACCACAATCGTCACCCCCAGCCCCGCGCGGTGGCGCGCAATGGCCGGCACTTGGTAGCACAGGCTTTTGCCGCCGCCCGTGGGCATCAGCACCAGCGCGTCTTGGCCCTCGATCACGCTGCGCACAATGGCGGCTTGGTGGCCCCTAAACGCGGTGTAGCCAAAGACCTCGCGCAGGATGGTCAGCGGGTCGGTGGAGGTGCGGTCGGCGCTGGAGGGTGCGCTGCTAAGAGCGGCGTCAGTCGGGGCGGAGGTGGGCATCGCCGAGCATGGTACCTGCTGCCGGGGCTGCGCCCAGGGGCAAGCGTTGGGCCAGCACCGCGTGCCGGTCCGGATAGAGCTGCAAGAGCGCGCCCCGCAACACCGAGTCCAACACCGCATGCAAGCACGCCTCGGCCTGGGGCGTGGCCAAGACGGCGTCGGGCTCCGCCCACAGCGCTTGCAAGGCGCTGAGTTGTGGCTTCAGGGTGTGCTCCAGGGCTGCCAGCCAGCGGCCCGTAGCGGCTTGCTGCTGCCACGGCCCTTGGCCTCGGCCAAAGTGGGCCACGCTCAGATACAGCAGGGCCGCTTTGGCCACACCTTCTTCCAGGGCTTGCGGGCTCCAGCGGATGAGTTTTTTGTCTTGGTGGGTGACGACGTTATAGCCCCCGGCAATGGCCGCCCCGCCCAAGGCCCCGGCCACGCCGCCCACCAAGGCCCCGGCGCCCAGGCTCAGGCCGCCGGTCATCAAGTCGGCCCCCAAGCCCGTCAACACGCCGGTGATCACGCCGCCCACCAAGGAGCTACTGGACGGGTCCAGCGGGGCAGACTCCTTCCAGGCTTCGGCGGTCAGCGCCCACACCTCAGCCGCCCCCACGCCGTCCAGGCGGTGCAAGGCGATCAAGCGGGTGGCCAGGTCTTGGGTGCGTTGGGCGTGGCGCTGGGCCAGGTCGGCCCGGGCTTGCTCTGCGGGGCCATGCGGCCCCTCTTTGTGCCAGGGCAGGTGTTGGCGCAAGCGCTCCAGGGTGCCCGTCAGGCCGCTGCTGCTGGCCTGGGCGGGGGCCAGCTCACAGCGGTCTCGCGCCGTCTCTATCAGGCAGTGAGTCAAGGCCGCCACCGAGGCCTCAAAGCGCGCCACATGGGCTTGCTGGAGCTGTCGCGCCAGGCTTTGGTAGCGGGGTTGATCGGCCTCGGGCAGCACCCGGCCAATCTCTTCAAACAGGGTCAGCTCTTGCAGCCAGCAGCGGCTGAAGGCGTCCAGGTCGATCACCGAGCGCACCACCGCATGCGCCGCCAGCGTGGCGCGCCATTGCTGCACCCGGGTGTCTCGCTGGGCTTCGTCACTCAAAGCACCGCCTTGGTTCAAGATCACCAGCACCGGCTTGCCCACCAAGGCCAGCACTTCCATTTCAGGGGCCACATAGATGGCGTCGCTGGGCGTCTCCAGCAGGCTGACGGGGTAGAGCACCACATCGGCCTGGGTGCGCAGGGTCTGGGCCAGGCGCTGGGCGCGCCACAGGGCGGGTGTGCGCCAGCGGTCCCAGCACTCGCGCAGCAGCCAGCGCAGCCACGCGCTGCGCCGCCGCAGGCGCTGGGCCAGCCTGAAGCTGTCGCCAAAGCCGGGCGTGTCCCACAGCGACAAGGCTTGGCCTTGCGCGTCGCGGGCCAGCTCGTGGGCGGTCACGCCTTGGGTCACATCGGGCGCGTCGTGTACTTCGCCCACGTCTTGGCCCAGCAAGGTGCGCAGCAAGGCGGTTTTGCCCACATTGGTGTGGGCGGCAATGAACAAGTGCCAATGCCGGGGCTGGGGCTGGGGCTGACCGTCGGCCACGGTGTCAGGGGCTTCATTCATGCTGGGTCAGCCGGTGTTCCAGGCTCAACAGGTCTTCGGTCTGCACCGTGCTGAGGTTCATAAAAAGGGGCCGCACGCCCACTGCATCTAGCACCTGCCGCCATTGTTGGCGGCGGCTTTCTAGGCGCGCCTCTTGGTGGGCCGGAAAGGCCGCCACATCCACCAGGGCCAGCACGGGCGTGCCTGCGGCCACGGCCTTGCGCAGGCTACGCAGCAGCGCGGCATGGGTGGCGGGCTCTGCCGTGGCCGTGATGTTGAAGATCACCAACACCGCCACCTGGCCGTCTGGGTGCAGCGTGCGCTTCCAGTCTTGGGCGTCTTCGCCCATCAACACTGCGGGGTAGGTGGCAATGTCTACCGCCTGGCCATAGACCCGGTGCAACAAGCTGTGCAGCGCGTCCATCAAGCCCTTGTGGACCTCATAACGAAAGGGCACCACCGCCACGGCAATGCGCTGCTTGCGCCACGCCAGGCGCAGGGTCGTGAAATACGGCGCGTTGAGCGACAGCGCAAAGAAGTGCCGCCAACGCCAACGCCGCAGCGCCTGCAGGCCAAACAACGCCAAGCGGGGCAGCAACACCCACACCAGCAGCGCGGCCGCATGCAGATGAAAAAGCTGCCGCGCCAAGCTGTGCAAAGCCCCAGGCTCACGCGCCTGCGCCAAGTCTTGCAGCTGCGGCAGCGGCAGGCCCAAGAGCCAAGCGCCGGGGCTCATGACCCCGTTAAAAAGCTGTTGCAGCTGGGCTGCATCCAGCCAGGTGCTGGCCACCGCGGCCGAGCTGTATTGCTGCGGCAAACCCCGTGCGTACATGGCGCACACGAGGCCTAAGGCAAAAGCCATGGCACCGGCGTGCAAGGCCATGCCCAGGCGCGCTGCGCTCAGCGGTGCGGCTAGTTGGGCCCATTGGCTTTGGCAACTCTTAAACCAAGTGGCGGTTGGCCCACCGCCCCCGCTCACGGCGGCTGCAAACCAGCGTCGGCCCAGCCATTCGTTCAGCCCCCCGGAGGGCGCGCTGCTGCCCGGCAGGCAGGCCCAAGCCCAGCTCAGCATGGTCAGGCCATAGACCAGCACATTCCAGGCGATCAAGCCCAGCAGATGAAACTCCAAAAAATTCACCACATGGCGGCCGTCCAGATAATCCGCCAGGCCACCCGCCACCGCAGCCACGGCGCACAGCAGCCACGCGGCCCTGCTGGGCCAGGCGGGCGTGCTGAGCGTGATGGCCGCTGCGCCACCACGCCGCTGCAGGGTGTCTAGGGCGCACTGGGCACGGCGCGCCAAAAAATCACCCAGGCTGGCGTTGCGGCCCTGCAGCGCCAAGGCCTCGTCGGTGGCGGCTTGCGCGTCACTGTGCCGCCACAGCGTGCTGGCGTCTGGGGCCTGCTCCAGGCTGCGCAGCACGCCAACGGCCAGCGCCTGGCGCTCTGACAGGCGTGTCAGCTCTGCCACGTTGGCTTGCGGCGGCAGGGTTGCGGGCGTTCAGCCCTCCAGCCCGTGGTTGGGGTCATAAAACTCTCATGCCTTGGTTGATCGACTGGCGCTGTGGCCCGAAGCGGGGCGACAGCGAGAATGGTAGCTTGCCCCGACGACCACCAAGGTGTTCACCATGACGACCCCACCTGCCCCGGACGCGCGCTGAGCCCCTCCGTGCTGCGCGAGCGCCTGATCCGCAATATGGACGAGGCCCTGGCCGGCCCCCAGGCCCAGCGCTTTGTGCGCCCGCCGCGCTACACCTCCACCTTTGCGTCATTGACCGAGGGCACCGCCGCCACCCAAATGGGCTGCAGCGTGGACGTGGTGCCCCCCGGCCAACAAAGCTGCCCCTACCACCTGCACCACGCGCAAGAAGAAATGTTCGTCATCTTGCAAGGCCAGGGCCACCTGCGGGTGGCGGGCGAGCTGCTGCCCGTGAAAGCAGGCGACGTGATCACCATCCCCCCCGGCCCCCTCTACCCGCACCATCTGCTCAACACCTCCGACGCCGAGCTCAAGTACCTGAGCATCAGCACCCAACTCAAACCCGAGATCTGCGAGTACCCCGACTCCGCCAAATCCATGGCCTGGGCACCGGGGGTGAAGCTGGTGCAGCGGGCGGGAGAGGCGTTGGATTATTGGGAGGGGGAGGGTTGAGGGCTCACTGCTGGAGCCCTTGTCATGAATACACATCGGTTGCACAAGGAGAAGGGCCGTGGACCTCTTCATCTCTCCTTTTCACCCTTACCGCCCCTGCGAAGGCCGAAGGCCGCGCCGAACGCAGCCTTAGCGCGGCCCATCCAGCGCTCAGCATCTTCACCCAGCATCAGCCGTTGTGCGCTCAAGGTGTCGATGGAATTTCGCACCTCGCGCAGGTAAGCCTGTTCGTCGGCGTAGCGCTCGGCCACTGAGCGCAGCGGGGGTCTCTGGCGTTCCCTTGCAGCGGCATCGGCGGCAAAGGGCAGGGTGGCGCCCGAGCCGCCGCAGGCGGCACCGGGGGCAAAGCCGTAGTGGCAATCGAGGTGGTGGTGGCGCCAGGCGCTGTACCGTCGGGCGTGCGCACACCTGCTTTGTCCATGCCGTCCTGGTCGACCACGGGCACCAATACCCGGTAGGGCTTAGCCAGGTCCACAGTCGGCGTGGGCGTGCTGTAGTCCGTCAGGCGGAGAGTTGCGGCGCGCCGTGGTATCGGACACCCAGTTTGGACAGATCGGGTAAAGCCCATGCGCCATGTCCCTAGGGTCGGCCAGCTCGTTGCGGGCGGCTTGCGGCCACTGGGACGCTGGCGGTGCAACACGTCTTTGCGCCACCCAATCGACCAGGCCACAAACAGCGCGCGCGTGGTCGAGCTCGTCACCACATTGCCGGGCAGCGAATACGAGGCCTGCTGCACGGACTTTGCCGTTGGGGTATAGCGTGTCCCTGTCAGCGAGGTAAAGGCGAACATCAGTTGGCATCTCGATGTCCTGACCCCGCCCATCGGCACCCACCAGACGCACACGCCTTTGCCAGAACTCGCTGGCGCTGCCGTCGATGTGCATCAGCTTGGGGCATGAGCGCGAGGATCGCAGCGGGCAAAGATACCGCCACGCAGCCCACTGGACGGCATCTGTCATCACTGGGTAGGTGAAGGGGAACTGGTCTCCCACCTGAAAGTGTTCCTCGTGCTCTTTAGAACAGCGACCCGGCTGGGCGAATCGGTCGTTCATCCACACCCGGCGCGACCCGGCGATCAACGGCATGGCCCCATTGAAGACCTGTCGGCTCTGGGTATCGACATTGAAGCCTTGATGGATGAAGTCGCGCACGACCCGGCCCGATTGCGAGATGCCTTCGAGGATCACCACATCCGCCGTTTGCTGCTCTTGTGCCGGCAAAGGCGCCCGCAGCGCGCCTGCCGCAGGTCGTTCAGCGGATTGGGCGCCGCTGCGGTCTGCAGTGTCATAGCGCAAGAAGGTCACCAAGTCTCGATGGCCGCTGCCGATGCCCAGGACCATGGGGTCTCGTGCGGGGTAGACCAGCTCGTAGATGGCACCGGCGTCCATGTCCGCAGGCCGTGCGATCTGGATGGACCACCCTCAAGCCATTCCGCCAGGGTACGCCGAGGCCAAGCTCTACCCGCAACACGGCTCTGTGCTCGGTCAGTGCTGGCGACTGGGTAGCTCATAGCGTTGCCTTGATGGGGTTGGGTGAACAAGTCGGAAGACCCATTCATCGCGAACCAAGCCCCGGACGTCGGTCCATCGCGTCCATGCGCCACAGGAAGATTGGTGCCCAGCAAGTCGTTCCGCTCTTTGGCCATGGGGATGTCGCTGCCTTGCCAGCCGCTCCACCATCGTCGCGCCCCGGCGCATGAGGAAGCCGTTGCCTGCGTCGCCAGCGTCGAGCGCGGACGGGCCTTCATTGAAGTACAACCCTGAGCAATACGCACTGGAACGAAGTACAT
>JAXHNT010000008.1:0-39153 GCA_034520165.1 Ideonella sp.
GGACCTTCGGGGTCGGTGAGCAAGGCTTTGGCCTCGCCCGTCATGGTGATCTCGCCAGACTCCATGACGTAGCCGCGATTGGCCATGCCCAGGGCGCGTGAGGCGTTCTGCTCGACCAGCAGAATGGTGACGCCCTGCTTGTGGATGGTGTCCACCACTTCGAAGATCTTGTCGACCATGATGGGCGAGAGGCCCATGGAGGGCTCATCCAACAGCAGCACCTTGGGGCGTGCCATCAGGGCTCTTCCCATCGCCAGCATTTGCTGCTCGCCGCCCGACATGGTGCCGGCCAACTGCTCGGCCCGCTCCTTGAGGCGCGGGAAGGTGGCGAAGACCTTCTCGATATCCGCATCGATCTCTGTGTCGTTGCGCGTGTAGGCGCCCATCTGCAGGTTCTCGGTGATGGTCATGCGGGTGAAGGTGCCTCGGCCTTCGGGCACCATCACCAAGCCCTGGCGTGCCAAGTCCCAGGCGCCTTGGCCCTTGATGGGCTGGCCCAGGTATTCGATGTCGCCCGCCGCCATAGGCTGGATGCCGGTGACGGCCTTGAGCGTGGTGGTCTTGCCCGCGCCGTTGGCGCCGATCAGGCTGACGAGTTCGCCCTGGTGGACTTCCAGGCTCACGCCCTTGACGGCCTGAATGCCGCCGTAGGCGACCTTGAGCCCGTTGATCTTGAGGAGTGTTTGGTTTGACATGGTTCAGTGCCCGCCTGCGCCCAAGTAGGCTTCAATGACTTTTTCGTTCTTCTGCACCTCGGCCGGTGTGCCCTCGGCAATCTGCTTGCCGTAGTCCAGCACCGTGACGCGGTCGCACAGGCCCATGACCAGCTTGACATCGTGCTCGATGAGCAAGATGGTGCGGCCGTCTTTGCGGATGCGGTCGATCAGCTCTCTGAGCACCACCTTCTCGGTGGCGTTCATGCCGGCCGCCGGCTCGTCCAGGGCGATGAGCTTGGGGTCGGTGGCCAGGGCACGCGCGATCTCCAAGCGGCGCTGGTCGCCGTAGGACAGGGTGCGCGCCTTGAACTCGGCGTATTTGCCAATGCCCACGTAGTCGAGCAGCTCTTGGGCCCGCTGGGCAATGGCCGCTTCTTCTTGCTTGAAGCTGCTGGTGCGGAAGATGGCGCCCAAGAGACCTGAGCCCGAGCGCACATGGCGGCCGACCATCACGTTCTCCAGCGCCGTCATCTCGGCAAAGAGGCGAATGTTCTGGAAGGTGCGCGCAATACCGGCTTTGGCGACTTCGTGCACGGTGGTGGGGGTGTAGGGCGCGCCCCCCAGCTCGAAGCTGCCGCCGTCGGGGGTGTAGAGCCCGGTGATGACGTTGAAGAAGGTGGTTTTGCCCGCCCCGTTGGGGCCGATCAGGCCATAGACCTGGCCTTGTTGGATGCTCATGGAGACATCGGTCAGGGCCTGCAGGCCGCCGAAGCGCTTGGACGCCCCTTGGACTTTGAATACGGTCGTCATGGGGTCTCCTTTACTTCACCGCCACTGGGGCTGCCTTGCCGTGTTCGGGCGAGGGCCACAGGCCGCGTGGGCGCAGCAGCATGATGCCGATCATGGCCAGCGCGATCAGCAGTTGGCGCAAGATGGCGGCGTCGAGCCGCCCATCGGTGAGCTGCTGCAGGGGGCCAGCCACATAGCGCAGCACTTCAGGCAGAGCGGCCAGCAGCAGCGCGCCCAGGATGACGCCAGGAATGTGGCCAATGCCGCCCAGCACCACCATGGCGACGATCATCACCGACTCCATCAGGGTGAAGGACTCGGGCGAGACAAAGCCTTGGAAGGAGGCGAACATGGCGCCAGAGACACCGCCGAAGGTGGCCCCCATGCCAAAGGCCATGAGCTTGAGGTTGCGGGTGTTCAGGCCCATGGCCTTGGCGGCGATCTCGTCTTCACGGATGGCCATCCAGGCGCGCCCGATGCGGGAATCAGCCAAGTGGCGGCAGATCACCACCGAGCCCACCACCAGTGACAGGAAGAGCCAGTAGTACAGCACCACCGGCGGGATGGTGTGGCCGAACAGCTCGAAGGGCTTGCCGAAGTCGACCGGGCCGATGCTCATGGCATCGATCTGGCTGATGCCGCGTGGACCGTTGGTGATGTTGACGGGGTGCTCCATATTGTTCATGAAGACCCGGATGATTTCGCCAAAGCCCAGGGTGACGATGGCCAGGTAGTCACCGCGCAGCTTGAGCGTGGGGGCGCCGAGGATCATGCCCAGCACCCCCGCCAGCAGGGCCGCCAGCGGGATGACGGCCCAGATGGGCAGGTGCAGCCCGTTGGGGTAGGCCTCGCGGATCCACTCGAAATTCTCGGCCAAGTGGGGGCTGGCCAAGAGCGCATACATATAGGCGCCCAGGGCGTAGAAGGCCACATAGCCCAGGTCGAGCAGGCCGGCATAGCCGACCACAATGTTCAGGCCCAGGGCCAGCAGCACGTACAGCAAGGCCAGCGCCATGATGCGCACCCAGCCTTGGCCGTACGGCGCCACGAACAGCGGCAGGGCCATCAGGGCCACCGCCGCCAGCAGGAAGACGATGATCTTCTGGTTGTTGTTTGTCATAGGTTTCTCCAGATCAAGCTCTGTCCGCTACTCGTTCGCCCATCAGGCCCGAAGGGCGCAGGGTCAGCACGAGGATGAGCACGAGGAAGGCGAAGATCTCGACGTAGTGGGAGCCGAAGACGCCACCGGTGAGCTCACCCAGGTAACCCGCGCCGAGCGCTTCGATCAGGCCCAGCAGCACGCCACCGACCATGGCCCCCGTGAGGTTGCCGATGCCACCAAACACGGCGGCCGTGAAGGCCTTCAAGCCGGGCAGGAAGCCCATGGAGTGTTGGAGGGTGCCGTAGTTGGCCGCCCACATGATGCCGGCAATGGCCGCCAGGGCCGCACCGATGACGAAGGTCAGCGCGAGATGATGTGGTCGGGGTTCACGCCCATCAGGCCCGCCACGCGGGGGTTCTCGGCGGTGGCGCGCATGGCCCGACCCAGCTTGGTCTTATTCACCAGCCACAGCAGCGCGGCCAGCACCACCACGGTGGTCACCAGGATCAGTATCTGGGTCAGGGTGATGACGTGGCGCCCCACGATGAAGAAGACTGATCTGGGGGCAGCAGCTCAGGGTAGGTGCTTGGTGGTTGCGGCTCCCACAGGATCATGGCCGAGGGTCTGCAGCAGCAGAGCGTCACGCCCATTGCGGTGATCAGCGGGCGCCAGGCGCGGCGCGTTGCGCAGCGGGCGATAGGCCACCCGCTCAATCAGCCAAGTTCAGCAGCGATCACGCACACCGGCATCGCCGTCACGAAGCCCGCGGCAGCAGCATCCAGGTGGGCATTTCGGGGTAGAGCCCCTTCAAGCCCATGATGACCGAGAGCGCCGTCATCGCGCCCACCATCAATACGTCGCCATGGGCGAAGTTGATCAGGTTGAGAATGCCGTAGACCATCGTGTAGCCCAGGGCGATCAGCGAATACATGCTGCCCAGCACCAGGCCGTTGATGATCTGTTGTACGAATATGTCCATCTGAAAATCTCCTGATCTGAAGTCGCGGCGCATTGTAGGGACGAGCGCGCAGCCCGCCGTCACGGTGTTTTCCCCCTGGAAAACCCGGCAATGGCGGGGCCTAGCGGCCCGAGGCTGATACCTGAGCGGCCCTATTCGTCTTGAGCCCGGGCTTGCTGGTTCAAGCGCCGCAACTCGGCCAACTTGTCGCCGATGCGCAACTCTAGGCCGCGCGGCACGGGCTCGTAGAAGCGCGGCTCGCCCATGCCTTCGGGAAAATAATTGACGCCGGCCGCAAAGGCGCCGGGTTCGTCATGGGCATAGCGGTAGGTTTGGCCGTAGCCCAAGCCCTTCATCAGCTTGGTGGGCGCGTTGCGCAGGTGCAGGGGCACGGGCTGGCTGCCGCCCTCCTTCACCAAGCGTTGCACGGCCTTCCAGGCCACATAAACGGCATTGGACTTGGGTGCCACGGCCAGGTAGACCACGGCCTGGGCCAGGGCCAGCTCACCTTCAGGGCTGCCCAGGCGTTCGTAGGTTTCGGCCGCGTCCAGCGCCAGCCTGAGGGCGCGCGGGTCGGCGTTGCCGATGTCTTCGTTGGCCATGCGGATCAGCCGACGTGCCATGTAGCGCGGGTCGGCGCCACCATCGAGCATGCGGGCAAACCAATAGAGCGCCGCATCGGGGTCGGAGCCCCGCACGGATTTGTGCAAGGCCGAGATGCTGTCGTAGAAGTGGTCGCCGCCTTTGTCGTAGCGGCGCAGTTGCTCGCCCAGCGAGCGCTCCAAGGCCTCTTCATCCAGCTCGGTGACCGCACCAGCCTGGGCCACCAGATTCTCATAGGCGTTGAGCAGGCGGCGGGCATCGCCATCCGCATAGCCAATCAGGCGCTCGGCAGCGGCCGCACTGAGGGGCGGTGCCGCGAGCAGATCAGCCGCTCTTTGCAGTAACTGCTCTTGCTCTGGCGGCTGCAGCGCCTTGAGCACATGCACCGTCGCCCGGGACAGCAAAGCAGAGTTCACCTCAAAGGAGGGGTTTTCGGTGGTGGCGCCGATGAAGGTGAACAGGCCAGACTCGACATGCGGCAAAAACGCATCCTGCTGGGCCTTGTTGAAACGATGAACCTCATCCACGAACACCACGGTGCGATGCCCCGCCTGCCGCGCAAGTTCGGCCTGCACCACCGCGTCGCGGATGTCTTTGACCCCTGCCAGCACCGCCGAGAGCACGATGAAACGAGCCTCAACAGCCCCTGAGACCAAGCGTGCCAAGGTGGTCTTGCCCACGCCGGGCGGGCCCCAAAGGATCATGGAATGCACACGCCCGCGCTCAAAAGCCACACGCAAAGGCTTGCCAGGGCCGAGCAAGTGCAACTGACCAATGACCTCTTCCAAATGAGTGGGGCGCAGCCGCTCGGCCAGGGGAGCATCGTCGGCCACCCTGGCCGACCCATCGGGAGCCTCTTGCGGGGCCGACTCATGGTCGAAAAGCGCGTCTTGCCGAGTCATGGTGGCATTGTCGCAGCCCACAGCACCAAGGAAAGGCCGCGCAGCAGTCCTGCAAATTGGCAAGTGCTGGCACTGCTTTTTGGCGCTTGTCAGTGCTAAAGCTTCGCCACACTGATGGCATTACCTGACTCGCTCTTCTTCTTTGCCTTAGGAGCCCCTGACCATGAGCGCCCAAACCTCAACGCTGAAACCCGCCGTCCCCAACGGTGCCGCCTTGGCCGGTGCACCGCGTGAGTACCTGTCCTTTAAGCTGGGAGCGGAGGAATACGGGATCGACATCTTGAAGGTGCAGGAAATTCGCGGCTACGAGCCGCCCACCCGCATCGCCAACGCACCACACTTCATCAAGGGCGTGGTCAATCTGCGCGGCGTCATCGTGCCTATCGTGGACATGCGACTGCGCTTCGGTCTGCCCGACGTGAAGTACGACAGCTTCACCGTCGTGATCATTCTGAACATTGTCCACCGCACGGTCGGCATGGTGGTGGATTCCGTGTCTGACGTGCTGGAGTTGCCTCCGGGCCACATCAAGCCCGCACCGGAGTTCAACGGCGCCATCGACTCGACCTACATCACGGGCCTGGGCACCATCAAGCACGGCGATGATGAGCGCATGCTGATCTTGATGGACATCGAACAAATGATGACAGCCGCTGACATGGGTCTGATGGACACTGAAACCTTTGTTCATTGAACCGATCGTCATGATCTCGCGCTTTCTGCTTCTGGCCGCCGTCTCGGCCCTCACGTGTTCTGCGGCCATAGCCGGTCGCCCCATGGCGACGGAAGACGCCGGCGTGCTAGAGGCCAGCGATTGCGAGTTGGAGAGCTTCATTGGCGCTGGCCGACCCAGGGGCGGCCCTAGTGAGCGCGAGCAGTCCCTGCAGGTCGGTTGTGGCGTGGGCGCACACAGCCAAGTGGCCTTGGCGATAGCCCGTGTCAGCAGTGAAGGCAACGGCGTGCGCAGCCTCAGCTTACTTGGGAAAACGGCGCTGAATCCAGGGGCAGAGGACTCAGCTCCGCAGCTCGCCCTGGCGTGGGCGCTGGGTGCAGACTCAGCCCGGGGCGGGCTCAAACATGAAAGCAGTGCCTTGAATGCGGTGGTGAGTTGGCCGCAGCATAAGGAGGTCAGCCTGCATCTGAACTTAGGCTGGAGCCGCTCCGCGGCCGACAAGCAAAGCACCACGGCTTGGGCCGCAGGCATTGAGCACCATGTACGCGACGACATCGACCTGACGGCTGAACTCTTCGGCTCGGACCGCGAGACCGCCCCATGGGTGCAGGTCGGTCTGCGTTGGGCGCTGAGGCCCGAGAAGTTCTACATCGATACCAGCTACGGCGTACAAACCGGCGGCGAGCGCAACAAGGCCGTGACGCTGGGCTTGCGCTGGGCATTCTGAGGCTCACTCAAGGTTCGGTCACGTCCACGCCTACCGGCACGGTGAATTTGAAGGTCTCGGGCGCCGGTGGAGATTGCGAGGCAATCGCCTTGAATTGCAGCAGCGAGCGCTGCCCAAAGCTGTCCGCAATTTCCAGGGCCGCCAAGGTCGTCCCCTTGAAGCCCACCCGCAGCCATTGCAATTGGCCTTCGGAGAGTTTGGGCGTGGCCAGCACCCATTGCAAACCATCGCGATCAGGCTCGGCCTTCAGGTCAAAGTCTTTTTCAATGCCTTGCCCCGCCAAGACAGCCGCAGGAGTGGCGCCCAGGGCGTCACCCATTTTGCGCACCGTGACTTGAGCCAGGTCGACGTCATAGAACCACACCTTCTGACCGTCGCCGACGATGGTCTGGGCATAAGGCTTTTGGTAGACGAAGCGAAAGCGATTCGGTCGCGAAAACTCGAAGGTTCCGGTGGAGACCTTTTTCTTGATGCCATCCGGAGCGGTCACCGTTTGGGTGAAGTCCGCTCGGCCAAATTTGATGTCGCGGACAAAGCCCCGCAATTGATCCAGCGCGTCGGCGTGAGCCACGCCCGGCAGGGCCACAGCCACCAGCGCCACACGCAGCGCCCAGGTTTTGAGTGTTTGCACAGTGATCTCGTTCAGCAAGCCAAGCGGCTCATCATCGTCATTCTTCACGCTTGGGCAGCAGGATCTCTCGGCTGCCGTTGGTGGACATGGAGGATATGAGCCCCGATTGCTCCATTTGTTCCAGCAAACGGGCGGCTCGGTTGTATCCGATGCGTAAATGTCGCTGCACCAAGGAGATTGAGGCCTTGCGGTGCTGCAGCACGATGGCCACTGCTTGGTCGTACATGGGGTCGCTTTCGGCATCCCCACCGCCTTCAGCGCCGCCTTCACCGCCCTCGCCTTCCAGCGTGCCGCCTTCGAGAATGCCCTCGATGTAGTTGGGCTCGCCCTGAGATTTGAGCTGCTCGACCACACGGTGGACTTCTTCGTCTGACACAAAGGCGCCGTGCACGCGAACGGGCAGACCGGTACCTGAAGGCATGTAGAGCATGTCGCCCATGCCCAGCAGGGCCTCGGCACCCATTTGGTCCAGGATAGTGCGGCTGTCGATCTTGCTACTGACCTGGAAGCTGAGTCGTGTGGGGATGTTGGCTTTGATCAAGCCGGTGATCACGTCCACGCTGGGGCGCTGGGTGGCCAAGATCAAGTGAATGCCGGCCGCCCGCGCCTTTTGCGCCAAGCGGGCAATCAGCTCTTCAATGCGCTTGCCCACCACCATCATCAGATCGGCCAGTTCGTCGATGACGATGACGATGAAGGGCAGCCGCTCCAGGGGCTCGGGCGCCTCAGGTGTCAGACTGAAGGGGTTGGGCACCAGCTCACCCCGGGCGGTCGCGTCGTCGATCTTCTTGTTAAACCCGGCCAGGTTGCGCACGCCGTGCTTGCTCATAATCTTGTAGCGGCGCTCCATCTCGCCCACCGCCCAATTCAGCGCATTGCCGGCCTGCTTCATGTCGGTAACCACCGGGCAGAGCAGGTGCGGAATGCCCTCGTAGACGCTCATTTCCAGCATCTTGGGGTCGATCAAAATCAGGCGCACGTCGCGCGCCTCGGCCTTGTAGAGCAGGCTCAGGATCATGCCGTTGATGCCCACCGACTTGCCCGAGCCGGTGGTACCTGCCACCAAGCAATGCGGCATCTTGGCCAGGTCAGCGACCACGGGCAGGCCCACGATGTCCTTGCCCAAGCCCATGGTCAGCAAGGACGACGCCTTGTTGTAGATTTCTGAACCCAGCACCTCAGACAAGCGGATGGTCTGACGCTTGGCATTGGGCAATTCCAAGGCCATCAGATTCTTGCCGGGAATGGTCTCGACCACGCGGATGGACACCAAGGAAAGCGAGCGCGCTAGGTCTTTGGCCAGATTGACGATCTGCGAGCCTTTGACACCGGTGGCGGGTTCGATCTCGTAGCGCGTGATCACCGGGCCTGGCTGGGCTGCCACCACACGCACGCTGACGCCGAAGTCGGAGAGCTTCTTCTCGATCAGGCGGCTGGTCATCTCCAGAGACTCGGATGTGACGGTTTCGACATGCGGTGGCGCTTTGTCCAGCAGGTCGACTTGGGGCAGCTTGGTATTGATCAGCTCATTGAAGAGCGGCGCTTGGCGCTCACGAATGACGCGCTTGGACTCAGGCACGACGACGACCGGCGGCTCAATGACGATGGGCTCATGGTCGATGTGTTCGGCCCGATCCTCTTCCACCTCGACCTCGCGCTCGCGCTGTGCGACCTCACCCATACGCACATCTTCAGCCTTGGCGCGCAGCTCGATACGCTTCTCGCGGACACCCAAGACCCAGCCTCCCAAGGTGTCTGCAGCTGTCGCCCAAGAAAACCCCAAGGCCATGGGCAGAGCCGTGGCCAAGAGCGCGATCCACACCACGCCGGAGCCTATAAAGCCCAACCACTGCATGGACAGCGGCCCCAGGGTGTAGCCCAAAGCGCCCCCCGCATGTCCGGGCAGTCTGGCCTCCAAGCCGTACAGACGAGTCCACTCCAGGGCGGAGCTGGCCACAATCAGCAGCGCAAAGCCGGCCCAACGTCGCCAGCGAGGAGGACGGTTGACGAGGGGCAGGCTCGGGTCGCGAACAGCATCAGCCAGGGCCGCCAGCCAGAGTCGCAATCCCGCCACGACCAACCACCAGGCCGAAAAGCCAACGGCCACGAGAGCGGCATCTGCCAGCCATGCCCCTGTAGACCCCATCCAGTTGCGCAGAGGCTCCCCAGTGCCGGAGGTGGAAAAGCCAGGGTCGTCAGGGTGACGACTGGCCAGCGCCAGCGCAAAGGCCAAGCCAAACACACCCCAGATCAACAAACGCAAACGGGCCCTCAGCGCCCCTGTGGAGGGGCCGGGGCCGGCTTCACTGCGGCGGCGCGCCGCAGCCGTATCTATCCGCATTCTTTCCTCCCTGGGTCTGCCGCAGCGTGATCTGCGCACCCCAGGCGGGGGAGCCGCATCACTCGGGCAGGCGATTCTTCAACAGGACAGAGCCATTTTCCAGCGTTTCGATGACGCCTCGCTCTTCCAGGTCCTTCATCACACGGCTGACCATCTCGCGAGAGGCACCCACGATCTTGGCCATGTCTTGGCGAGACACTTTGCTGCGCACCACTTGGTCGCCATCGACTTCCTCGGACATATCGAGCAAGGCACGCGCCACGCGGCCGTAGACATCGAGCAGTGCCAGTGACTCAATCTGACGATCAGCACTGCGCAAGCGTTGCACCAAGCCTCGCATGATCGCGTAAGACAGGCTGGAATTCTCAGGCAAGCAACGCGCAAACTCTTGGCGACCAAGAATCAGCATGTCGCACTGCACCTCACAGCGAACCGTGGCGGAGTGTGATTGGTTGTCGATGAGACTCATCTCACCCACATAGTCGCCAGCTTCCAGCACAGCCAAAATCACTTCGCGGCCACGAGAGTCAGCCGTCAGCACACGGGCACGCCCGTTGAGCAAAATGAACAGCGCATTGCTCTTCTTGCCCTGCTCCACCACCAGTTCGCCACGACGATAGCGACGCTTCACCACACCATCAGCCACCGCGCGGGCTTGATCGTTGGTCAACATCGAGAACAGCGGTACCCGGCGAATCAGGTCCAGGTTGGACAGCATCGACATCAATGACCCCCACAAAGAGCTCGTTTCCCAAACAGCCGCCAACAACGCGGCTACCCAATCTTTAGAATACAGAGGGATTGTGGCTCAGCTTGAGCCCTTCCCCACTCCGTATCACCACCCAGCGTGTCAGTTTGGTGCATGAAGCCGTATCTAACTGCTACTTGCTCACAACGCCACGCCCAACTCTGAATCCCATGACGACCACGACACACGCTCAGGTTCTGATCCTTGGCTCTGGCCCTGCCGGCTACTCGGCCGCCATTTACGCGGCTCGCGCCAACCTCAAGCCCTTGCTGGTCACCGGCATGGCGCAGGGCGGACAGCTGATGACCACCACGGAAGTCGACAATTGGCCGGCCGACGTGATGGGCGTGCAAGGCCCCGAACTGATGCAGCGATTCCAACAACATGCTGAGCGGTTTCAGACCCAGATCGTGTTCGATCACATCAACACTGTGGATTTCGGCACGCGGCCGTTCAAGTTAAAGGGTGATAGTGGTGAATACACCTGCGACAGCCTGATCATCGCTACCGGCGCGTCAGCCAAGTACCTCGGTTTGCCTTCTGAACAGGCTTTTTCTGGCCGGGGCGTGAGCGCTTGCGCCACTTGTGACGGCTTTTTTTACCGAGGCGAAGAGGTTTGCGTGATTGGCGGCGGCAACACGGCCGTAGAAGAAGCGCTTTACCTCTCCAACATCGCCAATAAAGTGCACTTGGTGCATCGGCGCGACAAGTTTCGCGCGGAAGCCATCATGATCGACAAGCTGATGGACAAGGTGGCATCGGGCAAGATTGAGTTGCACCTGCATCACACCTTGGACGAAGTGCTGGGTGACCAAAGTGGCGTCACTGGTGTGCGTCTGCGCGGCACGGCGGACGACAGCACCAAAGCGCTGACCTTGAAGGGCTGCTTCATCGCGATTGGACACTCACCCAATACACAGATCTTTGAAGGCCAACTGGACATGAAAGATGGCTACTTGGTGACACGCAGTGGCCAGAATGGCTTCGCCACCATGACCAGCGTGCCCGGCGTGTTTGCTGCTGGCGATGTGCAGGACCACATTTACCGCCAGGCCATCACCTCAGCAGGCACCGGCTGCATGGCCGCCCTAGACGCCCAGCGCTTTCTAGAGCAAGGCGCTCATTAAACGCCAAGGCTTTGGGCCGGATTCACTCGGCCCAACCCGGCCGAGGCCCTTCGCACTGGCAAGCCGCCCAAAAGGTGGCTATAATCTCGGGTTTTCTTGTGCAGGCAATCAGGGCCTCAGCCTAATCAGCGCTTCGCTAAGCGGTTTTCAGGCCCTCGACATTTCAAGCAAGATAGGGTTACCGCCACCCTTTTGGCGAGGTGAGGCCAAGTGGCTGACAGGTGAGCATCATGCTCAAAAACCCGTCAAGTGCTTGGCTGTAGACAAGTATCGGAGTGTCCTCATGGCACGCGTCTGCGCAGTCACGGGCAAGAAGCCCATGGTCGGGAACAATGTTTCCCACGCCAACAACAAAACCAAGCGTCGGTTCCTCCCGAACCTGCAATATCGTCGTTTCTGGGTCGAGAGCGAGAACCGTTGGGTTCGTCTGCGCATCAGCAACGCAGCCTTGCGTCTGATCGACAAGAAGGGCATCGACGCCGTCCTGGCCGACCTGCGCGCGCGCGGTCAAGCCTAATCACTGACACAGGAGCGACACCATGGCATCCAAAGGCGGCCGCGAGAAGATCAAGCTGGAGTCCACTGCGGGCACCGGTCACTTCTACACCACGAACAAGAACAAGAAGACCACGCCCCAAAAGCTGGAATTCATGAAGTTCGACCCCAAGGCACGTAAGCACGTGCTCTACAAGGAAATCAAGCTGAAGTAATTCAGCGCTTCCTCATCAAAAAGCCCGCTTCACAGCGGGCTTTTTGTTTTCTGACTCACGTGGAATCGCACTTCGCGCCTTGAGTCGCCTTGTTGGCAAGACCGTACGTGATCAAGCGCCACCGAACTGGGACGGATGCTGCGGACACAGGAGCACGACAGACTCGCCACCGCTCGTGCCCTCCGTCCGGCGCCTAACGGCACCGGCCTCCCCCTTTACCTCGCTATGGCGAGCCCGCCGCACTCCTGCGTCAACCACCCTCTCAACCCTGCCAAGCACCTGCGACCACAGCACCAACCTCAAACCGTGTTCTTTTCGACGGCGAGCCACCGACGCAACCCTGAGCGGAAGGATGTTGGGGTGTGATGTAGCGAAGTAAAGGGGGAGCCCAAAGTCGAAGAGTTTGGGCGGAGGACATGAGCGGAATCATGCCCCGACAGCCTTCCGCTCTCGCTCAAACCTTAGGAGTGTTCCTCGCCAAAATCACGCAAAGCACCAGAGCGAGGGCAAGCCCCTCACGCCCGCGCAGCACGCAACTGCAGCGAGAACTCGCGCAGCGCAGCGATACCGCTGTCCTCAGCGCGCCTGCACCAGTCTTGCAGATCAGCGACGAGCTGCTCGGCGGAGACATTGGTACGCGTCCAGAGTTGACGCAACTCTTCGCGCATGGTCACCAACTTCTGTAGCGAAGGGGATTGAGCCATGGCGTTTTCCAGGGCGGCACGCACATGCGCAGGGATTTTTTCAGCGTCTCGATGCAGCCAACGCTCCGCCAATCGCAGGTCACTCCAAGCCTTGCCAGCTGTACTGCCCTGAGCCTTCAAACGGCTGACCTCGAACGCACAGGCACGGCGCATCTCCTTGGCATAGTTGGCCATGACTTCGTAGCGGTTGGTGGTGATGGCCTCCAGCGTGCGCGCATCGGCCACATCCTTCAACTCGCCCAAGATCAACTGCGGTGGTGTCTTGCGCGCCTTGGCCAAGCCGACCATCTCCATGCCCCGGATGTACATCCAGCCGATGTCAAACTCAAAAGGCTTGACCGAGAACTTGGCCGACGTCGGGTAGGTGTGATGGTTGTTGTGCAGCTCTTCGCCACCAATCAAGATGCCCCAGGGCGAGACATTGGTGGAGGCATCCGGTGCCTCGAAATTGCGATAACCGTAGTAGTGACCGATGCCATTAATGATGCCGGTGGCCATCACAGGGATCCAGGCCATTTGCACCGCCCAAACCGTCAAGCCGATGGCGCCGAACAGGGTCAGGTTGATGATCATCATCAAGGCCACACCCTGCCAGGAAAAGCGGGTGTAGAGGTTGCGCTCAATCCAATCATTGGGCGTGTTGTGCCCGTACTTGGCCAGGGTTTCTGGGATCTTGGCTTCGGCGCGGTACAGCTCTACGCCGGTCAGCAACAGCGCCTTCAAACCACGGGTTTGCGGGCTGTGGGGGTCTTCGGGGGTTTCGCACTTGGCGTGGTGCTTGCGGTGCACCGCCACAAACTCCTTGGTCACCATGCCCGTGGTCAGCCACAGCCAAAACCGGAAGAAATGCGAGGGGATGGCATGCAGGTCCACCGCACGGTGCGCCTGGGCACGGTGCAAAAAGATGGTGACCGAACAAATGGTCAGGTGCGTCATCACCAAGGTCACCGCCAACACGGCCCAGCCACTGACGTTCAGTACGCCGTTGGCGCCCAAGTTGACAAGCACATCAATCACAGCTTCGAAATCAATCATGAAACTACCCCGCGCCTGGAACGCCCAAGCCAATGATGAATTGTAGGGGGGGCTTTCAGCCGTGGAAGCCCCGCATAAGCCCGACCTATGTCAGGCTTCTGCACAGCTTGCGCCTGTTCAAAGGGCCTCAGCCTTTGCGCTGCCATGCGGCGGCAAAGAAGCCGTCGGTGGCATGGCGGTGCGGCCACAAGCGCAAATAGCCTTGGCTGTCTAGGGCTTCAGCGCCCTGAACCTGTGCCGAGCTCAGTGCCGCCGCCGCAGGCAAGAACTCAAAGCCTGGGTTGGCCTCAGTAAAGGCTTGGGCGACGGCTTCGTTCTCGCGGCTCAGCAAGCTGCAGGTGGCATAAACCAAGCGGCCGCCCGGCTTCACCAACCTGGCCGCGCTGGCCAAGATGGCGCTTTGCTTGGCCTGCAATTCCTCTAACGCCTTGGGCGACTGACGCCACTTCAGGTCGGGGTTGCGTCGCAGCGTGCCCAAGCCCGAGCACGGCGCATCCACCAGCACGCGGTCGATTTTGCCGCTCAAGCGCTTGATGCGCTCGTCGCGCTCATGGGCAATTTGGGCCGGATAGACATTGGACAGACCACTGCGCGCCAAGCGTGGTTTCATGCCCTCCAGGCGATAGCCCGAAACGTCAAACGCGTAGAGGCGCCCTGTGTTGCGCATCAGCGCACCCAGCGCCAGCGTTTTGCCACCAGCGCCAGCACAAAAATCCACCACCATTTCGCTGCGCTTGGGTGCCAACAAGGCGGCCAGCAGTTGGCTGCCTTCGTCTTGCACCTCCACATCACCGCGAATGAAAAGCGGCAACTTCTGCAGCGCGGGCTTGCCCGCAATGCGCAGGCCCCAGGGTGAATATGGGGTCAGCTCGGCCTGAATGCCCGCCTCGGCCAACTCGGCCTGGATGTCTTCGCGCTTGGCTTTGAGCGTGTTGACGCGCAGATCCAGCCCCGCCGTGTTGTCGATGGCTGCCACCAAGGGCCAAAAATCCTCGCCCACTTCATTGCGCAAGGCCTGGGCCAGCCAGCCAGGCAGGTTGTGGCGCAGCTTTTCCGACAGGCCAGCACGGTCGATGGCATTGACCTGTTCCAGCCATTGCTGCTCATTGGGGCCAAGCGCCCGGCGCATGAAGCTGTCAGTGCCCTGCCAAGCCAGAATGGCCAAGCGGCGCTCTAGAGCGCCCGAGCCGCTTTGGGCTAGGTGGGCCAGCACCAAGCGCTGGCGCAGCAGGGTGTAGGCGGTTTCCGCCAGGGCGTGGCGCTCACGCGGGCCCAGTTGGCGATGTTGGCGAAGAAAGCCGGAGACGATGGTGTCGGCCGGGGCGTCGAGGCGGAGGACTTGGCGCACCAGTTCGGTGGCCATGTCCAGCAGGGCGTTGGGATGCATCGGCGGATTATCTCCGCTCTGGCCAGAGGGCCGGAAATACAGGCCTTGCAGAAGCCTCAGAGCATCAGACTTTGAGGCTCGCCATCCAATTGCCGAACCCGGCAGCCCTGCACCTCCAAGCGTCCCTGCAGCAACCAGCGCACTGCTGCGGGGTAGATGCGGTGCTCCCCTATCAAGATGCGGGCGGCCAAGCTGTCCTCATCATCGTCGGGCTGAACCGGCACCACAGCCTGGGCCACGATGGGGCCATGGTCCAAGTCCGCCGTCACCAAGTGCACGGTGGCACCAGCCACCGTACAGCCCGCCTCAATCGCCTTGCGGTGCGTATGCAGCCCAGGGAAAGCGGGGAGCAGCGAGGGGTGAATGTTCAGCAAACGGCCTTGGTAGCGCTGCACAAAACCTGGCGTGAGGATGCGCATGAACCCTGCCAACACCACCACATCCGGCGCATGTTGATCAATCTCCTGCGCCAGCGCTGCATCAAAAGTCTCACGGCTGGCAAAAGCCTTGTGGTCTATTGCCGCCGTGTTCAGGCCCCGCTGCGCGGCCCATGCCAAGCCGCTGGCATCGGGCTTGTTACTGATCACCGCCACCACCTCCGCCGCCCAGGCTTCTTGGGCGCAACGCTCGACGATGGCCTGCATATTGCTGCCACGACCAGAGATGAGAACGACAATGCGCTTGTTCACAGGAGTCACACACAAAAGATGAAGGGTCGTCAGTGTAAGTGGGCCGCCATCACATGCCGATGGCCCGGGCCTGCCCGCATGGGAGAATTCTGCACTTTCAAGCCCTAACAAAGCCGCCCATGCGCGAACGTGTACTCTCTGGAATGCGCCCCACTGGTGCCCTGCACCTGGGTCATTACCACGGTGCCCTCAAGAACTGGGTGCAGTTGCAGCACCAGTACGACTGCTTTTTTGTGGTGGCCGACTGGCATGCACTGACCACCGCCGACAACCGCGGCGCACACCTAGAGCACCATGTGTACGACATGGTGGTGGACTGGCTGGCAGCAGGGGTGGACCCCGACAAAGCGACCTTGTTCATCCAGAGCCGTCTGCCAGAGCACGCCGAGCTGTTCACCCTGCTGGCCATGAGCACGCCGCTGTCTTGGTTGGAGCGCACGCCCGCCTACAAAGACCGGCTGTCCCAGGGGCAAGACGCCGAATCCACCAGCTACGGCTTTTTAGGCTACCCCTTGCTGCAGGCCGCTGACATTTTGGTGTACCGCGCAGGATGGGTGCCCGTGGGGGAGGACCAAGCCCCCCATGTCGAGCTGACCCGGGAGGTGGCGCGCCGCTTCAATCACCTCTATGGCTCACCGGACCGAGCCGCACCCTTGCTAGAACCTCAGCTCTTGCTCACCGACACCGCCCGGCTACCTGGGCTCGACGGCCAGAAGATGAGCAAGAGCCTAGGCAACAGCATTGCCATGCGTGAAGAGCCCGAGACTGTGCGCGATAAGGTACGACGCATGCCCACCGACCCGCAGCGCGTACACCGCAGCGACCCGGGCGAGCCCGAGCGCTGCCCGGTGTGGCCGCTGCACCAGCTCTACAGCCCCGCAGGTGAGCGCGAGGCTCTGGCTGAAGGCTGCCGCAGCGCAGGCATTGGCTGCCTAGACTGCAAGCAACCGTTGATTGAAGCCATCGTGCGCGAGCAAGCCCCCTGGCGCGAACGTGCGCAAGCGGTGTTGGACAACCCTCGACAGATCCACTGGATGGTGGAGCTGGGTTGTGAGCGCGCGCGCACCATCGCCCGGCAAACCCTCAAAGAAGTGCGTGAAGTCATGGGCCTGAGTTACGGCTGATGATGCACCGACTCAGCGCACCCTGGCTGATGCTGGGCGCCTCGTTTTTGTTCGCCAGCATGGGTGTCTGCGTCAAGCTGGCTTCCGAGCACTACAGCACGGGTGAGATCGTGCTTTATCGCGGCATGGTGGGGCTGATCTTCATCTGGGCCCTGACCCGCTGGCGCGGCGGCGAGCTGCGCACCCCCGTGCCCACCATGCACCTCTGGCGCAGCATCTCAGGCGTGGCGGCGCTCAGCCTGTGGTTTTATGCGATCGGCACCCTGCCCTTGCCCACCGCCATCACGCTGAACTACATGTCTTCCATCTGGATGGCTTTGTTCCTGATTGGCGGCGCCATCATGCTGGGGGCCGCCAAGGTGGACGGCCGCTTGGTCTTGACCGTGCTGGTGGGCTTTGCCGGCGTGGCTCTGGTCTTGCAACCCACCCTGGAGCCTCAGCAGTTCAAAGGCGCGCTGGCAGGCTTGTTCTCAGGCATGCTGTCAGCGCTGGCTTACTTGCAGGTCACGGCCCTCGGCCGAGCGGGTGAGCCCGAATACCGAGTCGTTTTTTACTTCTCACTGGGCAGTTTGTTGGTGGGCTTGGTGCTGGCCTTGGTTGGCGGGCTGCATGGTCACACATGGGCAGGTGCAGGTTTGCTGCTGGCCACGGGGCTATTGGCCACCACTGCGCAAATTTTGATGACCCGCGCCTATGCCATTGGCCGCACCCTCAGCAATGCCAGCCTTCAGTACATGGGCATTGCCTTTTCGTTTGTCTATGGCACGCTGCTGTTTGACGACAAGATCAGTGCCCTGAGCCTGATCGGCGTCGTGCTGATCGTGGCCGCAGGCATAGCGGCCACCTTGCTGCGCCAGCAAGCCAGCCCCCATTCCAAAGATTGCACCAAAGACTCCACCTTGGAAGCCTGAGCATGTCCACACCCCTACACCCCCTGATTTCCGCCGCAGCCTTGCAGGCCCGCCTGCAAGGACTACCCGCACCTTTGCTGCTGGACTGCAGTTGCGACCTGATGGACCCTGCTGCCGGGCTGCGGCAGTTTGAGACTGGCCACGTGCCCGATGCGATCTACGCACATCTGGACCACGACCTCAGCGCGCCCAAGTCGGGACGGGGCCCCGGCGAAGGCGGGCGCCACCCCTTGCCCAGCCGAGAAACCTTTGCTCATCGCGTGGCGCAATGGGGCCTGACGCCCCAGCGCGATGTGGTGGTGATGGACAACCAAGGCGGCATGTATGCCGCCCGCGCTTGGTGGATGTTGCATTGGCTGGGCCACCGTCGTGTACAAGTCTTGGACGGCGGCGTGCCCGCCTGGCGGGCTGCTGGGCTAGCGCTCGACAGCGGCGCCAGCCCCGTGCCAGAGGCCGCCCACGCGCCCTACCCCATCGCAGAGAGCGTGCCCACGCTGGACGCGACCACCTTGCAGCGCGAGTTGCATCGCTGGCAAGTTCTGGACGCCCGCGCCCCCGAGCGCTTCCGTGGCGATGTTGAGCCCATGGACGGCCAAGCCGGACACATCCCCGGCGCCATGAATCGTTTTTTCAAGGACAACCTGGGCGCGGACGGTTGCTTCTTGCCTGCCGATGCCTTGCGCGCCCAGTTTGAGCAAATGGGCGTACCGCCAGAACGCCTAGTGCACCAGTGCGGCTCAGGGGTGACGGCTTGCCACAACGTGCTGGCCATGGCGGTGGCCGGCTTTGGCATCACCCGCCTCTACCCCGGCTCATGGAGCGAATGGTCGGCCGACCCGCGCCGCCCCGTGGCCAAGGGTTGATCTTGCTCAAGCGGGCAGCCTCGGGCTCCTCACCGCACGCGCCAGCTTGACCCTGATCAAGACCTGACAGCCGGCATGCAGGACACTGGGTCACCGGCCGCGCTGACGGCCTTTGACCCGAAAGGAGTGCCCCATGGTTCGCCACATTCTTGTCCCCACAGACGGCTCTGAGATCACCGCCAAGGCGGTTCAAGCGGCCATTGATTTAGCACGCCCCTTGGGCGCCACGCTGACCGCCATCAGCGTCAAAGAGCCCTTCCCTTACAGCGCCATCTCCGAGATGCAGCCCGTGCCGCCGCAGGAGTTCTTTGACGCCCAAGAGCGCATTGCCTCAGCGCGCGTCAAGGAAGTGGTGAAAACAGCTGAAGCGGCCGGTTTGGCTTGCGCGGCCTACACCGTCGAAGCGTCGCATCCTTGGGAGGCCATCGTCGAGCAAGCCAAGGCACATGAATGCGACCTGATCGTCATGGCCTCGCATGGCAGACGCGGTGTCAGCGCGCTACTCTTGGGCAGCGAGACTCAAAAGGTCTTGACCCACTGCAACATTCCGGTCTTGGTGATCAAGTAATGCAAACGGCTGCGGTGCTTCACCGCAGCCAGACCAACTTAGTGACTGTGCATCAAGCCCTTAGCGAGGATGACAACACTCAGGCCCACGGCGATCCAAACCACCTGTTGGGCCATGTCGCGCCAAGGCAGGCGGCGTTGCATCTGAGGAATCAGATCCGCCACGGCCACATAGATGAAGCTGCTGGCGGCCACCACCAAGAGGTAGGGAAAGACCTCCTCCATCGCGCCCACCACAAAGTAGCCCACGACACCACCCACCACCGCTGCCAAGCCTGACAAGGCGTTGTAGAGCAAGGCTTTGCGACGGCTGAACCCCGCGTTAATCAGCACGATGGTGTCGCCGACTTCCTGCGGAATCTCATGCAAGATGACCGCCAGCGCCGTGGTGACCCCTAACTCGGGGCTGGCCAAAAAAGCCGCAGCGATGATGATGCCGTCGCAGAAATTGTGAATGCTGTCACCGACCAACACACTGTAGCCACCCCGGCCTGCTTGATCTTGATCGAAATGGTGATGATGGTCGTGGCCATCTCCCTCATGATGATGGGCATGTCGATACAGCTCTGCCTTCTCCAGCAAGAAAAAGAACAGCAAGCCTCCCAACAGCGCGGCAAACAAGTTGTGCGGATCCACCTTGCTCTCAAACGCCTCCGGCAGCACATGCAGCAGTGAGGTGGCCAGCAGCACGCCTGCTGAGAGACTCACCAGGTGCTTGACCACCCGGCCCAACACATGCACCGTGAGCGACGCCGCCACCACCACCGACAGCAAGCCCCCCAGCAAGGTGGCCAAGACAATGTAGAACAGGGTCATGAAAATCGCTTAGACAAAACAAAACCGCGCCCCGAGAGGGCGCGGGCTGCATGGGCCACCTTGAACTCAGGCCACTCCGTTGGCCTTGAACCAAGCGACACAGCGCTTCCAGCCGTCTTGCGCCGCCTCGGCCCTGAAGCTAGGGCGGTAATCGGCGTGGAAGGCATGCGGCGCGTCCGGGTACACCACAAACTCGCTGCGCTTGGCTGCGGCAGAGCCTGCCGCCAACGCAGACTTCATCTTATCAACCGTGTCAAGCGGGATGCCGGTGTCTTTTTCACCGTAGAGCCCCAGCACCGGTGCCTTCAGCTCAGCGGCCACGTCCACCGGGTGGCGCGGTTGCAGGGCAGAGGCCGCCCCGACCAAGCGGCCGTACCAAGCCACACCAGCCTTCACACCCGGGTTGTGTGCGCTGTACAACCAAGTGATGCGCCCGCCCCAGCAAAAGCCCGTGATGGCGAGCTTGGAGGTGTCGGCGCCCTGCGCTTTGGCCCATGCCACTGTCGCATCCAAATCGGCCATCACCTGCGCATCCGGCACCTTCGAGATCACTTCGCTGATCAGCTTAGCCATCTCGGCATAGCCGCTGGCATCACCCTGACGCACGAACAGCTCCGGCGCAATCGCACAATAGCCCGCCTGGGCAAAACGCCGCGCTATGTCGGCAATGTGCTCATGCACACCAAAAATCTCGCTGATCACCAAAACCACTGGCGCATTGGGCTTGCCCTTGGGTTGCGCCCTGTAGGCCGGCATCTTGAAATCACCCACGGGAATGCTGACCTCGCCGACCTCCAGCCCTTCATGCGAGGTTTTGATCACCGTTTGCGCCTGGATGGGCTGCACCGCAAGGGCAAACCCAGAGCCCACCGCCCCGGCCACAAAACCGCGGCGAGTGAGGTCTTGGCCGGTCAACAAAGCTGCGCCGTCTTTCATCAAACTGGAATCCTGCATGGGTGATCTCCTAAGTTGTTGAGTACAAGGGGGTGGGCGGATTCTCCACGAGTCCGGCCATGCGTGCTGGCGGCCACCCTAGTACACGGTCCAAAGCGGTGGGGTCAGTCCCAACCCATGAACCCCTCAATCACCGCCGCCACCGCCACACCCACCACCGCCACACCCACCACCGCCACAGCCTCCGCCGTCAGCACCGCCCCCATCGCTGGAGAACGAGCCATGGCCAGCGCCGCCGTCAGAAGCGCCGTCCCCAAAGCCTGCGGTGCCGCCGTCGTAAGACGAGCTCGCGAACTCGCCCCCGCAGTAGGTGGTCGCGACCGTGCTTGGGCCCGTGTCAGCGCGCCGCACGCCTTGGCAGTCGGGAACATACCGAAAGCCTCCAGGGATGTTCAGCTTGGCGTCCAGGGCAAACAGCAGCGGCAGCCGGGTTGGCTCACGCGGGTTGATGTTTTCGTCTTTGCAGGCATACCACCAACAACGTCGCAAACCTGAGTTTTGCTGGCGCTGCCCACCAGCCAATGCCACGGCCGGTGTGTGGTGCAAGAATGCACCAAAGGCGTGGCGACAAAACACCTCATAGTTGCGGGTGTGCAGGATGAACTCGTGCCACAGGTCATCCACCACCTCGCTGGGCATGGAGACAAAACGCCGCCCGCTGAGCAAGTGCGCCAGAAAGAATTGGCGCAAACTATTGGCCACCAATTGGCAATCCTTGGTGCTCAAGCTGGGGCGCTTGGCCCTGAGCTTCTCAAACAAGCCCTTGGGCAAATCGAAGTGACGAATGAAGGCCTCGCGCTGCAGCCTGCGGTAGCGGCGCAGAAACACCAGCGCCAGCAGCGAGCCCACGACCACGACTGCCGTCAAGGCAAGGAAAAGGCTGTGCATCTAAGTGGCAACCATCAACTACAGTGCAGCGAGCCCGAAAGACCGCCTCTTGACCCTGAACGAGCCTTGGCCCATTGTGGCGGATGGTGCCGCACACGCGCCTGCCTGGCCTGGACGCCCAGGCTTTTAGAATCCCCCTTTTGCCCAGCCCAGCCTCACGGCCCGCGCCCCATGACCCGCAAGCTCTTCGTCACCACCGCCCTGCCCTATGCCAACGCGCCCTTCCACATCGGGCACATGATGGAGTACATCCAAGCGGACGTCTGGGTGCGGCAGCAGCGCATGAAGGGGCACGAGGTGCACTTCGTCTGTGCCGATGACGCCCATGGCGCCCCCATCATGATTGCGGCCGAGAAGGCCGGCAAGACGCCACAAGCCTTTGTGGCCGAGGTGGCGGCGGGCCGCGCCCAATACCTGAGCGGCTTTCACATCGCTTTTGACAACTGGCATTCGACGGACGGCCCGGAGAACCATGCGCTGGCGCAAGGACATCTACCAGCGCGCTGCGCAAGGAAACGGGCTGATCTTCAGCGCCAAGACCATTGAGCAGTTCTTTGACCCTGAGAAGGGCATGTTCCTGCCCGACCGCTTCATCAAGGGCGAGTGCCCCAAGTGCGGGGCGCAGGACCAATATGGCGACAACTGCGACGTTTGTGGCGCGGTCTACGCCCCCACCGACCTGAAGAAGCCCTACTCCGCCCTCACCGGCGCGACTCCGGTGCTGCAAGACCACCGAGCACTACTTCTTCCAGCTCTGAGCGCCCCGCGCTGCGTGGAGTTCCTGGAGGGCTGGACGCAGCGCCGACGGCCGCGCCTGCAGCCCGAGGTGCTGAACAAGATCAAGGAGTGGTTCACCACCGACGAGGACGGCCATGGCGGCCTGGGCGACTGGGACATCTCGCGCGACGCGCCCTACTTCGGCATCGAGATCCCCGACGCGCCGGGCAAGTATTTCTACGTGTGGCTGGACGCGCCGATCGGCTACCTGGCCTCGCTGAAGAACTACTTCGCCAAGACGGGCCGCGACTTCGACGCCTTCTTTGCCGACCCGACCGTCGAGCAGGTGCACTTCATCGGCAAGGACATCACCTACTTCCACACCCTGTTCTGGCCGGCGATGCTGCACTTCAGCGGCCGCAAGACGCCGGACAAGGTCAATGTGCACGGCTTCATCACCGTCAATGGCGGTGAGAAGATGAGCAAGAGCCGTGGCACCGGCATCAGCCCGCTGAAGTACTTGGAGTTGGGTCTGCACCCGGAATGGCTGCGCTATTACATTGCCGCCAAGCTCAACGCACGGGTCGAGGACATCGACTTCAACCCCGAAGACTTTGTCGCCCGCGTCAACAGTGACTTGGTGGGGAAGTACATCAACATCGCGAGCCGCGCCGCAGGCTTCTTGGCCAAGCGCTTTGAAGGCCGCCTGAGTGCCGACCTGGGTGTAGAGGGCCGCAGCCTGTTGGACACCCTGCGCGCCCACCGCGCCACCGTGGAGCAACTGTATGAGGAGCGCGAGTTCGGCAAGGCCCTGCGCGAGGTGATGGCGCTGGCCGACAAGGTCAACGAGTATGTAGACGCCCACAAGCCCTGGGATTTGGCCAAGTCTGAAGACAACCGCACCGCCTTGCACGATGTCTGCAGCACCTGCATCGAAGCCTTCCGGCTGCTGACCATTTACCTGAAGCCCGTGCTGCCAGCCTTGGCCGGCGCCGTAGAAGGCTTCTTGAAGGTCGAGCCCTTGATGTTTGCCGACGCTGAACGCGCCCTGGGCGCCCACACCATCGGCACCTATCAGCACCTGATGCAGCGCGTGGATGTGAAGTTGCTGGACGCTCTGCTGGAGCCCCCCGCACCACCCAAGGTCATTCCCGGCGGGGAAGAGTTGGCGCCTGAGATCAAGATTGACGACTTCACCAAGGTGGACTTGCGCATCGCCAAGATCGTCAAGGCCGAGCACGTGGAGGGCTCTGACAAGCTGCTGCGTCTGACCCTGGACGTGGGTGAAGGCCGCACCCGCAATGTCTTCAGCGGCATCAAGAGCGCCTATAAGCCCGAAGACCTCGAAGGCAAGCTGACGGTGATGGTGGCGAACCTAGCCCCGCGCAAGATGAAGTTCGGCATCAGCGAAGGCATGGTGCTGGCCGCCAGCCACGCCGACGAAAAGGCCAACCCCGGCATCTTTGTGCTGGAGCCCTTCCCGGGGGCGCAGCCAGGTTTGCGGGTGCGTTGAGATGCAGGCGCCCAGTGACAGCTCTCCAGTTTGGCTGCTGTCACGCCGAAGGCGTTTCCTGACCCGACTCCACCACTGCGGGCCACCGCTTGTATTGACAACTCAATTTGTTTGTCAATCCATGGAGTATCGATGGCCCAACTCAACGAATTCAGCAGGTACCTGCATCCCTTCCGCCCTCGCTTGAGGGACGTATTGGGGGGCTACAGCCGCCAGCATCTGTGGGCGGATGTGGGCGCCGGGGTCACGGTCGGCATCGTGGCCTTGCCGCTTGCCATGGCCTTTGCCATCGCCTCGGGCGTCAAGCCCGAGGCCGGTTTGTTCACGGCCATCATTGCGGGGTTTTTGATCTCCGCGCTTGGCGGCTCCAATGTACAGATTGGTGGACCAGCCGGCGCGTTCATCGTCATCGTATACGGCATTGTCGAGCGCTATGGGCTGGCCAATTTGCTGATCGCGACGTCGATGGCTGGCGTGCTGCTGTTCCTGATGGGCTGGCTCAAGCTGGGCGCGTTGGTGCGCTACATCCCAGTCTCCATCGTGATTGGCTTCACCAACGGCATCGCGGTGCTGATTGGGCTGTCGCAGATCAAGGACCTCTTAGGCCTGCAGATCGCCAAAATGCCGGCTGACTTCTTCACCCAATTGAGCGTCCTGGCAGAACACCTGCACAGCATCAACCTCTGGGCCTTTTTGCTGGGTATTGGTTGTTTGGCGGTGGTCGCGATATGGCCCAAAGGCTACGAAGCACCCCTCGGGGCCACAGGTTGGCGACATCACTGCCGGCAAGTGGCTGTGCGAGTACCGGGCACGGTCATCGCATTGGTTAGCGCCACCCTCATCACCCTGGCCTTCGGCCTCCAAGTGGAAACCGTTGGCAGCAAGTTTGGCGGCATTCCGCAGGGGCTTCCCTCTTTTGAGTTGCCTGAGTTCACCTGGACCACAGCCAAACAGCTCCTCATCCCAACACTGACCATCGCCATGCTGGGCGCCATCGAGTCGCTGCTGTGCGCCCGGGTGGCAGACAACATGGCCGACATCCCCCGTCATGATCCGAATCAAGAGTTGATGGCACAAGGGGTGGCCAACTTTGTCACCCCTTTCTTTGGTGGCATCCCTGCCACTGGCACGATCGCTCGCACAGTCACCAATGTGCGGGCGGGCGGGCGCACGCCCATAGCAGGGATCGTGCACGCAGTGACCTTGCTGGTCATTGTGCTGGTGGCTGCACCTTTGGCTGAGCATGTGCCTCTGGCAGCCCTGGCTGGGATTCTGCTGTTCGTGGCTTGGAACATGGGCGAGTGGCATGAGTTCGCAAGGCTCAAGCACTTCTTGCTGCCTTACCGCGTCGTCATGGTCGGCACCTTTGTGCTCACCGTGGTGTTCGACCTGACCGTGGCCGTTGAGATGGGGCTGATTGCCGCGTGTGGCTTCTTCATCTACCGCATGAGCACGCTGTTTCGCGTCTCGCCTGTCGCCACCAAGGAGCTGCCTGCTGGCGTGACGGTGTTCGAACTCTATGGTTCGCTGTTCTTTGGTGCGGTGGGCAAGGTCGAAGCGTTGCCTGGCCAGCTCCCAGAGGGCTGTCGAGTTGTGGTGCTGGAAATGCATCGCTTGGTGTCCATGGACACCTCCGGCCTGGATGCATTGGAGCAACTCTGGCAGGCTCTCGCCAAGCGGGGAGTCGCCCTGGTGCTGGCGAGCGTCAACGAACAGCCACTGGGTCTGATTCGTCGCTCCGGCTTCGAGGCCAAGCTGGGCGCAGAGCACATCGTGCCTAGCGTGGGCGAATGGAAGCCAGCGAACTAGCCCGCTACAATCCAAGGCTGACCTGCTACCACGGCGGCGCCTTGCGCCGAACAGCTATGCCTTGCTTCTGGAAACACTACAAGTCCGATGTGACCCAGTTCATTGACAAGTTGAAGGCCACTAAGCCGACTCTGGAAGCCGAACAGCGCGAAGGTCGTGCCCTTCTATGGGATCGCCCGCAAGACCGTGAGGCCGCCGCCAACTACCAAGCCGCCCGTGTCGCTCAGCAGCCTTACGTCTACCAGAACAAGCACTGAGCCCCTGCACCGTGGCGGATGACACGCTCCTGCTTCCGGCGGCTTCGCCTGAGCTGGATACGCCCATGGTCGTGGATGGGGTGGCATTGGCGCGGCTTTATGGCGAGCCGCTGTTTACGCTGCCCAATGACCTCTACATACCGCCAGACGCACTAGAGGTGTTTCTAGAGGCCTTCCAAGGTCCTTTAGATTTGCTGCTCTATCTCATTCGCAAGCAGAACTTCAACATCCTCGACATCCCAATGGCGGAGGTGACGAAACAGTATCTGCGCTACATCGAACAAATTCGACAGACCAATTTGGAGCTGGCCGCAGAGTATCTGTTGATGGCGGCCATGCTCATCGAGATCAAGTCGCGCATGCTGCTGCCGCCTAAAAAGACAGCCGACGGCAGCGAAGCTGAAGACCCCAGAGCGGAGTTGGTGAGACGGCTGCTGGAGTATGAGCAGATGAAGTTGGCCGCCGCACGGCTCGACCAAATGCCGGTGCTGGGTCGAGACTTTCTGCGCTCACAAGTCTTTGTGGAGCAAGCCCTCGCGCCGCGCTTTCCCGATGTCTCTGCGGATGACCTGCGTGGAGCCTGGGCAGACATCCTGAAGCGTGCCAAGCTGCACCAGCACCATCACATTTCACGCGAACAACTCTCGGTGCGCGAGTACATGAGTATTGTCTTGCGGCGCTTGCAAGGTGAGCGCTTCGTGGAATTCTGCGACATCTTCGATGTCACACGCGGCGCACCGGTGTTGGTGGTGACCTTCATCGCCATGCTCGAGTTGGCGCGAGAGCGTCTCTTGGAAATCACCCAGGCCGAGGCCTTTGCGCCCATCTACGTTCGTCTGGCTTACACACCGAGCTAAAGCTACAGGGGCTGACAGAGCCAAAAGGCGAGGCGCTTGAGCTAGTAACTGCCGCGCCTTTGTTGAGTCATCTGGCCCACCGCCAATACCGCTTGGGTTCGGGAATTGACTCCCAATGCACGCAAGACGGCTTGCACATGGTCTTTGACTGTCTCGACTGAGAGACCCAGACGTCGAGCGATGTCTTTATTGGGCTTGCCCTGCAGCAGCAATTGCATGACCTCGCTCTGGCGCGGCGTCAGCCCCAACTCTTCCATGGTGGGACGACGTGGCGGCGGCGGCGAAACATGTGAAGCGGGAGCACTCCGTGGCCCAGGTGCAGAGTAAGAGCCCTCTGAATCCGCTGACAGCCCCATCGTGGGCACAAAAATACCGCCATCCATCACCAAACGCAATGCGTCTGCGAGGTCTTCTGTGGCCATACGTTTGGGCAAGAAGCCCATGGCACCGAGATCAATGGCACGGATCACATCGCCCGAACGGTCAGAGGCGGAGACGACCACCACAGGCAGAGCCGGGTAATCCCGACGAAACTCAGCCAACAGGTCAAAACCATTGACTTCGCCCAACTGCAAATCCAGCAAGACCAAGTCGTGCTCATGATCCTGGCTCAAGGCCACACGTGCATCGTCAGCGTTTGACAAGGCATTCACCTGCACATCAGGATGCATGCCTTCGATCATGGCCTTCAGTGCCGCAAGAATCAGCGGATGGTCATCTACCAGTAGAACTTTCATCGAACCCAACACTTGAACATATGTCCCAATGCTCACTCAGCAAAATTGTGAATCTTGAACACTACATACCATCGTATCAGCCTCTACGGGGCCTGCCCGAATGCAACCGGTTTAACGGTCGCTCGCGGTGTATCGGCGGCCCAAAGTCTCTGCCACACAGACTAGCTTGTCTTGCCCCTCACACTCCATCTCTACCAACACCGCCAACTGAGCCCCGCCCTGAAGCGGTTCGTAGGCCTGCAAAGTAAAGTGTCCTCGAACGCGACTGCCAACAGGAACAGGTGCCGGGAACCGCACCCGGTTCAGCCCATAGTTCAACCCCATGGTGACGTCATCGACAACAAATGCGCTATCGAACATCGAGGACATCAGCGACAAGGTGAGAAAGCCATGGGCAATAGTGCCTCCATAAGGGCCTACCGAGGCTTGGAGCTCATTGCAGTGAATCCACTGCAGGTCTCCAGTGGCCTCTGCAAACTGATCAATGCGAGCTTGGTCAATGAGCACCCAGTCACTTGATCCCAGGCGCCGCCCCACCAATCCAGATAAATCTGCTAAGTGGGCGTAGTGATTGGGAAGGGCTGTCATGAAGGGTCTCCTACCTGAATATTTTTTCGGTGGCGTGCCCTCCTCGGGCGGCCGCTTGAACGTTTTTGTTTTGATGACTGAAAAGTCGGCATCCTAACGCGCTTGCGCGCCCACTCACAAGCGGAAAGCGGCCTCTCATGAGAGGCCGCTTCGTTGTCACAGTGGCTCGAGTCTCAAGCGAGCTTGAGTTTTATCCTATTTTCCTCAGTTACCCCGATGCCAACGCGATCAAGCCGGGGTTGGGTTTGGGCTGGCAGGCCAGGATTTTCTCGACGATGTAGCGCACCAGCGCAAACCAGCATTGCGGTTTGTCTAACTGCGGCGCGGTCGCCCGAACATGGCTCAAACCCGCGCGGACATTGACGATCAGCCGCTTGATCTGTGCGGCCGCTTCGTGCGTGACGCTCAGCAAGACTTTCTTCTGCCCGGCATGGCTGGTCAGCTTGCCCACCGCGCTGAGCAGCTTGGGGCGGCTTGTGATGGCCTCCAGGCGCGTCTTCGGATGCGCCAGCCGCACGTACCAGCTCCACCAGTTGTAGACCAGCGCCACGGCCCGCGCGCTCAGCGCGCAGCGCTCGATGTCGTGCGTGCTGTAGCCGCCCCAGCCCCACTGGTTCTTGATCTCGTCGAAGCCGTTTTCACAGTCGGCCCGGTCGCGGTAAAGCTGCCCGATGTTTTGCAACTCGTAGTGCGCGTTGCACACCAGCACGGCGTACTCCCAGCTCTTGACGGGTTCGTTCTCGTCGATGAAGTGCAGCTCGGCCTGCGCCGCGTCTTTGCCCTTGCCACGCCCGCAGCGCTTGACCCCGCCCTTGACCTCACCCTGGACCTCGACGATGAGGTTGAGCTTGCGCACTCGGCGCATCACGATGACGCGTCGCGATTGCGTCCATCCCGTCAGCCGCAACACGTCTTCGCACGCCTCCCAGCCTTGGCCTACGCCGGCCCAATCCCGCCGTGTCCATTGGCGCTTGATCAGCGTCTTCACGCCCGGGCTCTGGCGCAGCTTGAACAGGTAGGGCTGGCCAATGGCCTCCAGTGCGCTCATCTCGCCCTCGCTGCCAAACGCGCAGTCGCCCCGAACCAGCTTTGGGCGCGAGGCCGCTGGCATGTCTTCGAGCAAGGCCATCAGACCCGGCCGCGCGTGCACCGGGCTGTGCCGGTTGCCGCTGTCGAGCTGCGCGTCCAGCACCAGGCGCAGGTTGCCGATCCAGTAGGTGTGGATGGCGTGGCTGGGGCGCCCAGGCTTGTGCGGGTTGTAGCTGACCACGGCCCCGTCTTGCTTGCCGTACAGCACCTTGATGGTGGTGTCGCAGTCCAGTATCCACGGCGTGGCCGTGGCCAGCGCGATGCTGTGCTTGAGCTGAGCCTGCATCCACTGCGTAGAGCGTGCCAATTGGGCTTGTTGCGCTGCGCGCTGCTCGGGCGTGTGCTCGTCATCGGGTGCCGGGGCGATGGCGCTCAGCGCTCGACGCAGGCTGTCGTCGCCGATGATCTTGTTCATGCCCAGGATGCTGGGCGCCACCCCGTCACCGCGCAGCGCGCCCACATGCGCGTAGCGGCAATGCCCGTCCAGGATCGACAACATCCATGTGCCCAGCACGTCCACCAGCGCCGGCGCATTGGGGCTGGTGTAGCTCAGTGGGCAGCTCTTGAGCCAGGCCTCGAACAAACCGCTGGTCTCCAGGTATTCGGCAAAGAAGGTCAGTTGGCCCAAGGCCGTTGCACGGCCGCGCTCGTCCCAGCGCACCGAGAACACCCCACCTGGGGTCTGCACGCGCATGGCATCGTCGCCCGCTTCGGGCGCGGTGTTGATGGCCTCTTGACTCGCCGCAGCCACCGGCTTGACCGCCATCCGCGTCGCCAACTTGCGCTCACCCATCAGGTGCCTCCTGTCTTCGCTACGAAACCCGCGCCCAGTCTAGGTTCGCGGGGCGTTCAGGCAGGTCAACTGAGGAAAATAGGTTTATTTGACGGTGATCCATTGCACCTCCAGCCAGTTGTCAGCGCGGTGCACCACATTCACATTCTGCCGTGCGGCCCAAGGAATGACCTGTCGATGCAAGGGCAGGGTATGCACTTGATCCCTTTGTTCTTTGAGCGCCGCCTTGACGAGCGCCTCGCGCTTCTTGGGATCGGGCTCGACACTGCTCTGTGCAATGAGTTGATCCAGCTTGTCGTTCCTTGAATTGCCGTAGTTATAAGCGCCCACCTTTTCACCCCGGTTACGCATCACCGGGGTCAGTGTGGTTTCGGCATCCGTGATAGCGCCTCCCCAACCCAGCATGTAGAGGCTGGTATCTAGCTTCTCCAGCTTAGGGAAATAAGTCGCGCGAGGCATTGCATTAACGCGCACCTTCACCTTTAGCTGAGCCCACATTCCGGCCAGAGCGATGCAAATCTCTTCGTCATTGATGTAGCGGTTATTGGGGCAGTCCAGCGTGACTTCAAAGCCATCCGCGTAGCCAGCATCAGCCATCAGTTTGCGTGCAGCAACCAAATCAAACGGTAGCCGCTTTTCCAACTCAGGGTCGTTATAGGTTCCCAATGGCGAGGGCGTCATGGCTCCCGTGGGGAAGGCCTGGTCGTTCATCAACTTGGTACGCATGGTCTGGATGTCTATCGCGTGATAGAGAGCCTGACGTACGCGTTGATCCTTGAACGGATTCTTGCCCTTGACGCTGCTGTAGAGCAGTTCATCCCGGCCCTGATCCATGCCGATGAAGACAATGCGGTTCTCTGGACCGTCGACAATCTTGACGCCCGAAGTGTTGCGAAGGCGGGGCACATCACGCGGAGCGGGGTCTAAAACAAAGTCAATCTCACCAGAGACCAAGGCCGCCAGTCGCGTGGCATCGTTCGAGATCGGTGTGTATTCAACGGTCTGGACATTGCCTTCCATCTTGCCCCACCAATTGGGGTTGCGCTTGTAGACGGTCTTGATGCCAGGCGCACGACTAGCCAGTACATAAGGGCCTGTGCCATTGGCATTCATGCCGGCGTGCGTCTCTTCCTTGTTTTTGAAGTCAAGTGGCTTGACGACCTTGTGCTTCTCACTCCAAGCCTTGCTCATCATCCACAGGGTATCAATGTGCTGCAAGAAAATGGGATTGGGAGCTTTGAGCCGGAACTCCACCGTCAGGTCATCGATCTTGAAGGGATCGCCAACCTGTGTGGCGTAGGGGTTGATCTGCGAGGTCAGCGACGCACCACGCTGCACCGAGAACACCACATCATCGGCCGTGAACGGCGTTCCGTCGTGGAACTTGACGCCGGGGCGCAGCTTAAAGCGCCACACCAGCGGAGACACCTGCTGCCAACTGGTGGCCAAAGCAGGCACGATAGCCAAAGTCTTGTCACGCATCACCAAGCGCTCATAGATCTGACCGTTCATCATATTGGTCATGGACTCGTTCTGGGAGTGCGGGTCCATGGTCTGCGGATCACCCTGGCTGGCCCAGCGCAAGGTTTGGGCCTGCAATCCGGCTGCTGCCAACATGGTGGCCAAAGCCACCGGCAGAAAATGACGTTTCATGAAGAGATCTCCTCTCGCGATTCAACAAAGGCGTAAGGACCAGAGTGTAGGCAAGGACGAGCCAACCTCGACCGGGGGATTCGGAAGGAGAAAGGGGGGAGGGGGGGGGAGAAGGGGGGGAGGGGGGGGAGGGGGGGAGGGGAGAGGAGGGGGAAGGAGGGGGGGAATAGCGGCCGATAAGTTGACGCGGTTGTTGAGCCAGGGTGACTGAAGAGCAGCAAGGCACAAGGAGCCCGACAACCCAGCAGCCCACTCAAGCAGCGGGCGGATAACCCTCAGCACTCAAGGCGGTTGAAAACGCCTCAGAGCCTACGGCCTCAGGGTCAGCGGTCTGGATACGCACGGCGCGATTGGGCAGATCAAACTCCAAACGGGCCTGTGGGTCCAGCTTGTGCACGGTGGCAGTCACGGCCTTGACGCAGTGGCCGCAACTCATGTCCGGCAGTTTGAACTCGATCATTTTGGGCTCCAGAAGGGTGTACTGAACAGGGCCTCCAGTATCCCCCCTCGCCAAGGCGCCGACTTGGGCGCGAGATCAACGCTTCTTAGGCAGGGCGTCGCCTGCCCAGAGCTCATCCACCTGCTTAAAGCCCCAGGTCTTGGGGTTCTCACGCCCGACGATCTTGTCGCTGGACTTGCTCAGATCCAACATCTGCGCCGGAATGGGCATATTGGCCTTGGTCGAGAAGAAAACTCGCACCATCGGCGCAGTCAGCATCTGAGGGTTTTGCTCCACCACCACCGCCAGCTTGCCAGAATGCAGCTTGACCAAAGAACCTGTCGGATAGATGCCCAAGCTCTTCACAAACGCTTTGAACATACTCATGTCAAAGTGGCCCTGCCAAGTCGCCATCCGAGCTATGGATTCAGCCGGATCCCAGCCCTCTTTGTACGGCCGGTTAGAGGTGATGGCGTCATACACATCGCAGATGGCCCCCATGCGCGCCAAGTGGCTGATATCGTCCCCGGCCAACTTACCAGGGTAACCACTGCCATCCACCTTTTCGTGATGCCGCAAGCACACATCCAAGACCGGGTCGGTGACGCCATGGCCCTCCAGCAGCATTTGATGCCCCTTCTCAGGGTGCATACGCATGATGCGGAACTCCTCTTCAGTCAGCTTGCCGGGCTTGTTCAAGACGTCAATGGGCATAGCCGCCTTGCCAAGGTCATGCAACAGACCTGCCAAGCCGGCAGTACGGCACTGCGTGTTGTCCATGCCCATTTCTTTACCCAGAGCCACCATCAGGGCGCAGACCGCCACCGAATGCATATAGGTGTAGTCGTCTCGCCGTCTTGAGACGCGCCAAGCTGACCAAGGCACCGGGGTTTCGAAACACAGATTCGGAGATTTCCTCCACCAGCGGCAGGCACAACTCAGCATCCACCGCTTTGCCCATGCGCGCCTCAGCGAACATAGACACCGCTTTAGCTCGGCCCGCGCTGGCACACCTGCGGCCGCCTCGCGACAACTCTTCTTGCAAAGTCGCGTTTGGGCGGCTACGGGTCGGGGGGCTTAGGTTCAGGGGTCGGTGGGGGCGCGGCAACTTGCGGGCGGGGGCGGGGGCGCAGGCGCTGGCGCACGGTGGCGGCTTCGACATCACAGGCCCTTGCTGAGCATCGATCCAGACCATGGGCTTGACCCTGCTCGCCAAGGCCTGCAGATCGGCCGGGTCGATCTAGACGAACTTGGTTTTCCAAAACGGATGACGAACTCCAGGACCTTCCATGGCCTGAAGGTAGATGATCCAACTCAAGTTGCTGAGTTGGGATCTTCCTGGGCATGCAGATGCATGCAAACCACCGGCGGACTTGAGCTCAACAGGAATTTTTTTAAGCATGGGTGGCGGACTTTTGAGCGCGTCAAAAACCACCATTTCGGACCTGTTGCAAGCGTCGGCTCAAGGTGTCGAGCGGACTGTTTTTTCAGTTCAGCTCGAAGAAGCCGCAGGGTCAGCCCTGACGGCTTAGACACTCAGCGGAATTCTGCTCTGCGGTACGGTGCTTGCAGTTCAGCAGGCAAGCGAGCCTAAAAAGTTCGCCATCTGCTTCAAGTCCTTGTGGCTGAACTGTTTGACCATGCCGGCCATGGTGGCATTGTTACGCCCCACTAATGTTGCCCTCGGTCTTGATAGGACCTCAGCGCCACCATACAGATAGTCGGGATGCTGCCCGCGCCAGGCGGGGTTGGCTGGCGTCAATGGTGTTCGCTGAAATTGTCGCCATGACAGGCGATACAAGTGGCCATCTTGGCTTGCAGATGAGCCGGAATCTCTGCGCGGTTGGGCGCCCTGTCTGGAGCGCCGGCAGAGCCGCGGCCTTGCTTGTTCATAAAACAGGCGCCAATGTCGGCAATATCTTGGTCGCTCAACCCAGCACCGATGCCTCGCATGGACGGGTGCTTGCGATCCCCCTTGCGATAGGCGTCCAAGGCGGCAGCGATGTACTTGGCGTTCTGGCCGGAAATCATGGGCACCCGGTGCACCTGCGGAAAGCTCGCCTGGTAGCCTGGAATGCCGTGGCAACCGATGCACATCGAAATCTTCTTCTCGCCAGCTTTGACGTCACCCTTGACGTCCTGAGCATGTGCCATGGAGAAGGCGCTGGCCAGGGCCAGCATCAAAAGGGTAGTGACAGTCTTCATCGCAGTATTGTGTGCGTGAAGCGTTGGAGAGGTGCAACAAAGCTCAGGAAGGGCAAAAGTTGCGATTTATCAATGATTATAGGAGTGGCATGAGCGAACACCCGACTGAACAACCCCTGGTAAACCAGCATTCGGTGGCGCATATACTGGATCGCACCCTCCTGCCTGACGGAAACACCCTTCCATGAAGTTCCAAGGTACCGACGCCTACGTCGCCACGCCAGACCTGATGCTGGCCGTCAACGCTGCCATCACCCTGCAGCGCCCCTTATTGGTCAAGGGCGAGCCCGGCACGGGCAAGACCATGTTGGCCGAGCAAGCCGCCCAGGCCTTGGGCCTGCCCTTACTCGAGTGGCACATCAAGAGCACCACCAAAGCGCACCAAGGCCTCTATGAGTATGACGCCGTCAGTCGCCTGCGCGACAGCCAACTCAGCGACGCCGAGAGTGCCGACAAAGTGCGGGACATCCGCAACTACATCGTCAAAGGGGTGCTCTGGCAAGCCTTTGAGGCGGATCAGCCCGTGGCCTTGCTGATTGACGAGATAGACAAGGCCGACATCGAGTTCCCCAACGATTTGCTGCGCGAAATCGACCGCATGGAGTTTCACTGCTATGAAACCCGGCAGACCATTCGGGCCAAACATAGGCCGCTGGTCTTCATCACCTCCAACAACGAGAAAGAGCTGCCCGACGCCTTCTTGCGCCGCTGCTTCTTTCACTACATCAAGTTCCCCGAAGCTGAGACGATGCGCAGGATCGTTGACGTCCACTTCCCAGGCCTGAAGCAAGAGTTGCTGGCTGCCGCACTGAAGAGTTTTTACGATGTGCGTAGCCTGCCGGGCCTGAAAAAGAAGCCCAGCACCAGCGAACTGATCGATTGGCTCAAGCTGCTGGTGGCCGAAGACATCTCGGCCGAGGTGCTGCGCAGCCCTGATGACAAAGTGGTACTGCCGCCCCTGGTGGGCGCCTTGCTGAAGAACGAACAGGATGTGACCTTGTTCGAGAAGCTGATCTTCATGCAAAGCCGCAACCGCTAAGCCCCCAAGAGGCCACACCATGGATGCCGTATTGCCCGTGACGCTGGAGCAGGGGCCTGTGCGCCTTGTGCCGCTTGAGCTTTGTCATGAAGAAGGCCTGAAGGCCGCCGCCGCCGACGGCGCGCTCTGGACGATCCGCGTCACCTCGGTGCCCGAACCCGAGCAGACTCGCGTCTACATTGAGAACGCGCTGAAGGCCCGGGCCGAAGGCCACCGCTTGCCCTTTGCCGTCGTCCATGTGCCCAGCGGTCACGTGATAGGCAGCACCAGCTACCACGACATCGTGCCCGCTTTGTCGCGCTTAGAGATTGGCTGGACTTGGTATGCCCAAAGCCATCAGCGCAGCGCGGTGAACACCACGGCCAAGCTGCTGCTGCTGCATCATGCCTTTGAAACCCTGGGCGCCAAGGTGGTGGGCTGGCGCACCGACAACTTCAACTTTGCGTCCCAGCGGGCGATTGAACGGCTGGGCGCCCACAAAGACGGCGTGATCCGCCACCATGCACCGCGCCGCGACGGCACTGTGCGCGACACCGTGATGTACAGCCTGCTCGCAGGTGAATGGCCGGAGGTCAAAGCCCAATTGCTTTGGCAACTGAGTCGCACCCGTTGAATGCGCGACGCCTGATCGGCACCCGCACTCCCCCCTCTTCACAGCACCCGGCGTCACAAGCGCCCTTACTCACATGGCGAAGACTCCCTCGACCCCACTGACCGTAGACCTGCTCTGGCAACTCCAGCGCGTGGGTACCCCCAGCCTCAGCGCCGACGGCGCGCAAGTGGTCTGCAGCGTCACCCAGCCCTCTATGGAAGACAACCGCAGTGCGAGCAGCCTGTGGCTGCTCTCCACCTTGGGAGGCGAGCCCCGCCCACTCACTCAATGCGGTGACAAAGACGGGCAACCCCGCTTTTCACCCACTGGAGAGTGGATTGCCTTCGTGGCCAAGCGGGAGCAGAACGGCGTCAAGGACGAGACCCCACAGCTCTACCTCATCCCGCCCGACGGCGGAGAGGCCCGCCGGGCCGGTGTGGTGCCCACGGGCGTAGACGCATTCAAGTGGTTCCCAGATGGCCAGCGCCTCGCTCTGATCTCTTGGGTCTGGCCCGAAGGCCGAGGCATGAAGGACCAAGCTGCAAGGCTCAAAGCCTTCAACGAACGCAAAGAAACCGCCTACATCACCGACGCAGCGGTCTATCGTCACTGGGACGACAACCTGCCGATGGGCCGCGTGCCCCACGTCTTGGTGCTGGAAGTTGCCACTGGCAAAGTCACCGATGTGCTGGAAGGCACCGACTATGAACTGCAGCGGCGCGACCCTAGCAGCGCTGACCTCAGCATCTCACCCGACGGCCAACGCATTGCCTTTGTGCACGACCCGGCCCGCGGCCAACACCCAGCCCCGCGCATGACGCTGGCCGAGATCGAACTCAAGGGCAGCGCTCGAAAGGCGGTGCGCGACCTGGTCAAACATGCGGATTGGGACTTCAATGCCCCGAGCTACAGCCCAGACAGTCTGAGCTTGGCCTTCTTAGCCTCACACCAAGCCAAAAAGCACACCATGCCTCAGCAACTGGCCGTGCTGGACCTGGCCGACAAGCGCGCCCGCTGGGAACTCATCAGCGCCGAGTGGGACCGTGAGCCTCAAGCCCCGCTGCAGTGGAGCGAAGACGCCAGCGCCCTGCTCTTTGTGGCCGAAGACCAAGGCCGATCGCACGTGTGGCGCTTTGACCTGGTACGTCGCGAGCCCAGCGTGGTGGCCCAAGGCGGCACCATCCACGGCTTTGACACGGCCGCCGCCTGCCTGGTCACCTTGACCGACCGCGCCGCTCACCCCGGCCGCTTGCATGCTCAAGGGGTGGATGACCGCGGCGTGCGCTTGGCCGGCGATGCCGAGCGCATCGAGGCCTTCAACGACAAACTGCTCGCCAGCGTCGCACTGGGCAGCACCGAAGAGCATTGGGTCACCGGCGCCAAAGGCGAGAAGGTTCAAGTCTGGCTGCACTTTCCACCGGGCTTTGACCGCAAGAAAAAGTACCCGCTGCTGCACACCATTCACGGCGGCCCCCACACCGGCCCTGGCGACTGCTGGCACTGGCGCTGGAACTACCTCGTCTTTGCGGCCCAAGGCTATGTGACGGCCAACGTCAACTACCACGGCTCCTCAGGCTTTGGCCATGCCTTCCTCGACAGCATCACCCACCAATGGGGCGCGCTGGAGCTGCAAGACATGGAGGCCACCACCGACTGGCTGCTGAAAAAGCCTTGGATAGACCGCCAGCGCGTCTTCGCCACCGGCGGCAGCTACGGCGGCTATATGGTGGCCTGGATGAACGCCCACGTGAAGCCTGGCCGCTACAAAGCCTATATCTGCCATGCGGGCTGCTTCGATTGGATCGGCATGTTTGCCGACGACGCCTATGGCTGGCATGCCCAAGAGCTTGGAGCTTGGTACTGGAACGACATGGCCAAAGCCCACAGCCAAAGCCCGCACGCTTTCGCCGCCAACATGCAAACCCCCACGCTAGTGATCCATGGTGCCAAAGACTACCGCGTGCCTGACGCGCAAGGCTTGGCTTACTACAACACCCTCAAAGCCAAGGGCGTAGATGCCAAGCTGATCTGGTTCCCGGACGAGAACCACTGGATCTTGAAACCTCGCAACAACGCGTTGTGGTACCGAGAATTCTTCGACTGGCTTCAGCGCCATGACCCCGCAGCCCTGCCTAAGCGCACCGCCGCCAAAAAAGGCATTCGCAAAGACTGAGTTCAGGCCAAACCCTGTGCGCTGATCCGGGCTTCTATCCCCGCGATGGAGCCCGGCACTTGGTCGGCCGGCATCGGGCGACTGATCCAAAAGCCCTGAGCATCTTGAACGCCACAGGAGCGCACAAAACGCATCTCGGTCACTGTTTCTACACCTTCGGCCACCAGCCGATAGCCTAAACGCAGCAGGGTGCTGCAGATCTCGCGGTAGAGCTGTGCCCCGCGGGGCTCAACGGCGCCCACCAGCAAGGAGCGATCAAGCTTGACGGCATCCACATCAGCGCTGTGGAACACCGCCAGATTGGCATAGCCGGTGCCAAAGTCATCCACCAGCACCTTGCCGCCGCTCGAGCGCAGCACCGCCAAATGCGCCTTGACTTTGGCAGGTTCGCTCGCCAGGCTGCTTTCCAGCAACTCCACTTCAAGACCCTCACCTTCTGGGCCACTGAGTTGCTGCATCATCGAGGCGAAGGCGCGGTCGTCCGCCAGCGACGCCGCCGTTAAGTTGATGGCCACCGAGCACTCAAAGTTTCGATCCCGCCAGAGCGCACGATCAAGGCCCACTTGCTTGATCACCCAGGAGTCAAACATGTCTCCATATCCGGCACGCTCCAGTGCCGGCAGAAACCGCCCTGGCCCCAGAACCGTCCCATCCGGCAACTCCAGCCTCAACAAGGCCTCCAAGCCCGTGATGCGTCCATATTCGGTAGAGAGCTTAGGCTGGTAGAACAGGTGCAGGCGGCCACGGTCCACCAACTTCATGGCTTCTTGAGCCTCGCTGTGCGAGG
>JAXHNT010000065.1:0-12210 GCA_034520165.1 Ideonella sp.
GCATGGCGGCTGAGGTGGCACACGGGTCGTGTACCGACCTGCCGCCGTCGAAGAAGTAAGCGGCACGCCGTTCAAAGCAAAAGCCCCAGACGGGACACTGTCTGGGGCTTTTCCACTCCAGCGTGTGACGAAGCACACCGGGCACTTCCACCGCCCATCAATGCTGTTCAGGCACTGGATCTGAGGCGATGCTTTACCCGAGGTGAGCCTGCGAAGGCTGGCCGCGGTAGTTGGCCGTTAGGAACGCATCGAACACCACCAGTTCGGACTTGATGTCATCGAAGCTAATCCAGCCATAGCCGTCGCGGCCCCACGACGGACCCCAACTGTTCTTGAAATAGAACTGGCGTTTGCTCCGGTCATATCCTGTGAGGGCCACAAAGTGGTTGGGGGTATCTTCCAGGGCCTGCCTCTTGTGCAACTCCTGAACCCGCCGGGTGAGACGAAGCTCCCCGCTTTGTTTCCACTCATCCCGGTCCGGCAGGTCTTTGGCGGCCATGATGACGGCACTGCGAGAGCGGCCGATTCTGCTCATCAGATCTTCGACCAAGGCGCCGGTAGCCACCATGATGAGTGCTTCGCTGGCCTTCAACTGCGCTGCTTTCGCCATCAGGCTGTCTGGGGGTGTTGGGCCGCGGCAAGTGTTGACTGTTGCAGGGGGCGCGGTGAATGGGCGGCTGGCGCCTGGCTTGATGGCTACACAGGTTTCGGGCAATTCGGGGCGATAGGGCCAATCGGCCTCCGGTACCGCCCCGACATCCATGGCGATGTCCAAGAGATCTGTGATCGTCATGCTCTCGTCTGGGCCGGGCGATTTGTGGCGCCAAGCCTGGTACACGGCAAACTCCTCAGACAACACGACGGTGCGCCCGAGGTCTCGCTTGATGGCCGCCTCCAAGATGGCGTTGGACGCAAAAGCAGCGCAGGTGTAACGAGAACCTTGGTCCTTGACCGGGGCCATTAGGGCGGTGAGATCTGCTGAATCCGGTGGCTTGGGCCGAGCAGGGGCTTGCGCCCAAAGCGCACTTGGCGCCACCAAGCCGGCGCAGGCGCCCAACAGCACTTGGCGGCGGCTTCTCAAGTCTCTGAGCAAAGAGGTCATGCTGACTCCTATACGGCGGGAGGTTTGGTCAGCGACTTTAACGGCGAAAACGAGGGAGCAGCAAGCGGTCGCATGAAAAAGGGCCTTGCTGTTGCCAGCAAGGCCCAATGCTTCTAAGGCGTGTCTGAGACTCAGCGCACCAGCAAAACAGGCACTTTGCAGTGGGCCAGCACGCGTGTCGCCACAGAACCCATGACCAGACTGCCGAAAGCACCGTGGCCATGTGAGCCCATCATGACGAGGTCACAGTGGCCTTTCTCCGCCGCTTTGGCAATCAACTCACCTGCAGCCCCCACTTCATGGCAAATCTCAGCCTTGATGCCATGTCGCGATAAGAACTTGCTCACGGGGGCGTGCACCTTGCTTGCTTCATCTTTGTAGTAGCCGCGCGCTATGTCAGCTCCTACGGCTGACCGTGCGCGCGGCGGCAAGGCCGCCACTGCAGTGAAGATGGTGAATGTGTTCTGGGGGCCAAACAACTCGTCATGAGTGGCGAGGTAGGCCAGCATCTTTTTGGTGTAGGGGCTGCCATCGACAGCCAACAAAATCTTCATGTCGGTGCTCCTTGTTCAGGGGGGCTTGGTGGCGATGTGCCGCCAAGTCAGGTGTTGGGGGAAGTTTTAGCACTCCAGATCATGGTGATGGCCAAGATGCTCAGCACTACGCCCAAGGAAACGGCCACCGGGATCTTGAAGATGTCGATCAGCATCATCTTCGTGCCGATGAAGACCAGGATCACGGCCAAGCCATAGTTCAGCAGATGGAAGCGGCTGGCTGCGGCTTGCAGCAAGAAGAACATGGCGCGCAGACCCAAGATAGCGAACACGTTGCTGGTCAAGACGATGAACGGGTCTTTGGTGATCGCGAAGATGGCGGGGATGGAATCCACCGCAAAGATCACGTCGGTAAAGCCGACCAGGGCTACGACCATCAGCAGTGGCGTGGCAATCTTCTTGCCGTTTTCGACCGTCCAGAACTTCTCGCCGTCGTACTCTTTGCTGACGGGCATGATCTTGCGCAGCAGCTTGAGAGCCGGGTTGTCTTCAAGGTCAGACTCTTTGCCTGCCGCCCACCACATCTTGATCCCTGTGATGATCAGGAAGGCACCGAAGACGTACAAGATCCAGTGGAACTGCGCCAACAGCCAGCCCCCCACCAGGATCATGATGGTGCGCAACACGATGGCCCCGATGATGCCAATCATCAGCACGCGCTTCTGGAAGGTCGGCGGTACTGCGAAGTAGGTGAAGATCAGCAGGAAGACGAAGATGTTGTCGACCGCCAAGCTCTTCTCGATGAGGTAGCCGGTCAAGAACTCTAGGGACTTCTCATTAGCGACCTCGGTTGAGCCGGTTGTGTCCTTGATGGCCCACCATAACAAGCCATTGAATAGGAAGCTCAACCCGACCCAGATCAATGACCAGTGAAGGGCTTCCTTGACGCCCACCACATGGGCACCTTGTTTGCTAAGGACCACGAAGTCGACGAAGAGGGCTGCCAGCACAAAGCCGACAAACACCAGCCAGAGCCAAAGGGGAGCGATGGTTTCCACGAAAAGGTCTTTGCAAAAAGAGGTGTTGAAGAACACCCGCAAGGTCTTGCATGGCTCAGGCACATGCTGAGCTTGGCAGGTCCGGCGTCTACTTGCCCGGTAGACCGCGTAATGACGGACTCTGCCGCCAGTGCACCACTCAGGTGTAAGGCTGGCTTGCTACTCCCCTCGAGGGAAACAGGGATTGTGTGGCCTGAGGCTGCTCCTGAGCAATCTGAAGGATCGTCAGAAAAAACCGAAGTGTGCTGCTGTGGAGGTCACGCCCTCGGCACGCAGTGTGAGGTCTTGGAGAGCCGTTGGAGGTGGCTGAGAAATCACCAAGGCTTGGGTCGCCAGAGAAAGCGAGGCAAAAGCAGGCCGCTAGTGCTGCTCTGGATGTTCAGCGGACGGGGCCTTCGGCCAAGATGCGCCACTCGTCGGCCTCGGCCCGGCGCCAATACTGTCTCATCACGCGCTCTCGCTCGCGCTTTCCGCTGCCTGACAGTTCCCGAAAAGTCACGACCATCTTGTTCTTATCGTCATGCCAGGTCAACACGCTGACATTGTCGATGGCCGTCACCGGTTGCGAAAGCCTTTGCTTGGCTTTGGTATTGTCCAGGGCAGTAGCGCTGGTGCTTTGGGTGCTGGCGTAGAGTGACTCCAGGGTTTGACGATCCGCCCGAAGTCGAGCGTCCTGCCACAGCTTGACTTTGTCGAGAAATGCTTGTCGTGACGCGCTGGATTGTTCGGCCTTGACCCAGCGAACCTGCCGAGTGATCACGACGGGTGTATCACGCTGCGGCAGTTGGTTTGCCAAGCGAATCAGATCCTCATTCGACAGAGCAATGCATCCATCACTGTCCAAGGGGGGCCTTGAGTAGGTGTTCGAGGGTACGCCATGCACCAAGATGCCGCTGCCAGTGCGTCCTCTGAACTTGTCGTATGCATTGGGGTAATTCAGGGGGAGGGCGCCCGCACCGAAGCGATCTTCTAGAGCCCTTGGATCGATGCGGTCGGTAATGAAATAAACACCCAGCGGCGTGCGTTGATCGCCTTCAACCAGTTTGTCTACCCCTTGTTTGCCGACGGACACGTAGTAGTCGTTGATCAGCTTGAGTCCCGAAGGGAAATTCTCAAACAGATAGAGCCGGGATCGGCTGGTGTCCACTGCAATCGCGTAGCGCGTGCTCAGTGGCAACTGCACGAACTCGTCGGGTACAGCACCCTCAGGCGGACGCTCTTGCAAAGCTTTGATGCGTTGCCGCGCTTCGTCTCTGAGTACCGCCAATTCAGTCGCTGGGTTGACTTGGGAGGACTTTGTGTGTTGACCTCCGAAGGCGGGCAGCGGGGCCACTCGTGCCGCCAATAAGTCGCCGTAGACCAACTGGGCCAGCTTGAACGTTGGAAACTGTCGCGCAAGCTCTTCGGCCGCTGCAAGTGCATCGGCCATCCGCTGGTCCGCGATCAAGCGGTAGATGCCGATCAACTGAGCTTCAGGGCTGCTGCTTGCAAACGTTTGATTGCTGGCGGGGCGGGAAGTCGTTGCTTCATCGGCAATGCGAAGCGCTGGGCTGGTGCGCTGGACCGTGGGCTGGGCATTCGCAAGCACAAGCACAGGGGCGCTGGGACTGTCGCTCTTGCTGACAGCATAAACGCCGCTGAGCAGCAGCAAGGCAGCGCTCAGGGCTAGAGTCACACGTCGGGGCGTCAGAGAACGATTCTCCATCATGGTAGTCGGCGCCTCACCTGAGGCGCCGTCAATTCTGGCAGACGCGACTTAACCGCCGCCAGACTCTTGTTGGATGACCCAACGACCGTTGGAGGACTTCACGAGTTCCAGTGTTTTGCTGCTGGTATTGCTGAGCGCGTCAGACTCGTAACGTTGGCGGAATTGAGCGGTGGCTTTGTCGCCACTGACGGTGACCCGGAGGTTGCTGATGTCCACCTTGATGCTTCGTCGTGATGCGATGCGATCGCGGCGGTTCTGCTCCCAGGCTCTGCGAGAACCGCTCTTGCCGACGTAATCGGACGTGTAGGCGGCGTAATAAGCCTGCATGTCTCGCTTGCTCCACGCTGCCGCCCAGGCTCTCACTGGAGACTCGACATCTGCCACGCTATTGGTCGCGGCCGCCGATGGCTTGTCGACCCCGGGAGCAGCAGGTGGAGCCGGCGGCATGGCTGTCGTCGTTGTAGGCTTGGTGGTCGTTACGGCTGAAGGCGCTGGCGCGGGCGTTGGGGCTGGCGTTGGCGCAGCAGGAGTGCCGACAACGACAGGGTCTCGCTTGCCGGGGGCTGCAGGCATCGGGTTAGCAGCCGCGCCTGTTGTCAATTCCCGCAAGAGAGCCAGCTTTGGCGTGACAGAGGTGTCCGTCTTGTCCAATTGCAGGGCTTTGGAATAGGCTTGGCTTGCAAGTTGGGCGTAAACGTCACCCAGGTTCTGATAAGCCGTGGCATAGGCGGGGTTGGTCCGAATGGCGCGTTCTAGCGCGCCCCGTGCCTTGTCATACTCGCCCTGCGCGCCATAGATAACAGCCATGTTGTTGTAGGGGGCGGGCATTTCGGGATGATCTTCGACCAGCTTCTGAAACACGCTCAAAGCCTCTGCTTTTCGGTCGAGCATCGAAAGTGCAACACCACGACGAAAACGCATTTGCGCGTCTTTGGGATTCTTGGCCAAAGACTCGTCGATCAGTTTCAGGGCTTGCGCATGTTGGCCATCTTTGATCAGACGCTGAATTTCAACGGTTTCTCCGCTGGTCTGTGCTGGTTGAGCGAACGCCGAAAAGGCCATCAACGAGCCCAGGCAAACTGCCGCAACCAGGCGATTGAGAGCAAACGTCGGGTGAGAAATTCGATGTGCCTGCATGGTGTGTCTTGAGTGAAGCTGAACGTACAAGCCGCTGGGAGACCAAGCTTTCGTAGCGTCAATATCTCGAAAGCCTGCACGCGGGCCGACTAGCTAGGAGTCTATCCAAAAACAGCTGCGAATATGAAATGCGAGTGAGCAAAGGCCCCCAAGAAATGAGAAGGGCGCGTCAAGCGCGCCCTTTGTCATCTCGTGGCGTTGGGAATCAGCGGTTGCTTTCCCGGATGATCAACCACTCTGATCCACTTCGTTCCCAAGTCAGGGTCTTTTGCATCGTGTCATTGAAGTTGGATGATCGATAGACCTGCCTGAAGCTGGTTTCTACCCGGTTGGGTGAAATTTGCTTTGGAACCAAGTTCTCCAGCACGACGCTGATCTCACCGGGTTTTGTTACAAGGCGCTTACGTTCTGCTTGCCACTTTGACTTATCGGCCTTGATCGGGCCAAAGTTCGGGCTGTAGAAACTGTAATAGCGAGTCAGATCCTTGGACATCCACGCTGCGGCCCAATCCCGCAGACGTTGCTCAGCCAAACCTTCATCGACTGATTTCTGGACGGCGGCTACAGGCGTTGCTGGGGTGGGTGCGACGGCCGGAGCTGGTGCGGCCCTGGCTGGGCCGGTCATGGCGCGAGCGCGAGCGTCCAGTTCGTCTTTGCTGGCGGCGACAACGTCGGTTGCTGCCAATGGGCAGCGTGTTGCCGCATCTTCACCCGCGTTCCAGTTCTCACCTTCCGGTGCCAAGGTCTTTGCATCTGTGTGTGCAAGTCCCAAGGCCGAAACCAAAGTTCCCATGGCCGCGTGTGTGCGCACGGTGGCCACTTGCAAATCCGCATCAGCGACAGCGTAGGCGCGTTTAGCGGTGTAGAGCTCGTTCTCGGCGTTCAGCAGGTCTAGCAAGCTCCGCTGACCGATATCGAACTGCTGCCGGTAGGCGTCGCGGGCCTTTTCAATGGCAATGACGTTGCGATCCAGGTAAGCGAGCTGTTCGCTCAGCTTCTTTACGTCGTTGTAGGCAATGGCAGCCGTTTGGCGAGTGTCGCGGCAGGCCTTGTCACGCAAGTCCATCGCTTGATTGAGCAGGTTGGTGCTTTGACGCACGCGCGCTTGATCCGAGCCGCCATTGAACAGGTTCCAGTTCAAGACCAATTGGGCGTTGATGTCGCGGGTTTGGTCGAGCGTGCCATCCAAATTCTTGCCAACGCCTCCGCGTACGCGAGCTTCCACCTTGGGCTGAAACGCACCCTTGCGGCTCTCCATCTGGGAGCGCGTGGCGCGCAGGTTCTCAACGGCTGCTGCAATTGCGGGGCTGTTCAGAGCGGTTGTTTCGAGGGCTGCGGCGCCAGATGCGGGCAGAGAGCGCGACAAGGGCTGAGCAGCGCCCGCAGACGCGGTGGGCAACTCGCCCACAACGCGACGATACCGTTCTGTCACGTCATGCAAGTTAGCCTTCTCTGTCACCAAGTTGGACTCAGCCAACGCCAAGCGCGCACCGGCTTGCTCTAAGTCAACGCCGCGGGCCACACCAGCGCGGACCCGGGATTGAATTTGGTCTGCCGCATACTTGTGCTGGACATAGTTGTCTTCGGCTAGCTTGACCAAGCGCCGGAAGCGTTCTACGTCATGAAATGCACGTGCTGCTTCAAGTGCAGTTTGTTCGGTTGAGTCAACGAAGTCGAAATACCTCGCCAGCTTCGAATGGCCCAGGCGCTTGATCTCATTGCTTGTTGATAAACCATCCCACAGCAACTGGTTGATGGTTAAAGCTACGCCTGCGCGGTTCAGTGATTGAGACTCAGAGGGACGACGGTTGTCAACATTGTCTTGAGTCCGTCCGACATCGCCTGATAAGTCAACACGTGGCAGCAGGGCACCCGAGGCCACATCAACTTCCGCGATCGAAGCGCGCAGTGCATTGAACTTAGCGGCAACTTCTGGGTTGGTCTCAATGGCCTTCTGCGCAGCAGAGACAACGGCCTGATTCTGGGCCATTGCAGAAGCGCAGGCCAACGTCAACAGGCTAAGGCCAAGTAGTTTTTTCTTCATGGTCACGGGTCCCTACATGGTTGTGGACACAAAAGCGTTGCTAAATGTACTAGATAGATCGCTCAACTGTTAACCCCGAAAACAAGGTATCCAGATGATGAGAGCCATGGCTGTCAAAAATCAGGCAGCATGTGGTCTTTCGGCGACAGCACAGAGTAGTTTATCGGAGCGACATTCAACTTCTTAAGTCAATGGCCGACATCCCAGGAGATGCCGCTCTCCCAAAAAGCTTCTCATGCCGCTCTCCTCGGTGCGTCCAGGCCCCTCAAGGGTCTAACGCTCTCTTTGGTGCTGTGTGTCTTGTTGCCTTGGCAGTTGGTTTGGGCCTGGGATGCCGATCGCATTCTTGCCGCTGCAGCGCGCCATGGTGAGCATGCCCTAGCGGGTGTGCGATCGTTGAGGCAGATCGTCGCTCCTTTGCAGACGCAATCCGAGGCTCAACAAATCAACGCCATCAATGAGTTCTACAACCGTCGTGTTTTGTTCAAGGATGACATTGATAACTGGGGGCAGACCGACTACTGGAGCAGTCCACTTGAGTTGCTGCAGCGAGGCGCAGGCGACTGCGAAGACTACGCCATTGCCAAGTACTTCACGCTCACCGCGATGGGTGTCCCACACAAGAAGCTACGTCTGGTCTATGTGCGGGCAGTGATGGGCGGTCCCGGCGGTCCCACAGTCGCTCATATGGTGTTGGCGTACTATCCCAGTCCAGATGCTGAGCCTCTGGTTCTGGACAACCTGATCACTGAGGTGAGGCCCGCAGGCCGCCGACCTGATTTGGCACCGGTCTTCAGCTTTAATGCCGAGGGTCTGTGGGAGGGTGTCAGTAGTGTGAATGTGGCCGGGAACCCTGCGGATCGGCTTTCTCGGTGGCGCGAGGTTTTACGAAGAGCGGCTGCCGAAGGGCTTTATTAGCCAAAATGGGGCGCGGTGCTCAAGGTATAAGTACGGCCAAGGAGATCACATGTCACTGATTCGCCAAGTTTGGCTGCTGCTGGTACTGACTTTGTCATTGGCCTTTTTTGGCGCATTGGGTATCACGGTGCAATCCGCACGTGGTTATTTGGAGGCGCAATTGAGCCTCAAGAATAACGACGTCGCCCAATCTTTGGCGCTGACGTTGTCTCAGCAGCGCAGTGACAACACGGCGATGGAGTTGATGATCGCCAGTCAATTCGATACGGGCAACTACGAGTTGATCTCCCTGCGGTCACCCACCGGCAATGCTTTGCTGGAGAGGCGTGCCCAACGCGCGGCAAGCGCTGCGCCAGCTTGGTTCGTGGCCTGGTTGGGGGTTGAGCCTGATGCCGGTGTGGCTTTGGTCTCCGACGGCTGGAAGCAGATTGGCCGCGTCGAAGTGCGCAGCCATTCCAGCTTCGTCAACGATCAGTTGTGGCAGGGCACGCTCAGCACCTTGATCTTGTTATCGGTTTTGGCTTTGGGCGCGGGCGCGGTGGCCACTTTGGGCGTGCGGAGAATCCGCGCGCCTTTGGATCAAGCGGTGCAGCAAGCCGATGCGATCACTGAAAGGCGCTTTGTCACGGTGTCCGAGCCTTCGGTGCCTGAATTGCGCAATGTCACTCGTGCCATGAATGCCATGGTGGCACGCCTCAAGAGCATGTTCGATGAGCAGGCCGCGCAGGTGGAACTGTTGCGCCGTCAAGCCCATTGTGATGCGCTGACGGGCTTATCGAATCGTGCTTTCTTCATGGGGCGCTTGCGCGTCATGCTTGGAAGTGAGGACGGCAGTGCCGCAGGCGCGTTGATTCTGATGCGGATTGTGGATCTGCAAGGCTTGAATCGACGCCTGGGTCACCCTGCTACAGACCGACTCCTGCAAGAGGCTGCTGCTGCGGTTTTGGAGACGGTTCGTCGTACCGGCGGCGGGGAGGCTGGCCGATTGAACGGCTCGGATTTTGCGATGGTCTTGCCTGATGTCGAGTCATTACGCGACCCGGCCTTAGATGTATCTGCCCGATTGCGCAGTTTGCTCAAGACGCATGAGGGCGACATCAACATCGTGGTGGGGGCTGTGCGGTGGTGGCATGGCGCCCCCATGTCCTCCTTGCTGGCTGCAGCCGATCAGGCATTGGCCAAGGCTGAATCTCGGGGGCCATTTGCTGTTGAACTCGATGATGCGGGCGAAGGCTTGATCCTCGGTGAAGATACCTGGCGTCAGCACTTACAAGAGGCCCTGCTGAAGCGGCGTGGAGAGTTGGTGGAGTTTGCGCTGGTGAACGCCATGGGTGCTGTTGTTCACCAAGAGTGCCCCTTGCGTCTTCGGCTGGAGCCCTCTGGTCCGCTGATTCCAGCAGCCCAGTGGCTTCCGATGGCCAGGCGGACGGAGATGACGGCGCGGATTGACGAAATGGCCGTGGAGCTAGCCCTCAAAGCCATTGCGATCGATGGACGTGCACGCGCTGTGAACCTCAGCCCAGGTTCTCTGGAGAATTCCTCGTTCATTTACCATTTGCGCGAAATGGTTCGTGCAGCCCCTGCTCAGGCGCCGGGTCTGTGGCTTGAAGTGGCTGAGGCGGGTGCACTGAGCCACCTCGAGGAAATGCGAGAGCTGGTCGAACACGTGCGCCCCAGTGGTGCGCGCGTGGGCCTAGAGCATGCGGGAGAGCGGCTGTCAGAGTCTAGAGCTTTGTTGGAGGCAGGGCTTGATTTCATCAAGCTGGACGCCAGCACGACAGAGGGCTTGGCCTCCGATCGTGCGCGTGCCCAGCATATTGAGGGCATGACCCGCATGCTCCACGGCATTGGCCTGGCTGTGTTTGCGGAGGGTGTCATTGACACCTTGGATGCCCAGGTTCTGTGGGAGTGTGGGGTAGACGGCATCACTGGGCCGGTAGTGCAGCATTTGTTACCATCTGCTCGGTAACATGAGCATGCATGACCGGCAGTAAAAATTGGATCATCACCACCCGCCTTCACGACCTGCAAGAGGGACTCTTCGGGCAGATCGTGCTGTGGACCTTTGAGGTCCTCCCCTATTTAAATCAGGCGGGGCTGTGGCCGCAGTGGAAAATCCGGTCTGTCCTCTATGGTCAAGGCCCGGAGCAGATTGTTATCCCGGGCGTTTTTGACCTTGCCTATGCCCCGCAAGAAGGGGCTCTTGTCGACCAAAGTTTGTTGGCTCTGCGATCCAAAGCACTGAGTGCTTTGGGTGACGACTGGCAGGGGCTCCATGATCTCTGGCATCGCTTTTTCAAGGTGCCTCAGCGCATTCAGGCGCGTGCGGATAGCTTCGGGATTGCGGCGGGAACACTGGGCCTGCATTACCGCGGTACCGACAAGAACCATGCATTGCATGACACAAATCCCGTCAGCTATAGCGATATGTTGGACGCCGCTGCTGAGGCCTTTGTCGCTGACCCTCAACTCAAGGTGCTTTTCATCGCAACCGACGAAGTCGGATTTGTGGAGGCAGCGCGCCTTCGTTTTGCTGATCTTGAGGTTCGCAACTTAGGCGAGGTGAGCTTCCACAAGAGCGATGTGCTGGATCATGATCGAGCGGATCGTGCCTTGCTTGATTGTGTCCTCTTGTCGCGCTGTCGGCTGGTACTCAAGTGCTCTTCCGCGCTGTCCGGCTTTGCCAAAGTGTTGAAGCCGGAATTGCCCATCTACCGTGTAGCCGCGTGCAAGTATTTCTACGATGTGCCTTACTTCCCTGACGCCTTCATTCCTCGGTGGGTAGCCCCTGGCGCGGACAGTCAGCGCAGGGCAGCGCGCCTGTTTGCGGGAGACTGGCTGGAGGACTCACGGGTGCCCGAACGGTTCAGACGGAGCTTTCTTCATCAGCCGCGCTATCGAGGGCTTCAGCGTTGGGCGCGTCGACTGCACTACGTATTGAAGCGGTGATGGATACAGGAAAAAGCCGCAGGGCTCCTTCGTGGATGATCCGTGCAGCCTGGTGTCTGCCTGCAAAGCCCCTCCCAGAGAGGGCCGGGCTGGGGGCAGATCCGCGCTTAACCAACGCCGTCAATGATCAATTGCTTGCGACTGACCAACTCTCTGAGCACGGCCTGGATCTGGCCCGTTGTTCGAGAGTTAAGCCCAGCGCTGAGCGCAGGTTGATGTTGCTCAATATGATGGACTGGTCTTCCTTCGCTGCGCGTCATAGACGCCCGTTTGGCGAATCCACCCGTACTGCTGATGCGGATGATGGTCTGGCCCGCCACTGAAGTGGTGTCAATCTCGATGTAGTTATGGAGATTGGTGGCGTAGTCTGACGTCCGCCCGCGAGCGGGGCCCTGAGACCGAGAATGTCGCCACCGCCAGCCTGAGGTTGAGAAGTCAGAGATCACATCTCTTGCAGGCGCGCCTGCAGTGCCGCCATCGCCCAAGGACCAACGGAACACATCATTGCCGTCATTGCCGGACATGGTGTCATTGCCCTTGCCACCCTGCAGCGTGTCGATGCCGAGTCCACCCGTCAGGCTGTCGCTGCCAAGCCCACCATCCAGCAGGTCATTGCCATCCTCTCCAGCCAAGGTGTCGTTGCCTACGCCGCCGATCACCGTGTCGTTGCCCGCGCCGCCCGACAAGCGGTCATTGCCTTCGAAGCCCCAGAGGCGATCCGCATTGGCTGTGCCCGCCAAAGTGTCATCCGCCACTGCACCGTACTGGTTGTTTGCATCGGCCAACAGCAATACGTAACT
>JAXHNT010000063.1:0-12139 GCA_034520165.1 Ideonella sp.
GTTGGTGGGGCCGTCGCAAGGCCGAAGGCGCCCCCGCCGATGGAGCGCGCCCGTGAGCACCGTGGCCCCTCCCCGCGCCCGCCGCATTCTGGTGACCGGCGGCGATGGTTTTTTAGGCCGCAGCCTGCTGGCCGCCCTGGCTGACCGGCCCGACACCGAGGCCGTGGTGGCACTCGATGTGCGCGAAGTACCCCCCGAGCGCCGCCGCCCCGGCATCAGCTACCGCCTGCAAGACGTGCGCGACCAGGCGCTAGCCGATACGCTGCGCGAGCACGCCATCGACACCGTGGTTCATCTCGCCTCCATCGTCACGCCGGGGCGCGACTCCAACCGCGCCTTTGAGTACGACGTGGACGTGAACGGCACGCGCCATGTGCTGGAGGCCTGCATCGCCAGCGGCGTGAAGCATCTCTTGGTCAGTTCCAGCGGCGCGGCCTATGGCTACCACGCCGACAACCCCGCCTGGCTGCACCGAAGCAGCACCCGCTGCGCGGCAACGAAGTCTTCGCCTACGCCCACCACAAGCGCCTGGTCGAGGAGATGCTGGCGCAGTAGCGCCGCATCAGCCGCAGCCTGGCCCAAACCGTGCTACGCATCGGCACCATCTTGGGCGAGCGGGTGGACAACCAAATCACCGCCTTGTTTGAAAGGCCCCGCCTGCTCACCGTGCGCGGCAGCGACAGCCCCTTTGTCTTCATCTGGGACGAAGACGTGGCCGGGGTCATCCTGCATGCCCTCGATCGCGCAACACCCGGCTGCTACAACCTCGCGGGCGACGGCGCGTTAAGCCTGCGCCAGATCGCCACCCGCCTGGGCAAACGCACGCGCGAGCTGCCTGCGGGCTTGCTCACCACCGCGCTGGCCATCGGCTCGCGCCTAGGGCTCACCCGCTATGGGCCTGAACAGCTCGATTTTCTGCGTTACCGCCCGGTCTTGCTCAACACCGCGCTCAAACAAGTGTTGGGCTACACGCCGCGCAAAACCAGCGCCCAGGCCTTGGACGCCTTCATCGCCGCCCGCGCTCAGCAAGGCCGGCCCGTCCACATCGGCCCGCTGTTACCCCCGCAAGACCGCCCGTGAGCACCACCCTGCCCCTCTCTCGCGGCGACCTGCTGCGCGCGCTGGCCGTGGTCATCATCTGGGGGCTGAACTTCGTCGTCATGAAGACCGGCCTGCAAACCCTCAGCCCCATGATGCTGGGTGCGCTGCGGTTCACGGCGGCCTCGCTGCCGTTTGCTGCTGTTCGTAGGCTCTGCCCAACCTGCCCTGGCGCTATGTGGTGGCCTATGGCCTGGCCCAAGGCGTGGGCCAGTTTGGTTTGCTGTTTCTGGGCCTGCGCCTGGGCATGACGGCGGGCATGGCCTCGGTGGTCATGCAGACCCAGGCCTTCTTCACCCTCATCATGGCCGCCACCCTGCTGGGCGAGCGCGCCCGCCCGGTGCAATGGCTAGGCCTGTCCATCGCCTTCGTTGGCCTGCTGATGATTGCGGGCGCGCACGGCGAAGGCGCCCAGCAAATGACGCTGGCGGGCTTTGTGCTCACCCTGGGCGCGGCCTTTATGTGGGCGGCCTCTAACCTGGTGGCCCGCAAAGCCGCGCAAGCCGGTGCCTAAGCACCCTTCCCCTTCATCGTCTGGAGCAGCCTGGTGCCCATCCTGCCCTTCTTGGGGCTATCGGCCTGGCTCGACGGCCCCGCCAGCATGGCCAGCCAACTCAGCCACTTCGACGGCCGCGCCCTGCTGGCCGTGCTCTACCTCGCTCTGCTCGCCACCCTGCTGGCCTACAGCCTCTGGACCCAGCTGCTGCAACGCCACCCCGCGGGAAGAGTCACGCCCTTCTCGCTGCTGGTGCCGGTGGTGGGGCTGGTGGCGGCCATGACGCTGTTGGGCGAGCAGCCCAGCCCGCTGCAATGGGCGGGCACGGCCACGGTGCTGATGGGCATGGTGATCAACCAGAGCGGCGGGTGGCGGCGGGCGGGGCCCCACCCAGGAGAGCTTAGTCGGCGGGCGCGCCGACGAGCAACACCTGGCTACCTTCTTTGAGGCCCAGCTTCTTGGCGAGTGGGGTGCGGAGTAGCCGGCGGCGTCATAGTGAGCCTGCTGCAAGCAGAAAGCCCCACGCGGTTGAGGCGGTTAGGCTTTGAGGCCAGGCCTTGAAGTGGGCCAAGGATCAGAACGGAATGTCGTCATCCATGTCGTCCAACCCGAGTCGACGACTTAGGGGCGGGGCGGGGGGGGCCGGGCGCATGTTGGCGCGGCGCGGGGGCGGCGCGGGGGGCCGGGGCTTCGCGGCTATAGCCGTCGTCGCCACCACCACCACCACCACCAGCGTGGCCGCCGCCACCGCCGTCGCCGCCATCACGGCCGCCCAGCAGTTGCATGGAATCGGCGACGATCTCGGTGGTGTAGCGGTCTTGGCCTTCTTTGTCCTGCCACTTGCGGGTCTTCAGGCGGCCCTCAATGTAGACCGGGCGGCCTTTCTTCAAGTATTCGCCAGCGATTTCGGCTTGGCGGTCATACAGGACCACCGAATGCCATTCGGTTTCTTCCTGGCGCTCGCCGCTGTCGCGGCTCTTCCAGTTGCGGGTGGTGGCAATGCGCAGGTTGCACACGGCCGCGCCGTTGGGGGTGTAACGCACCTCGGGGTCGCGCCCCAGGTTGCCGAGGATGATGACTTTGTTGACGGATGCCATGGGCGCTCCCTGGGTCGGCTGCAAAAGAGGGGCGCGGCAGCCTCAAGCGTTCAAGGTCAAAGCGCCGCGCGGCCCTGGATTGTGCCGCATGCCGTGCCTCTGCCGCCTCCCCTCGCATGGGCCAGCCTTGGCCCCCGAATTGGTGCCACACTGCGCGCATTGCCCTCTCCAAGGAGACTGCCATGCCCTCCCTACCCTCCCTGCCCTCCCGCCTGCGCTTGGCGCGCCCAGCCCTCTCTGGCCTTTTGTTGAGCTGCGTGCTGATGAGCGCCTGCGCCGCGCCCGCCAACAAGCCTGCGGCCCCAACCGCCCCCGCTGCCGTGCCCGCCGGGGCAGCGGCCTTGGCGCAGCAAGTGCGCGACGAGATCGGCGAGGCCGCCTGCACCAGCGACAGCCAGTGCCGCACCCTGGGCGTGGGGCACCGCGCCTGTGGCGGGCCAGAGGCTTGGCTGGCTTGGTCCACCACGGCCAGCAACGAGGCCAAGCTCAAAAAGCTGGCAGAAGCGCACGCGCAGGCCCGCAAGGCGGAGGTCGAGCGCTCGGGGATGATGTCCATCTGCGCCATGCTGCCCGACCCCGGCGCGCAATGCGTGGCCCAGCGCTGCACGCTCAAAACCCGAGGCGCCTCACCCGCCGTGATGTAACGCCACGGCGGCCTGGGCCGCTCAGTGCAGGCCCAGCCCCAACTGCCCCTTGAAGAAGCCCAGCACCTGGGCCAGCCCGCGCAGCTCTTGCGCCCGGGCGCGGCCCGGCGCTGGCCCAACTGGTCGTCCACCCACAGCAACACCGGCTTGCCACTGCGGCTGGCGGCTTGCAGACGCGCGGCGGTTTTGCTGCTGTTCCACAAGGCCACGCGCGGGTCTGTCAGGCCGTGGGTGAGCAGCACCGCCGGGTAGGCCACGCCGTCGCGGAGCTGGTGACTAGGTGCTCATGGCCGAGCAAGGCGCGAAGTCGGCCTCGCGGCGCACCGTGCCGAACTCAGGCACGTTGGTGGGCCCGTAGGGCTCGCGCTCGGCGCTGACCATGTCCAGCGCGGCCGACGACAAGGCCACCGCACCGAACAGCTCGGGCTGCTCTGTCATGGCCCGCCCCGCGGCAATGCCCCCTGCACTCACGCCCCACAGCCCCAGCTTGGAAGGTGAGGTCCAGCCCTGTTGCTGCAAAAAGCGCGCACAGGCGATGGTGTCCAGCCAGGTGTTGGCCTTGGTGGCTTTGCGCCCGGCTTCATACCAGGCATCGCCCTTGGCCCCGCCACCGCGCACATTGGCCACGGCATACACCCCGCCCGCCTTGACCCACGACGCCGCAAAAGCGCTGAAGTGCGGCTCCTCGGTGTCGCCATAAGCGCCATAGGCCCACAACACGGTGGGGTGGCTGCCGTCCAGCACCAAGCCCTTGCGGTGAACAATGGACATGGGCACCAGAGCGCCGTCATGGCTGGGCACCAGCACCTCGGTGGCTTGCGCATCAGGCAAGGTCGCCGCCGGGCTGGTGGGCTGCCAGCCGGTGTTGTGCACGCTGCCATCGGCCCGCACCTCGTAGAGCTGGCGCAGGTGCAGCCAACTTTGCAGGTCCAGCACCAGGCCCGGCAGCAGCGGGTGGCCCGCACTGGCCAAGCTGGTCTCGTTGATCAGCGTGAACGCACCGTCAATGGGCAGGGGGATGTCCACCACCGCCGCGTCTGCGCGGTGGGCGCGGCGCGACAAGCGCTTGAGGTTGCCTTCACGGCTTTCGAAATACAGGCCATCTTCAGCCACCGTCATGCCCGTCACCACGCGCTCGCTGTGCGGCACCACCACGTGGGCTTCCGCCACAGAGGCGGGGGGCTGCTCGGCACGCAAGTCCACGGCCAGGATTTGATAGTTCTGCGCCTGCTGGCGGCTGCGCAGGTAGAGCCAGCCGTGGCCATAAGCACTGCCCACCACGCGGTCAGCGGTGCCCGCCAGCTTGCGCCACTGCGGCCGCCCCGCCAGCACCGACGAGGCCGGGGCCAACCACAGCCCCAAGTCTTGCTGGGTGCCGGTGTAGACGGTGGCGATGGCCCATCGACCGTCGTGGCTGAACTCCACCTCGGGCACGTCCTCGGGCTTCAGGCGCACGCCCGGCACGCCGGGGCCAAAAATCTTGCGTGCTTGCTGCAAGGGCGCGCCGGGCTGCATCAGCCACACGGCCGAGTAGAGGTAGCGGTCTTGCGCGCGCGCCTGCGGCCCCAGCGCCTGCAAGCGCAACACGGCCAGGTGCTGGCCATCCGGGGTGAAGGACACCGCCCCCACTTCAGCCCGGTCTATGGCCGGGCCCACCACCTTGCCGCTGGTGGTGTCCATGAGCCGCAAGACGGCATCCTCTGAGCCATCGCGCGACAGCGCATAAGCCAGCCAGCGGCCATCCAACGAGGTCTGGAAGTAATTGAGCGCATAGACCGGCCCACGCCGTTGGCCCAAAGCTTCGGGGTCCACCAGCACCCTGGCGGGCGCATCCCCGGCGGGCTGCAAGACCAGCTTGAACTGCTGCTCGCTCGCCAAGCGCCGCAGCAACACCCGCTGCCCATTCGGGAAGCGGCGCACATCCGTCACCCGCGCGGGCAGGTCTGCGTCTTGTTCCACCATCTGACGCAAGACCTCGGCCTGGCCAGGCAGGGCAGACAGGTGGGCCTCGGCCGCGCGGCGCTGCTGGGCCAGCCAGGCTTTGACGCGCGGCTGCTGCGCTTGCTCTAGGCCGCGGAACGGGTCGGCCACGGCCACCCCAAAATGCTTCTCGACCACCAGGCCCCATTGCTGGGGTGGGCTGGCGTTGGCTTGCGCCACCCAGACCCACGCGCTCAGGCCCCACACCAAGCACTTGCTCATTCCCGCTCTAACCCCGTGCACACCAAACCTCATCTTGTTTTGGCCGCTCCAACCCGCTGGAGGCGACGGCTGAGATTAGCATCGGCCCACCGGCGCCCTCACACGGGCAAACGCGCGCTTCTGGCGCGCCCCCCCAACTCAAAAGGCGGGTTTCCCATGACATTGCATCGTCGACACGTCCTCTCTGGGCTGGCTGCCCTGGCCACACCCCTGCTGAGCAGCGCGCAAACCTCCCCCAGCACCGCGCTCACAGCCGCAGACCTGCGCCACGCCCAAGCCCTGCGCGAGCTGGGCCTGAAAGACAGCCTGGCCTATGCCCTGACCGAGTCTTTGGTGACCGAGGTGGGCGCCCGCCCCGCAGGCTCGGCGGCTGATGCCTGCGCTGAGGCCCGGGCCTCGGGCTACAGATGCAGCGCCAGTGCTTACGGCCAAGTGCGCGCCGAGCCCGTGAGCATGAAGGTCTGGCAGCGCGGCCCCTTGAACGTGATGCTCAGCAGCCCCGTGCCCCACCCGCTCACCGCCCTGGCCCTGGGCAACAGCATTGGCACTGCCCCTGAAGGTTTGGATGCCGAAGTGGCCTACTACCCCGACCTGGCCGCGCTGAAGGCCGACAACAGCGAGCGCCCCAAAGGCCGCATTGTGTTTGTGGACCAGCGCATGAGCCGCAGCCGCGACGGCAGCGGCTACGGCCTGGCCGTGATGGCCCGCATTGGTGGCGCGGTGGAGGCCGCCCGGCGCGGCGCCGTGGCCGTGGTGATCCGCTCCATTGGCACCGACCGCGACCGCCTGGCCCACACCGGCGCCATGCGCTATGACAAACAAGTGGCCATGATCCCGGCCCTGGCCGTGAGCGTGCCCGATGCGGAACTGATTGCCCGCCTGCACCAACGCAGCCTGCAGCCCGGCGGCCAGCCCCTGCGCATGAAGCTGAACATGCGTAACGTCAGTCATGTGGAAGCGACCTCACACAACGTGCTGGGCGAGATCCCCGGCACCGACTTGGCCCACGAGGTGGTGATGCTCTCGGCCCACCTCGACTCTTGGGACGTGGGCCAAGGTGCGGTGGACGACGGCGCGGGTGTGGGCATTGTGCTGGCCGCCGCCAAAGCCATCTTGCAAGGCGCAAAGCAGCCCCGCCGCACCGTGCGCGTGGTGCTGTTTGCCAACGAAGAAAACGGCTTTGACGGCGCGCTCGCCTATGGCGAAGCCCATGCCCGCGAAGTGCACCAAATGGTCAGCGAATCAGACTTTGGCGCGGGCCAACCCTGGCGTCTGCGCAGCCGCGTGCGCGAAGAAGCCTTGCCCGTCATCCAAACCCTGGCCGAACTGCTTGCCCCGCTGGGCATAGCCCGCCCAGACACCCAAGCCAACCAAGGCAGCCCCGGCCCCGACGCCGCCTTTTTGATGCGCAAACACGGCTGGCCCGGCCTGGAGCTGACCCAAGACGGCACCCGCTACTTTGATGTACACCACACCGAGAACGACACCCTGGAACAAGTGGACCCGGCGACCTTGCCGGTGAATGTGGCGGCATGGGCGACCACGGCGTGGGTGGCGGCGCAAAGCCCGGTGGGGTGGGGGCCGATTCAGGTTTGAGGATTGCTGTTGTTGCAGGCCGTGAAAGCTGTGAGAGATGGGGGCCTATGGCGGGATCGGCGCATGTCGGCTCGTTGGGGACCAAAGTCGCGTCGTTGGACGACTGGTTTGCAGCCGTTGCGGTCGATTGCGCACTCGGGTCGACCGGCTGCTACCGGCCACAAGCGGTAGCTGGTCAATGGCCGTTTACAGCTGACAAGTTCATGGCCCGGAATTGGACCTGAGCCGGCGAGCGCGCTGCGGCACCGCTACAGCGACGCGGCGGCGCACACCGGCGCGCGTTGCTGCGCGCGCGTGCCCTGGTCGATCTGGTGCGCGCGGTAGCGTTCGGCAGCGCCCGCGTCAGCCTGCTGCAGCGTCGTCTGCAGTTCGCGTGGGTCGCCGGTGGCTTCCCAGCGCATCGTTGGCTGCGCGGGCACGAAGCGGCGCGTCTGGCGCTCGAGTTCAATCAAGCGCGACAGCGGAAAGTCGCTCCCGAGTTGCCCCGCTAGCGCCGCGCGGACCAGGCGTTGCGCGAGTACGAACTCTTCGAGCGGGCCCAGGAAGTCTTCGGGGGCGGGGCTGCGCAGCGATCCGGTGGCGTAGGCGCCGATGCTGCGCGATACCACCTGCTGCAGCGCGCTAAGCTGTGGCTGCGGGAAGTCGAGTGCGGCGGTGCTGTTCTCGTCGCTGACGCCGCTCTTGCCGTCGCGCAGCGCAAACGTGGTGTGGGTCCAGAAGTCGATGTGGCCCAGGCGATCCGGAGTTGGCCGCAGCCAGCTCAGCTGGGCATCGAGCCGCGCTTTCTTCTCGCGCACCTGTGAGGTGTGGTCCTCGGGGAACCAATAGTTCGCTGGCAGTCCGCCGGGTGCAGCCTTTTCGCACAGGCAGCGGCCAACGTCGGCAGGCGCCGCGCCGGCACAGCGCTGCGCGCGCGCCAGCAGATCGGTACCGCCCGCGGGGGAGGCCTGGCGGGCACTGACGAATTGCGTCAGCGCCGCCTCCATGGCGGCGGAGAAGCGCACCGGCCCGAGCCGGCGCCGCTCGGCGGCGTTCTGCACCTGACTTGCCGGGCAGTGGTCGCCGCCACGCGCGGCCACCGCTTCGGCCAGGCCGACGAGGCCGAGCCAGCGGTACATCTGCTCGCGGTCGCCCGCGAGTTCGGCCACCGCGGGATCCACCAGCCGGCTTGGGCGCGATGCGGTGAAGGTATCGACTAGCCGATCGGCCTCAATCACGCGACAGCCCAACGGCGTGTCGGCGAGCACCGGGTGCAGGTAGGTCAGCCGGCTCACCGCGCGGCCGTCGCCGCCAGTGATGGTGGTAGCGACGACGCGCTGGTCGGCCGCGTAGCGCAGGCCCTGGTTGAGCACACCGGCGTCGAGGCTGCCGATGGCAATCCAGCCCGGCACGCTCGTCGGCCTGGCCGCGATGCGCAATTCCAGAGCCACGCGCGTGGCGGCTCCGGGGCGCGTGGGCGGCTGCAACTTCCAGCGTATGTCGGTGGCATCGAGCGCGGTACCCTCGAGCGCCTGCCCGACCAACACGCCGCGCACGCGGAAACTGCGGGATGCGACGTGGAAGTTGGTGGCCCGAGCCTGCGCGGCATGCGGAGCGGCCGACGGGCGGCCCTGGCTCTTGTTGCCACCTCCACCGCCGCCACCTCCACCTCCTCCGCCACCACCTCCTCCGCCACCGCCACTACCCGTTGGTGCGTCCTCGGCCGGGAACAGCCTTTCGTAGCCGCCGAGGCGCTCGCGCACGATCTCGCGCTCGGGTAGCGGGTGCAGTTCTGCGATCTTGGCCGCCACCTGGGTGGCCATGCGCGCCTCGCGTTCGGCAGCCGCGCCGGCGCTCCAGCCGCGCCCCTCATGGGCCGAGAGCGATTCGAGAAACGCCCGGTTTTCGGCCGACATCTCAAAGTGGAACGCCTGCCTTACCTCGGGCCGCGCCACGCCAGCCAGCGTGTCGGCTAGAAACTGCTTGAGCGCCCCGTTGGCCCAGGTCTTGACGGCATCCTTGCCGACATCCTTGACCAGCTTCTGCGATTGCTTGGCCAGTTCGCCCTCAGTTTTCAGATCGACCGCGCCGAAGGCCTCATCAAGTAGCCGCGCGGTCAGCTTGCCTTGCGCGTCTAGCGGCGACATCGGCGCGCCGTAGCGCGCCTCCAGCCGTTCGAGCATTGACGCAAAGCGCGCCGGCTGGCGTGCCTGCAAATCGCGCAGCGGCGGGTGAAGCGCTTCTTCGCTGTGCTTAAGCGCCCCGGCGGGTTCCACCGTGTTGTGCGCGTCGGCGCGCAGGCGAAATGCCGCGTCGGCGTCGGCGTCGGCGACCAATTGTTGCTGGGCCAGCGCCGCGCGCGCGAATTCGGTTTCGGCATGCGGGCTGCGGGCCGTAGCCGAGTTGATCAACGGGGCGCGCGCGATCGTGCGCACGAAGCCGCGCGAGATCAGCCGCGCCGCCTGGTTCACCTGCGCCTCGGAGACGTCGGCCGCCGGTGGCACGTCCTGGGCCGATGGCGCCAGCGGTGCCTGAGACAGCGCAATTTCGAGATCGCGCTGCGCTTGCGCCTGCATCAGCTGCACGCGAAGGTTGTTCACGGCCAGCCGCAGGCTGTCGGCCAGCGGCTCGGCCGCCCAACCGGTGAGCGACACGAACAGTAGCGCCGTGATCACCCAGCCTGCAGGCTTCTTCACGAGGCCCATGTCCTCAGAGAACTTCTTGCTCGACAGCGCGCGAAGGAAGCGCTGCCAGCCGCTCTGGTGTTCCTCCGCTTCCGCGGCGGCGGCCCTGCCGGCGGCGGCAGGAAAGTCCACCTGCCTGCGCGCCATCTCGATGGCGAGGTTCGACAGCGCCCGGCCGAGCGCGGCGCGCGCACGTTCGATCGCGCCTTCGTCGGGCGGCTCGGCTTCCTCCTGCTGGCGCAGGCGTGCGATCGCGGCGTCGATGGCCTGCACAGCCGGCTGCAACTCGGGGTCGCGGTGTGCGCCCTCCAGCAGCGCGGGGTCTTGTCGCATCGCGTCGAAGCGTTCTTGGGCCTGCGCGGCCCACACCTCGCCAACACGCGCGCGTGCGCGCCGCGCGGCGCGCCAAAGCACGAACACGGCCGCTACCAACCCGATGGTGCCGAGCGCGGAGCCGTAGCCGTCGGCCCAGGCCTTGGCGCCTTGGTACAGCCCGGCTGCGGTGTCGATCATCGCTTTGGGCCACACCGTGCCGGTACTGCCCAGCCAGCCGGCGAGCGCCACCAGCACTACCACTGTGCTAACCGCGATGGTGCCGATGGCTGCGAGGTTGCGCAACTTCTCCGCCACCACCAGCGTGCCGGCACGCGCCATCTTGCCACCCAGGTCTTCGCCCTTCCATCTCTCCTTGACGAGAGGCAGCAACCAGGCCTGCAACAAGGCCCAAAGCACAGCCATGCAGGCCAGAAGCGGAAGTGGCGACATACGGTGTCCTTACAAGCGGGCGAGGAAGCCAAATTGTGGATGTTCGGTGGCGGCCAGGCATCCCCAATACTTCGTATGCGGAGTGTGGGGCCAGGGCGTTGCCGGCGCGGCAAGCAAAAGTCCTTGTGAGCACCGTCCTGCAAGACTTGCCGCTGCCCGCGCACTTGGTGGCAGTCCGCCCTGCGCACGAGCCTGGCGCGCTGCATGCTGCTGCGCCAGCCGGCACAGCGTGTCCTACTCGGGGCGGTGGCGTTTGTAGCAAAGCACAGCTCCATCCGGCGCCCGCTGCGGCGACCGGCCAATGGCTCGCACACGACGCTCCCTAGGAGTGAGCCCGCATGTCCTCAAGCCGCACGCTGCGCCCTATTCACCTTGATTGATGCCCGCCGATGTGCGCCCTTCTGCTGCGGGCCGCCATCGGGTGCCTGCGCGGGGATTCGATCGTCAGCTTCAGGGCTGGCAAATTAGGGCGGCGGATGTCGGCTCAGGGTCGGAAGCTGTCACTCGGGCAGCAGACACCGGACGCCCGCTCCCAGCCCGAAGCAGTCACCAGACTCGGCTGCGATGCTCCACGGTCATTGACGGAAAGCCCAGGCCCGCCCCTCCAGACCCTGCACTCGACACGCCACAGCCAGCGCCCTTAAATGCGCCACTGGCGTCGTTGGTGTCGGCTTCCATAGGTCAAAACAGCCGCCCCAGACTGCGCTGTTCCGCAGAGAAATGACTTGCACAGAATACTGTTATTGCATACAGTATTTATCTCTTGCCTGAGATGACGCACGACGCCGCCTTGGCGTCGCCACTCGCAAGCTTCACTTAAAAAAGAAACACCATGAATTTGTACGTTACGTTGGGTGCCAAAGATGCCGCCGTCGCCCATGCCTTCTACGATCAGGTGCTGGCCACCCTCGCTTGGTCCTCGCATGCCAACTTTCCGGGCTGGCGGGGCTACTCGGCAGAGGGCCGTGGTGAAGGCCCGACGGTGTGGGTCTGCACACCCTTTAACGGTGAGCCGGCCAGTGCAGGCAATGGGGTGATGGTGGCGTTTCCGGCCGCGTCGCCCGCCCAGGTCGACGCGTTTTATGCAGCGGCGATGGCACAAGGTGCGCAAGACGAAGGGGCGGCTGGCCCGCGTGCCGACTACGGGCCCAACTGGTATGCCGCGTATATGCGGGACCCTACGGGCAACAAGATCGCCGTTGTCTACAACGGCTAATCACCTGGCTGCGCCCAAGCACTACTGACTCACTGCGGCGCGACCGCCTGTTCAGCTTTAGGGGTCGGGCGCGCAGCCATTAAACCGCCAGCCAGCATGAGTAACCCAGGCAGCAGAAACCACCTTGTTGCCGCGTCATAGGCATCGCTCGCAGTCGCGTGGATCTTTGCCTCAACCTCACTGGCCGAATACTGGCGGGCAGGCTCGGCGTCGAGCTGGTGATACTGACCCGCAAGCACTGGCCGAATTCCGGCCCGAACGACGACGAGGATCTGCAGGGCACCCAGCCAGATGAAGCCAACGACCAACAAGGCCACTCCGATCTTTCGCATCACGTTCCTTTGGGGTTCTACCGCAGCAGG
>JAXHNT010000035.1:0-56247 GCA_034520165.1 Ideonella sp.
AGCCTCGTCTCGGCCATGGGCGCCTGGGCCCTCTACGGCATGGACGTCGCCAGTTCGTGCTCGGTTCCTGGACTGCCTGGGCATGACGGCATGGCCTCCGTGGTCATGCAGACGCAGGGCTTTTCCCCCTGATCATGGCCACCTCTGGGCGAGCGCGCAGCCCTGTGCACGGTTCGGGCTCGCCATCGCCTTCGTCGGCCTGATGATGATCGGCGCGCACGGCGAAGGGGCAGATGACGCTGGCGGGCTTCGTGCTCACCCTGGGGGCCGCCTTCATGTGGGCCGTGTCCAACCTGGTGGCGCGCCGTGCGGCACAGGCCGGGGCCTATGCGCCATTCCCCTTCATCGTGTGGAGCAGCCTGGTGCCCATCGTGCCGTTCTTTGCCCTGGCGGTGTGGAGCGACGGGGTGGGCGGCGTGGAGGCGCAGCTGCGGGCCATCAACGGCACAGCGCTGCTGGCCGTGGGCTACCTGGCATTGCTGGCCACCTTGCTGGCCTACACGTTGTGGACGCAGCTGCTGCAACGCCACCCCGCCGGGCGGTCACCCCGTTTTCTTCGCTCTTGGCGCCGGTGGCTTCATCCATCGCCGCCATGACCCTAAAGGCGATAGACCCCCCAGCCCGCTGCAATGGGTGGGCACGGCCACGGTGCTAATGCATATGGGTTGACCAAAGCGGTGGCTGCCGGCGTATAAACGAAACACAGCGAAACCGCGCCGAAAGGACATCTCAGCCCCCCCCAGGCACAGTGACACCCATCGCAACAACGATTTCACCCTGAAGGAGTCACCATGAAGACCTGGATCAAACGCACCCTCATCGCCACCGTCAGCGCAGGCGCTCTCGTGGCCGGCGTGGCCTACAGCCAAGGCGGCTCTCACCACTTTGGCCGCCACGGCCAGATGAGCGAGGCCGACATGGCCCAGATGCGCGAGCGCATGACCGACCGCATCAGCAAAGAGCTGGCCCTGGACGCCACCCAGAAGCAATATCTGGTGGCCCTGGGGACCCAACTGGACGCCCAGCGCAAAGCCATGTCGGGCGGCCAGCCCGGCGCCATGCGCGAGCAAATGCAAGCCCTGATTGCCGGCAACCAGTTTGACGTGGCCAAGGCTCAGACCTTGGTCAACGAGAAGACGGAGGCCATCCGCCTGCAAAGCCCGCAGGTCATCAGCGCGGCGGCCACCTTCTTCAACAGCTTGAAGCCCGAGCAGCAGCAAAAGGTGCGCGAGTTCATGAACCGTCGCGGCGGTAAGGGCATGATGGGCCATGGCCCTGAAGGTCGCCCGGGCGAACATCGTGGCCATGGCCCCAAGGATGCGCCAGCGCGCTAAGAGGCCCCGGCCGACCGTGATGCACACTCACGGTCGGCCTTCCTTCTTTATCCCTTTGTCATGCACCGCATCCTGCTGATCGACGACGACGAACACCTGGCGCCGCCGCTGGCCACCTACTTACAGCGTTTCGACTTCGAGGTGCATCCACGCCAGGCGGCCCAGCGAGGGCCTGGCGCGCCTGCGCCGCCGAGCGCGCTTCGAGGCGGTGATCCTGGATGTGATGCTGCCCGAGATGGACGGTTTTGAGGTGCTGCGCGAGATCCGCCGCCAGCACAGCACGCCGGTGCTGATGCTGACCGCGCGCGGCGAGCTCACCGACCGGGTGGTGGGCCTGGAGATGGGCGCCGACGACTACCTGCCCAAGCCCTTTGAGCCGCGCGAGCTGGCCGCGCCGGCTCCAGCACCGTGTTGCGCCGGACGCAGGCCGGCTGCGGCGCCCGCGTGGCGCGCACGGCCGAGCATGCTGCGCTTCGACGGGCTGGAGATCGACCTCGGCGCGGCGCGAGGTGTGGCGCCAGGGCACGCGCCTGGAGCTCACCGGCACCGAATATGAATTGCTGTTGCTGCTGGCCCAAGCGCCGCGCAAGGTGTTCAGCCGCGACGACATCCTCAGCCGCTTGCGCGGCCATGATGCCGACCTTTACACCCGGGCGGTGGACATCCTTGTCTCGCGCCTGCGCAAAAAGCTGGAGCCACTGGACTGCATCAAAACCCTGCGCAACGCCGGTTATGCCTTTGCGGGAGAGGCGGCATGAGCGCAGCACGAACGAGCGCGAGAGGCCGCTTCTACGCTCCGCCACCCGGGAGCCAACAGTGCGGCCGCCCGCTGGCCGGCGCGCTGCGCAGCGCTGGCAGCGCTCGCTGGGCCTGAAGCTGGTGCTGCTGTTCGTGCTGCTGGCCGTGGCCATGTCGTTTGATCTTCTCCGTCGGCGTATGCAGCGCGCCGTTGGCGAGAGGCTGGCGCAGGTCGTCCGCCGCTGGTCAGCGACTATATGGACCGCCTGGCCGCACGACGATCGGCAGCGCCGCCGAGCATCTGGCGGGCGCAGGCTCTGACCCAACGCCTGCCGCTGTCCATGCAGATCCGCAGGCCGGTGCTGCAGCTGGCAATCGGCCGGCGCGGACTGGGCCGCAGTGCCGCCGCTGCTGCGTCCGCACGATACCCTCCGCCTGAGCACCGCCGCCGCATAGCGCATGGTGCGGGCCCCGGGGCTGATGCGCCGGAGCACCCCAATCACCCCGGCCCTCGGACCTGGATGGTGCGCCAAACCGCCGATGGCCACACCCTGACCTTCGGCCTGGACGTGCAGGCTCTGGATGCGAGCCAGCCACAAATGGTGGGCTGGATCACGCTGGCCGTGCTGCTCACCTTGACTGGCTTGGCCTATGCCTTGGTGCGCCGCCTCTTCAAACCCTTGGACGACATTGCGGCCGGTGTCAGCCGTTACGGCCAGGGCGACTTCAGCCAGCCCATTCCGGTGCGCCGGGCTGATGAGCTGGGTGAGTTGGCCCAGCGCGTCAACCACATGGCCACAGATCTGAGTGGCATGCTGGATGCCAAGCGCGCGCTGTTGCTGGCCATCAGCCATGAACTGCGCTCGCCACTGACCCGGGCGCGCCTGAATGCTGAACTGGTGGAAGAGGGCGCCTCGCGCGACGCGCTGCTGCGCGACCTGGCCGAGATGCGCGACCTCATCACCGACCTGCTGGAGAGCGAGCGCTTGGCCCAGCGCCACCAAGCTTTGAACCTGGAGCCCATCGATTGGCTCACGCTGCTGCAACAGGCGGTGCAGGCCTGTGTCACGCCAGACACCGTGCAGTTGAGCCTCAGCGGCGAAGCGCCGGCGTGGCAAGGTGACCGCACGCGCTTGGCCCTGCTGCTGCGCAACCTAATCGACAACGCCTTGCGCCACGGTGCGGGGGCGCCCGTTGAAGTGCATGCCGCCTGGTCGACCCGAGACATGACCTTGACCGTGCGCGACCATGGCCCGGGCGTCACGCCCGAGCAATTGGCCCACTTGGCCGAACCGTTCTATCGCACTGATGCCGCGCGGGGACGCTCCACCGGCGGCGTAGGCCTAGGGCTGCACCTCTGCCGCCTAGTGGCCGAGGCGCATGGCGGCACGCTGCAGTTTGCTCAAGCCGAGCCGGGCCTCAAGGTCATCGTGACGCTGCCTTGGGTTCAGCGCTGAAAGATCATCACATCGAAGAGGTTGTTCTTCAGGTCCGTCCACAGAAAACGGTCTGAATCACTGGTCGGCGGGGTCAGCTTTTGGGCCTCTCTGTGCCATGCGGGCGGGGTTGTGGTGGACTTGTTCGGGGTCAACATCACCCACAGGGAACTGGCCTCGTGGTCGTTGCTGGGGCGGCCGTCGAAGGCCCATGCTGTTGCGTCCAAAGTCCCCGCGAGCACTGCCAACACCGGCCGCAGGTCCAGGTATTTGTTCGAGATGTGGATGGCCAGCACACCATCCGGCTTGAGGTGGGACAGGTAGAGCGCCAGAGCTTCTTGAGTGAGCAGATGCACGGGGATGGCGTCACCGGAGAAGGCGTCCACCGCCAGCAGGTCAAACCCTGTAGCCTGCCCTGCGGCCTTTTGCTTTTGCAACTCGACGCGTGCGTCCCCCAACCGCATCTCCATGCGGCCCCGGGCGTCTCGCAAATAAGTGAACTGCGATTCAGCGACTTCTATGCTTTGTGGATTGATCTCAAAGAAGGTGAAGTGATCATCCGCGCGCGCATAGCTGGCCATCACTCCTGCGCCCAGGCCAATCACGCCGATCTGTTGGCGTGTGTCAGGACGTGCCGCCATGAGCTTGCCGATGCCGCTGTGGGCGCCGTAATAGTCACCGGGCCTGCGCTGCAGGTGCTCAGGCATCACAAACTGCGAGCCATGACGGATGTTGCCGTTGTAGAGCGTGCGCTGCACTTGGCCATTACTCAGCGTGCGTTCCTTCACCGAGGTGACGGCATAAAAATTCCGCAGCGCAACCACACGGCCATGCTGGTCGGTGTAAACACTGTGTCCGGCCAGCAGGGCGCCTGCGCCGACACTCAAGACCAGCAAGCCCAAAAGGCCCTTGGCGACGATGTTGCGCGTCAGATAGCCCCAAAAGCTGATGAGGGAGACCACTCCGAATACCACCAAGAGCAGGCGGAACTCGATGAAGCTGTTGAACAGTGCGGGTGCGGCGATGCTGGCCAAAGCGCCGCCCAGTGCACCACCGGCACTGAGCATCAGATAAAAGCGGGTGAGGTAGCGGGGCTGGGGCCGTGCATGGGCCAATTCACCATGCAAGAACCAGCAGCACACCAACAAGCCCAGCGTGTTGACCGTCAGCGTGGAGATCAGGCTGAGGCGTTCCGCCTCGGCAAAGACGGTCAAGATCATCAGCGGCGGGGCAAACATCACGGGCACCAGCGCTAAACGGTGGGAGTACCACTGGCTGTTGTCAAAGGTGATCACAAACGACAGCAGATAGACGCCCAGCGGTAACACCCAGAACAGCGGAATGCTGGCAATGTTTTGGGTCATGTGCGAGGTGGTGGCCACCAGCAAGGCAGACCCCAGGGCCGCCAGACCCAGCCAGCGGGCCTGGGCCAGCAGCGTGGGCGGGGTGTCAGGGGCGATGCTTGCAGCTTCGACGGGCTTACGGGGCTGGACCTGCGGTGGGCTTGCAGGCCCCTTGCGGGCATACAGCCAAAGTGTGGCGCCACACAAGAGCACGAACAGCAGGTAAGCCGCGCTCCAAACCTGCAGTTGGGTCTCGACAGGCCACAAGCGCTCGATGGTGAAGGGGTAAGCCACCAGCGCGATCAGCGAGGCCAGATTGGAGATGGCATAGAGCCGATAGACATTGCGGGCTGGAAAGCGCAGGTGGTGGACGGCCTGGAGCAGCGGTCCGGTGGACGACAGCAGCAGATAAGGCAAGCCCAAGGTGACCAGCAGCAGGGTCAAGACCCCCGTGCTGGGGGATGCATCCCCTGACACGCCTGCAGTGCTGTTCAGTATCTGCAAGGGCAAGAACACCAAGGAGGCCAGCAACAAGCCGATGTGCACCCGCACGCGGCCTTGCGCGCCGAGCCACGCATTCAGGCGGTCCGCATAGGCATAGCCCAGCAACAGCGTGGTCTGAAAAAACACCAGGCTGGTGACCCAGACGGCCGAGGTGCCACCAAAGGTGGGCAGCATGGCTTTGGCGGCCATGGGCTGGATCAAGAACAGCAGGAACGCCGAGAGAAACACGGTCGTTGCGAGCAAAACAGTGAGCGCCATGCGGCCTCCCAGACGAAAGAGCCGCGGATGATAGCCAGCGCACCTCATGCGGAGTGCGCGAAAGACGGGGCTTACTGTGAAGTGCTGGGCGCTCGGCTCAGTTCGTTGTTGGCGTCCACCAAAGTGCGCAGCATGCGCATGAACTCTTTGCGCTCGGCCTTGGGCAAGGGCGCCAGGATGCGCTCTTGGGCGCGATGCATGTCGGGCAGCACACCGGTCAGCAACTGCTCACCCTCATGGGTGAGGCTGAGCAGGCGCACCCGCTTGTCCTCGGGGGAGGCATTTCGCTGCATCCAGCCACGGGTCTCCAGCCGGTCCACCACATTGGCCAGGGTGGAGGTGTCCAGCCCGATGCGCGCCGCCAGGCTGCGCTGATCCAAACCAGGGGTATTGGCCACGGCTTGCAAAGCCGCGAACTGCACGGGCGTGACGCCGTGGGCTTCGGTTTCTTGCAAGAACACCGCCACGGCAATCTGATGCAGGCGACGGATGTGGTGGCCGGGCAGGGTGTCGAGGTCAACAGCAGAGGCAGGCATGGGGGAGGGCAGGGTGCGAGGCGGCGAGGGTCATCCCTAGTGGGGGCTAGGCTAATTATGACTATACTAATCATCAGTGTACTGATTAAATATATGGAGACACCATGCCCAATGATGCGAAACGCTCATCAACGCAAGGCGGCCCGGTGTTGGTGGCCGGGGGCGGCATCGGCGGCTTGGCCGCCGCGCTGGCTTTGACCCGCCAAGGTTTTGAGGTGCGGGTGCTGGAGCAGGCGGCAGAGATGGGCGAGATTGGGGCCGGCATACAACTCGGCCCCAATGCCTTTCATGCCTTTGACGCGCTGGGCGTGGGCGAACTGGCCCGCAGCCGCGCGGTCTTCACCGACTACATGGTGATGTACGACGCCCTCGACGAGTATCAGGTGGGCAAGATCCCCACCGACGAGCGATTTCGTGCGCGCTTTGGCAACCCCTACGCCGTCATCCACCGCGCTGACGTGCACGGTGCCTTGCTGGAGGGGGCACAGGCCACGGGCAAGGTGAGCTGCGTGACCAGCACCCGCATCGAGCGGGTGGAGCAGGACGAGCAGGGCGTGACCGCCATCGACCAGCACGGCCAGCCGCATCGCGGCGTGGCCCTGATCGGCGCAGATGGCGTCAAGTCGGTGGTGCGCCAGCAGTATGTGAACGACCCGCACCGCGTCACCGGCCATGTGGTCTACCGCGCCGTGGTGGACAAGGCCGACTTCCCTGATGAACTGAAGTGGAACGCCGCCAGCATCTGGGTCGGCCCCAACTGCCACTTGGTGCACTACCCGCTGCGCGGCGGCGAGCAGTACAACGTGGTGGTCACCTTTCACAGCCGTGAGCAAGAGGAGTGGGGCGTGCGCGACGGCAGCAAGGCCGAGGTGGAGAGCTACTTTCAGGGCATCTGCCCCAAGGCGCGGCAATTGATTGAGCTGCCCAAGAGCTGGCGGCGCTGGGCCACGGCGGACAAAGAGCCGATTGGCCAGTGGACCTATGGCCGGGTCACCCTGCTGGGCGATGCTGCCCACCCCACTACGCAGTACATGGCCCAAGGCGCCTGCATGGCCTTGGAAGACGCCGTGACGCTGGGCGAGGCCCTGCGTGTGCAAGGTAACGATTGGGATCAGGCCTTGGACCTCTATCAGCGTTCCCGCGTGGCTCGCACCGCGCGCATCGTGCTGTCCGCCCGCGAGATGGGGCGCATCTACCATGCCAGGGGCGTCGAGCGCTTGGTGCGCAATGACTTGTGGCGCGGTCGCAGTGCCGAGCGTTTCTATGACGCGATGGAATGGTTGTATGGCTGGAACGTGGACAACTGCTTGGCCCTCAGCAGCAACGCAGGAGCCAACGCATGAACGAACTTGGCAAACTTGAAGACCTGCCTCAACGCTACCGCGATGAGCTGAAGGCTTTGAACCTGGTGCCTCTGTGGCCCAGCCTGCGTGCGGTGCTGCCACCCAAGGTGCCCACCCGGCAAACCAAGCCCACCCACTGGCCCTATGCCAGCCTGAAACCCTTGCTGCTGCAAGCCGGCGAGCTGACCCCGATTGAGAAGGCTGAGCGCCGCGTGCTGGTGCTGGCCAACCCCGGCCACGGGCTAGAGAAAATGCAAGCCAGCGCAGCCATTTACCTCGGCATGCAACTGCTGCTGCCCGGCGAGTGGGCGCCGAGCCACCGCCACACGCCCAATGCGGTGCGCATGATCGTGGAAGGTGAGGGCGCCTACACCACGGTCGATGGCGAAAAATGCCCCATGAGCCGTGGCGACCTGATCCTCACCCCCACCGGCCTGTGGCACGAGCATGGCCACGATGGCGATGAGCCGGTGGTGTGGCTCGATGTACTGGACCTGCCCTTGGTCTACTACATGGAGGCCAGCTATCACGTGAACGGCGAGCGCCAGGCCGTCAAACCGGGCCGAGGTGACGCCTCCTTCCGCCGCGCGGGGGTGGCGCCCACGCCGGTCTTTACCCGTAGCGCGCGGGCCTACCCCATGCTGCGCTACCCTTGGGTGGACACCCGCGCGGCGCTGGAAGCACTGGCCCAAGACCAGCCTGAATTGGCGTGCGTGCAGGTCAGCTACATCAACCCCGAGACGGGTGACGACGCCGAAAATATTTTGGGGTTTTATGCGCTGATGCTGCGCCCCGGCCAAACCTTGCGCCTGCCCGCCCGCTCACCCGCCTGCGTGTTCCACCAGATCGAAGGCAGTGCGGACATTGACGTGGAGGGCCATGCCTTCACGCTGGCCGAGGCCGACACAGCTTGCGCGCCAGGCTACACCGCGGTGAGCCTACGCAATCGGTCTGACACCGACGCGGCCTTTATCTTCATGGCCGATGAATCCCCGCTGCACCGCAAGCTCGGTGTCTATGAAAATCGAGGCTGATCAGGAGACATCATGAGCAACACCAACTTTCTGTGGGCACCGCCCGCCACGCCCTCACTCGCCGTGCAAGGCAGCGCCCAGCGCTTGCCTGTGCACCGCCTCTTCTTTGTGGGCCGTAACTACCACGCGCACGCCATGGAGATGGTGGGCAAGCCGGTGGACAAGGCCAATGAACGGGCCTTTTACTTCACCAAGTCACCGCACTCTTTGGTGGAATCCGGCGCCACCATCGCCTATCCGCCAGCTACGGCCAATTACCACTACGAGATGGAGTTGGTGGTGGTGCTGGGCAAGGGCGGCTTTCAGGTCAAGGCGGCGGACGCGCATGAGCTGATCTACGGCTATGCCTGCGGCCTGGACATGACCCGACGCGACTTGCAGCTCGTGGCTCGCGACAAAGGCCGCCCTTGGGATTTGGGCAAAGACGTGGAGAACGGCTCAGTGATTTCACCCGTGGTGCCCATGCCGGGTGTGGTGATCGAGCAAGGTGCCATCGCCTTGCAGGTGAATGGCCAAGCCAGGCAGTCGTCCAATGTCAATCTCTTGATCTGGAACATCCGCGAGATCATCGAAGACCTCTCCACCTACTACCACCTGCAAGCCGGCGACGTGATCTACACCGGCACGCCAGAAGGCGTGGGGCCGGTCGTGATGGGCGACAAGATCACCGGCCAAGTGGAAGGCGTGGGGGAGATTGCGCTGACGATGGCGGGGTGAGGTTGGCTGAGGGGGAGTACTCAAACCCTGAGGAGCTGGGTGCACGCAGGGGACCATGGCGGCATGATTCCGCTCATGTCCCCCGTCCAAGGCCAAAGGCCTTGGCCTCCTCCTTTACTTCGCTGCATCACGCCTCCAAGTTCCCCTGCGGATGGGTGCGTACACGCGCTGCGAAGGCAGCGCTGCAGCGCAAAGTGGCTGCTGGCTGACTAAGGCCCGGTATCGTAGGCCGAGAGGATGATGACGCAGTGGCACAGGCGTTCCCCAGAGCGAAGTAAAGAAGGAGGCCGCAGGCCGGGTGACATGAGCGGAGGGGAATGCTTGTGGCGCTGCGTGCTCGCCATCCGTTGCATGAGCTACTTCGGAAAGTTCATCAGGCCTTGGGGGAACTTGTTCGGGTCCGCCCCGCGGCATGGTCAGCGAATGCACCTGTACCTCAATCACTCACCGGCTAAAGCGCCTCGCTCAGGGGCACAATGCCCACCCCGATGTTTGCCTTTCGTTGAGCCCTCCTCATCATGCTGAAGCCGCCCGTCACCCCTCCGGAACTTGTGGACGACACCTTGGCCCGTCAGGGCTATGCGGTGCTGGATGCTGCGGGTGGTGGGGCTTTGATGGGCGTGGCTGTTGAGGGCTTGAAAGACTGGCGGGCTTACTGGGACGACCTGCCGCCCGACGCCTACCTCAAAGATGGCGGGCGCTACCGTCGGCGGCGGCATAGTTGCTTTGTGGTCGAGGGTGACGTCGTGCGCCAAGTGCCGCACCGTGCGCACTGGCAGCCGGTGGAGTACAACGCCTTGCATGGCGGCATCGAGCGCCTCTTCGAGCCCATGCAACCGGGCATGGCCCAGCACCCGCTGTGGGCGCGTTGGTTGGTGGCTCTGGGCGCGCGGGTCAGCGCGCTCAAGGGTGTACAGCCCTGGTATGTGGAAGCTCACATTTTCCGAATCGACACCACCGACGGCATTGGTCGCCCTACCCCTGAGGGCGCTCATCGCGATGGGGTGGATTTAGTGGCGGTCACCATGGTCGGGAGGCATCAGATCAAGGGCGGTGAGACCCGGGTGTTTGCAGCTCAGAGTCACGAGGGCTTGCGCTTCACCTTGAGCGAGTCCTGGAGCACCCTGCTCTTGGACGATGAGCGGGAGATCCATGAGTCAACCCCTATTCAGCCGCTCAGTACCGGAGGGGCAGGCCATCGTGACACCCTGGTGTTGACCTTTCGCGCAGGTGGCTTCCAAGGGCCAGTCTGATCCATGTCAAACGCTGTGCATGAGGAGATCAGTGGCCTTGCGCCAACGCAAAGCCTCGGGGTCTCCTAGGGTGTCAGATAGCGGCATCGCAGATCGACGCCCTGAAGGAGGGAACCATGCACGCACTGACCGATTTCTTCACCACCGACTATGGCCTGTTGAGCGCTGCCGTCATTGCCATCACCCTGGGCATGGCGGGTTTCTATGCACGCTACTTCATCACCCATATCCGCGAGGACGAAGCCCGTGAGCGTGCTCGCTTGGCTGCGCTCAAGCCGTGACGCCGGTGACAAGTCACCCGAAGAGACTGAGGCCCTGATTCGCATTCAGAACGGGGCTTGCCCTAGGGGCGCCCCCCCACTTTCGCACTGAATCCGCACATTTGACGCGGTAGACTGAGCCGAATGATTGTCAGAAAGCAGTGGCTCTCGAGGGAGGCCACTGCGCGGCTCAGTCCCGGTGAGCCGTCAGGATTCGGAGGTGTCGAATGCCCATTTTTCGCAGGCTGAGTCTGGGTCAGCTGCTGACCGTGCCCTATGTGGTGTTGGTCTTGGTATTGGCCGTGATCTTGGGCGCTCTGTCTTACCGCGCTGGTCGCAATGCGGTAGACAGCTTGTCAGACCAGTTGCTGACGGAAACCGTGTCGCGCATTGCCCAAGCGGTTGAGCGGCATGTGTATGGCTCCGGTGCAGTGCTGGAAACGGCCTTTCCCAAGGGCGTAGCAGCACCAAAGAGCATTGCCAATGATGTGGCGGCCTTGCGCACGCGGTTTTGGCTGGCCACTTCAGTCCACCGTGGGCTGAACAACTATGCCTACTATGGCGATGAGCAAGGCCACTTCTTCGGGCTCTGGCGTGATTCTGAATCTGAGGCCCAGTTGCGCCTGCGCTTGCGCGGCGAGGGGCCGCGCACGCTCTACCGCTTCTCGGGCATTGATGGCGCATTGGGGCCTGCCGAGCAGGAGTCCAAAGTCTTTGAGCCACGCCAGCGCCCTTGGTATAAGGCCGCAGCAGCGGCGGCCACTGACACCTGGACGTCTATCTACATAGACTTTCGCACCAATGAGCTGGTGGCCACGCGGGCTCGACGAGTGTTGGGGCAGGACGGCGCCATGAAGGGCGTGGTCGCCACCGATGTGTCGCTCAAGTTACTGAGTGACTTTGTCCGCTCTTTGCCCGTCAGCCGCCACGGCTTTGCCTTTATTGAAGAGCCTGACGGCAATCTCATCGCTACCTCCCGGGGCGACTACCTGCGCCGTGACGAGCAGGGCGTGCATCAACGACTGAATGCCGGCGATAGCGACGACCCCTTGTTGGCGTCCGTACACCATGAAGTGCGGGCCTTGATGCGGGGCCAAGAAGGCGATTTAGGGGTGCGCGCCCGCAAGATCACGGGGCCAGACGGCGTGCCGGTGCAGGTGGCTTATGCGCGCATCAGAGACACGGCAGGCCTGGACTGGATCATTGCGGTGGCTGTGCCGCGCAGCGACTTTCTCAAGACGGTGACCGACAACGTGTATCAGACAGTGCTATTGAGCCTGTTAGCCGCTGTGGCGGTGGTGGGTGTGGGCATGTTCAGCCTCTCCGTCGTGTCGCGCGATTTGCGCAAGTTGGCCACTGCGGCCAAAGAGGTGGGCGAGGGGCAGTTCGATACACCGCTGCGCATCAGGCGTTCCGACGAAATTGGCGATCTGGCCGAGAGCTTCTCCGCCATGCGCCACAAGCTGGCCACCGACCGCCTGACGGGCTTGGCCAGCCGAGAGGCCATGGTGCGGCGCCTGGAAGACCGGATCAAGCTGCACCGGCGCGGTGACGACGGCAAGCCTTTTGCGCTGCTGTTCTTGGATGTTGACGGCTTCAAGGCCGTGAACGACCACTATGGCCATGAAGCCGGCGACCGCGTGCTGCGGGCGGTGGGCCAGCGCCTGCAATCGCAACTGAGAGAAGGCGACTTGGTGGCGCGTTGGGCCGGTGATGAGTTCTTGATCTTGGTCGATGACATTACCGAACAAGCCAGCTTGGCCCTGGTCATTGACAAGCTGAAGCAAGCCTTTGCCACACCCCTGGATGGCGTCTCCACCGATGCGGGCGGTGTGGTCAGTGTGTCGGTGGGGGCCTCCATCTATCCCGACGACGGCGGCGATGTCAGCAGCTTGGTCAGCAAGGCTGACGCGGCCATGTACCGAAACAAGCCTGCGCACTGAATGCAAAGGCCCTGGCGTCAAGGTGCCAGCTTCATGGGCCGTCGCCCAGTTCGTCCTCGTGGAGCTGCTGCAGCTCCACGAGGCGCCGATAGACGCCATCGGTGATCTGCATCAGGGCTGCATGAGCGTCGCATTCCACCACCCGGCCATGCTGTAGCACCACGATGCGGTCGGCCTCGCGGATGGTGGAGAGGCGGTGCGCCACCGCAATCAAGGTCATCTTGCCGCGCAGGGCGTGCAAGGCCTGCTGCACGACTTGCTCGGTGGCGGTGTCGATGTGTGAGGTGGCTTCGTCCAGCAGCAAGATCTTGGGCTGGCCGGCCAGTGCCCGCGCGATGGCGATGAGCTGCTTCTCGCCCACGGCCAGGCGCGCACCGCCTTCGCCCAGCACGGTGTCGTAGCCCTCGCTGAGTCGGGCGATGAAGCCGCTGGCACCGGCCTGGGTGGCGGCCAGTTCAATGGCTTCTGGGCTCAAGGGGCGGCCCATGGCGATGTTGTCGCGCACGCTGCCCGCCATCAAAAAGGGCTCTTGCGGCACCAAGCCCACCGCTTGGCGGAAGGCATCTTCGTCCAACAAGCCCAGCGACTGACCGTCCACACAAAGCTGCTCAGGCGACTGCAACGGGTAATAGCGCAAGAGCAGCGAGAGCAGGGTGCTCTTGCCGCTGCCTGTGGGGCCGACAATGCCGATGAACTCACCGGGTGCGATGTCCATGGACACCTGCTTCAGAATGGGCTGATCGGGCTGATAGGCAAAGTCGAGTTCACGAATGCTGACCGCTCCAGCCGTGACTTGGCCAGTGCTGTTCGGCCGCTCTGCCGGGGCGTGGGCCAACAAGGTGTGCACACGGGCTGCCGAAACCGTGGCCTGCTGCAATTGTGAGAACTGCATGGTCAATTGGATCAAGGGCTCGGTGACCCGGCCCAAGCTGCCCACAAAAGCATAGAGCAGGCCCACCTGCAGGGCGTCCAGGGCCATGCCTTCGCTTTGTGCGCCCCAGGCTGCAATGACCACGGCCAACACCAACACATGGATCAAGTCCAAGGCGGGACGCAGCAGCCAAGCGTTGGCACGCACCTCGATCAGGCGCGAGTCATAGTGTGCTTGGTTAACCTCGGCATAGCGTTCGCCGTAGCGTGCAGTCGCTCCCGTGGCTTGCAGTGCCACCATGCCGCCAATGGACTCGGCCGTCTGGGCATTGAGTTGGCTGCGCAATTCCCGGGTGCGGGCCACGGCTGGGCCGGACAGCCGCCCGTAACCCACGACTACCGCCACCACGGCAGGCACCATCACGGCGCTGATCAGCATCAGGCGCACATCCAGCAGCGCCATGGTCACCAACATGATGCCCAGCATGACCACCGCATCCATCATCACGAACAGCACTTGCACATAGAGCTGTTTGACCGCCTCGGTGTCATTGGTCACCCGGCTCACCAACTGCCCGGTGATGGTTTGGTCAAAAAAGCTCATGGGCAGGCGTAGCACATGGCCGTAGACCTGCTCTCGGATGCGCAGCACCGAGCGCATGGCCACACCGGCCAGCCGCGTGAGCTGCCAATAGCGCAAGAGGCTGGCCAGACTGCCGGTGATTAAGACCCCGATGAGCAGCGCGGCCATGGTGCTGAGCATCGGGTCGCGAGGCAGCAGATAACGGTCAATGAAATACTTGCCCAGCACTGGGCCGGCGGCATCCAGACCCGCTGCCAGGATCAACCAAACCAAGCCCCACAGCACGGTGCGGCGGTCGGGCTGAGCAGCCTGCCACAGCAGGCGGGCGGCCTGGGCGGAGGAGGATTCTGCGCTGGTGTTGTCGTTGTGGCTGCTCATGGCGCGGCTCCAGCCCCTTGCAGCGAGGCCTCCAGTTGCTGAATCCGCCATTGATGGGCGTACCAGCCCTTCTCGGTGCCCAGGGCCAAAAGTTTCGCATGAGAGCCCTGCTCAGCCACGCGCCCCTGGCGCATCACGGCAATCTCGTCGGCCTCAGCCACTGCCGACAAGCGGTGGCTGACCACCACCACACTGCGCTGGCGGGGGCCGGTGCGCAAGTGCTGGCGCAAGTGCTGCAGGATTCGGCTCTCGGTCTCGGTGTCCACGGCCGAGAGTGCGTCGTCCAGCAAGAGCACCGGGGCATCGCTCAGCAAGGCCCGCGCAATCGCGATGCGTTGCTTCTGCCCGCCCGACAAGGTCACCCCGCGTTCGCCCACCGGGGTGTCATAACCTTGGGGCAGTCGGAGGATGTCTTCCTCGACGGCAGCCATGCGGGCCACCACGGCAATCTCTTCTCGGCTGGCCTGGGGTTTGGCCAGCGCGATGTTTTCGGCCACGGTGGCGCTGAACAGCACCGGTTCTTGAGGCACCCAGGCGGTGGCTTGGCGCAGGGCCGCCAGCCGGTGGTCGCGGATGTCGTGCTCCCCCCAGTGCAGTTGGCCCTGCTGTGGTGCCCATTGGCGCAGCAAGAGCTTGATGAGGGTGCTCTTGCCGCTGCCCGTGGGGCCGACCAAGCCCAAGGTTTTGCCCGGCTGCAGGCAAAGCGCTACGTTGTCGAGCGCAGGCTGCGCACTGCCCGGGTAATGGAAGTGGACCTTGTCCCAGACGATGGCGCCCTCCGGGGCTTGGGTGATAGCGCCCTCGTCATCCACCGCCAAAGGTTCATCCAGCACCGCACTCAGGCGCCCCCAGGCCGCGCGGCCGCGCTCCCAGAGTGACAGCACCCAACCTGCTGCAAACATGGGCCAGATGAGCTGCGTGAGGTAGAGCCCAAAGCTGGTCAACTGGCCAATCGTCAGCTCCTGCTGCCATACCAGCCAGCCGCCCAAGCCCAGTGAGGCCGCACTGGCAAAGGCCAAGCTCGTGCCCACGGCAGGCTCGTAGCGGGCTTCCCAGCGTTGCGCCTCAAAGCCGGCTTGGGCGGCTGAGCGTGCCAGTTCGCCAAAGCGTTGCGCGCTTTGGGCTTCCAGCCCCAGGGCGCGCAAGGTGCGCACGCCCGACAGGGTTTCTTGCACATGGTCGTTGAGGTGGCCAAAGCGATCAAGCGCCGCTTTGGAGTGGTCATGCACATGGCGGGAGATCCACCAAAAGGCCAGGGCCATCAGCGGAAAGGGCAGCAGCGCCACTGCGGCCAGCCGGGCATCGACGCCCAAGGCCATGGCGCCCACCACCAAGAGCAGGGTCAGGCTGCCGTCAAAGCCCGCCAACAAGGCTTCACCGGCCGCCATCTCGACGGCATCCACATCATTGGTGGCCAGGGCCATCAGGTCGCCTGTGCGGTGGGTTTGATAAAAGCGTGGCCCTTGCAGCGAGAGGCGTTGGTAAAGCTGGGCGCGCAGCTCCACCCCCATTCGGTAGGCCGCTGCAAACAAGGCCATGCGCCAGCCTGCGCGCAGCAGGTAGATGGCCAGGCCAGCGCCCAGCAGCCAGCCCAATTCCACCCACAGCGCCGCGCCGGCCAAACGCCCCTGCACCAGGCCATCGACCACCTGGCCGATCTGGCGCGGCACCCAAACGGTCATCAGGGCAATGCCCAGCAGCATCAGGCCGGCGGCGATATAGGCCCGTGCGTGGCGGCGAACAAACTGCAGGATCAGGGCCGTTAAAGGCATACGCGACGCGGATTGGGGTGTTAGGCGGCGTTGCATTCTAGGAGGCCTGGCGCACGGGGGCAGTATTTTCCAATCCAGGTATGAGCCTGAAGCATGCGTGAGTCGATGCCCTGAGCGTCTTGACTTGACCGGGTTAAAACTGGGAGTTTAAGGGGGCGGAGTTTCTGTCTTCTTCCTTGCTTCATACAGGCCCCTGCCAGGCCGCCGGAGGCCTCCCCCCAGCCGCATGTATTTACCCAAATTGTTGCGCTCTTCCGCCCTGATTCAGGCCTGCAATTTACGCCTTGGCTTGTTGAACAACTCAAACAAATCAGCCTTGGCCTTTTGCATCTCTTGGGCCGCTTGCAGATCAGTCTTTGCGTTTGCTTGCGCCACCAGATCGTCCAGCTTGGTGCCCGGTTTGAAGGTGACCAAACCCCGCTCGTTGAGCTGCACCAAGCGCTCCAGCGGCGTCTTTGCATCCCGGCTTTTGTAGACCTTCTTGACCTTGCCTTGGTCGCTCACCACCTCAGTGGCGTACAGGCACGGACGGTGCAAATTGAGCCACGAATTGAACACGCCCTCATAGAACTTGTTGATGGGTTTGGCGTACTTTTGGGGAATGTGGCTGTAGCCCATGTGCTTCCTGACCACGCTGGCGTTTTTGCTCTCGGCCAAGGCGTTGTCGTTGCTTTGGCGCGAGCGTGATTTGGTCTGCTCAATGCGCAGCTTGTCCAGCAACTTGGCCACCTTGTGATTGATGTACTCCGAGCCGTTGTCCGAATGGAAGCCCTCAATGACAAACGGGAACTGCGCCAATACCGCCTCCAGCACCGGTAGCAAAAAGGCCTCGCTGATGCCCTGCACACAAGCCTCAACCTGCCACTGACTCACGCTGTCCACACAGGTGATGTGATAGACCCCTTTGACGCCGTCCAAGTCACCTTGGTGGACGCTGTCAATGCGCACCCAGCCCGCCCGGCCATTGGGGCGTGGCGGATTGCGCACGCCAATGGGGTTGCACACAGGGCGAGTCTTGGTGAAATGAGTGCGCTGGGCTTGGTAGTTATTGCTCTTGCGCAGGTTGTACAGATGCGAGACCGACAGGCCAGCCAATCTCTCGTAACGGGGGTCCCCGTAGACCGTAAAGGCCCGGCGCAGCAGGTGGGCAATAGCGGGGCCGCAGACATCCTCATTGGCCCTATCCACTTGCACGAGCAAGCTGACATCGTCAGCGGTGAATTTACGAGGAAATGGAGCCGCCGGCGCGCTGTAGCGTTTGGTCAGCGGCACGGCCGCGAGCCGGTTCTTGTGCCAAAGCCCCACCAGGCGGGTGATTTGGGCACGGCAGTAGCCGCTGGTGTGGCGCAGGTAGGCCAGCACCACACCGCGCTCCGATTTGTTGCGCTGAGGGTAGTCGAAGCGCTTGAGGACGCGGCTGATGTGGGCATACCGCTCTGAGTCGTCGTCACCTGCTGCGTTTGTGAATTTGACTTCGGGCGTGGCGTCCACGAAGTCCTGAAGTTGCTGGATTGTGCGCAGCTTTGTTTCGTCCATGTTGATCACCATCTTTGGATGATCAAGCCAACAGCAGTGGGGCCTGCGCTACCCCTTCAGGCTCACTTCTGGCTGGAAATACGTCGGCCGTTCAGGCTCATACCTCGTTGGACAAGGCTGGGGCTGTCCGCGAATTGGGGGCTGAGGTACACTCAGGGGCTAACCACCGCTGCAAGGCCGTACCAGTCTCGTGGCGGTTTTCGTTTGGTTCGGACTCAAGGTCAAGGCTGCGGATCCGTCCGTCCTTTCACCAGAGGCCGCCCTAGCGTGGGGTCGCTGTCTCTACGGAGTCCTCATTGCCCGGATACCTGCTGAAGCAAGAGTGCGTCGCGGTCACTGGTGTGGCCGATCTGCATGTTCACTCGCTGCTGGATCGTCAGCAGTTTGCCGACCCCAGTGGCGAGGCAGCAGCACTGGGCATTTCGTCGGCGGCATGGCCTCTGTTTGGTTTGGTCTGGCCCTCGGGCGTGCAGTTAGCGGCCCTCATGGGCCGCCGACCTGTGGTGGCGGGAGAGCGCATTCTTGAGGTGGGTTGCGGCTTGGGGTTGGCCAGTTTGGTCAGCCACCGCCGTGGTGCCTTGGTGACCGCCAGCGACTGTCATCCGCTCGCGGAGGCCTTTCTGCAGCGCAATGTGAAAGCCAATGATTTGGCAGAAATGACTTACCGGCACGGCAACTGGGCAGAGCCCGCGCTGCCGGCCGGTTTTGCGGTGCGCGCACCGGTGGATGGCCGCTATGAAGTCATCATGGGCAGCGACGTGCTTTATGAGCGCGATGATGCCGGCGTGCTGTCGGGCTTTATCGGCCGCCATGCCACGTCGGCCGGCGAAGTGTTGATCGTGGACCCGAACCGCGGTAACCGGGCTCGCTTCACCCACCAAATGATGGCGCTGGGCTACACCTTGGTGCAGCACAGCTTGATGGATCTCGGCGCGCTCTCAGGCCCCTACCGTGGCACGCTGCTGCACTACAGCCGCAGTGCCCAGGCTTACGAGCGCACCCTGAATTGATGTGGGCGGCGCACGGTGCGCAGCCCTTTTTGAATACTGCTCTGTTGGAGAATCGCCATGGCGAAAGAAGAACTGATTGAGATGCAAGGCGTGGTCAACGAAGTGTTGCCCGACTCGCGTTACCGCGTGACCCTGGAAAACGGCCACGTGCTGATCGCCTATACCTCGGGCAAGATGCGCAAGCACCACATCCGCATCTTGGCGGGTGACGCGGTGTCGCTGGAGTTGTCGCCCTATGACCTCTCCAAGGGCCGCATCACCTTCCGCCACATTGAACGCCGTCCCGGTTCGGGCTCGCCTTCGGCGTCCGCGCCGCGCCGTCGCCCGTAATCACGCGTCTCTGACATCGCCCACGGGCTGGCTGCCAAAATCAGCCCGCGCCAGATAGGCCAGCACCTTGCGTGCGGCGTCATCGGGGCTGGCGAGTTGGCCTTGGGCCAGCAGTTGCTCAAAGGCCATGCGGTCAGGGAACTGCACCGGGTCGGCAGAGCGCAACTGCACTTGCATGTCGGTGGCAATCACACCGGGCGCGAGCGACACAATGCGCGCGCCGTTGGGCTTGACCGCCTCTTCGAGCGCGACGGCCCGGCTGAAGTGGTCCATGCCGGCCTTGGCAGCGCAATAAGACGCACTGCCTGCCATGGCGCGACGGCCCAAGCCCGACGAGATATTGAGCACCTTGCGCTGCGCCGGCCAGTCAGCCGTGGCCGCCAAAAAGCGGCTTGTCAACAGCAGGGTGGCTTCCAGGCCCACGCGCAAGGCGTGAACTGTTTCGCTCAGTGGCACCTGCGACAGCGGAGCTAAGGTGGCGATCACGCCCGCGTTGTTGATCAATTGCACTGCATTGAATCGCTGCGCATCTTGTTCCCCCAGCCAGGTTGCCAAGCGCTCTGCCACACCTTGGGCTTCACTCAAGTCGACCTCCCACTGCGTGAGCTGTTGGGGCGCGGCCAGGGCGACCAAGCCCGCATTGGCATGGCGCGCCATGCCCAGCACCTGATGCCCAGCCTGCAAGCATTGGCGGGCCATGGCTTCGCCCATACCACGGGATGAGCCGGTCAGTAAGGTCAGGGTCGTCATGGGGGATGTCCTTAGTTGTCTGGGGTGCTGAGCCGCGAATTTGACAGGGTCATGCAAGAGTGGCGGGGAGACAATCAGCGCATGAGTGAATTGTCGTCTGTATCTAAGGCCTCGCGCGGTGCGTGGTGGCTGCGTCCCATCTGGTTGGCCAGTGCATTTGTGCTGTTCGTGTTGGCCGGTGCCTTGATCTTCCCTGTCTGGACCAATCCTTCGCCGTCTGCCACGGCGGCTTCGTCCGCGCCACAAGGCCTGCCCTGGCAGGTCAAAGCGACGCCGGAAGGCAGTGAGGTCTTCGGCCTCTTGGTGGGGCAGTCTGGCATGCCACAGGCCCAGGCGCGCTTTGGCGATAACCTGCACCTGGCTTTGATACAGGCCATTGGAGCCAAGGACGAAGACGCGCCGGCCCTGGAGGGCTTTGTTGAGCGGCTCGAAGCGGGTTTTGTGACGGGGCGCTTGGTACTGGCCTTCGAAGCCGATGACGCCTTGCGGCGTAAGGCGGCGGAGCGCTCGCCCAAACGCGAAGTGGGGTCAGGCGGTCGCGTGCGTCAACTCAGCCTAGGGGCTGAAGATTTAGACGTGCGCAATGCAGACAGCTTGGCGTCGCAAGCACGGTTGGTGGGGCTGAGCTTTACACCGTCTGCGCGTTTGGATGAGGCCGCTCTGGTCGACCGGTTTGGGCAACCTGCAGAGCGCGTGCACAGTGCAGGCGGAGAAATTCAGTTGCTCTACCCGGCCATTGGCGTGGCTATTGCGGTGCCTGGCACCAACTCGCCGGCCAACCGAGTTGTGATCCAGTATGTTTCGCCCGGTGAGTTCGAGGCGCGGTTGCGCCAGCCTTTGGCAGCAGCCTCGGCGGCGCAGTAACGCCCTGTGTGCTTCAGTGGTGGCCGTCGACCTCTTGGCCAGTGGCAAAGTAATGACCCCCGGCCACATGGTGTAGGGTGCGAAAGCTGTCGTTGACGCTGTCAAAGTGCCACCGTCCATTGCTGAACACGCGGGTTCTGGCCCAGGCCTGCGTGACCTCGGCCAGAAAAAGGTCGTGGGCCTGTTCGATCTCTGGGCGCCGGATCAAGACGCAATCCAGCCACGCGACACAGCCCGCGATCAAGGGCGATTGGGCCAAGGGTTCATCCAAGATTTGAACCCCATAGGCCGTGAGCTTGTCCTGCTCATGGCCGCTGTGAGTGCCCAGCAGGGTGACGATGCGCGCCTGAGCCACACAAGGCGCGCTGATGGCCAAGCGGCCTGAAGACTCCACCAAACTGGTGGGTGAAGGTGGTTGTGGCTGAATCACCACGGCCACCTTAGGCGGCTCGAAATCTAAGGGCATGGCCCAGGCGCAGGCCATGGCATTGCGCTGTATGCCGTACTCGGCACTGATCAGTACCGTGGGGCCGTGGTTCAAGAGGCGATAGGCTTTGGAGAGTTCGACCGGCACGCGCATGGTGGTGGAGCTTCCTAGAACGGTGTAGGGCATTCGACCACGAAACGCCGCCCGGTGCCCGGGTGAGGCAGGGCAAGCTGCGTGGCATGCAACATCAGCCGCGGCGAGGCAGCCGCCACCTCGGGTTCGGCATGGGCGCCTTCCTCATCGCCCACGATGGCATGGCCCAGCGCCTGCATGTGCACGCGCAGTTGGTGCGAGCGCCCGGTGATGGGGAATAGCGCCATGCGGGTGGTGTGGTGGGCGGCGTCTCGGGCCACGACTTGCCAGCGGGTCAAAGCACGTTTGCCTTGATCGGTATCCACCATTTGGCGCGGGCGGTTGGGCCAGTCGCAGCGCAAGGGCAAGTCCACCTCGCCCTCATTGGCTTGGACCAAGCCATTGACCAGAGCTTCGTAGCGTTTGTCGGTTTGGCGGGTTTCAAACGCCCGAGACAGGGCCTGTTGCGCTGCCAGATGCCGCGCAAAAATCAGGATGCCGGAGGTGCCCATGTCCAAGCGGTGCACCACGCGCGCATCGGGGTAGCGCTGCTGCACTTGGACCACTGCGCAATCGGCATTCTCTGGGCCGCGCCCGGGCACCGACAACAGGCCAGCGGGCTTGTTGACGGCCAGCAGCCAGTCGTCTTCATGCAGCCACGCCAGCTCGCCCATCAGGCGCGGTGGCGCAGGCTTGTGCATGAGCGAGCAGTAGGGCGCTTACTGGCTGACGAAGGCCCGCTCGATGACGAAGTCACCCGGCGTGGTGGTGTTGCCTTCTTTGAGGCCACGGACTTCCATCATGGCTTTCAGGTCGCGCAGCATCTCGGGGCTGCCGCAGATCATCACGCGGTCTTCTGCAGCGTTGAGCAGCGGGATGCCAAAGGCTTCAGCCACCTTGCCTTCTTCCAGGGCCGTGGTCACGCGGCCTTGGTTTTTGTAGGGCTCACGGGTGACGGTGGGGTAGTAAAGCAATTGCTTGCTGACCATCTCACCCAGGAACTCGTGCTGCGGCAATTCTTGGGTGATGTAGTCGTGATAGGCCAGTTCATTGACTTCGCGCACACCGTGGATCAGCACCACTTGCTCGAACTTCTCGTAGGTGTCCGGGTCCCGGATCACGCTCATGAAGGGGGCCAGGCCCGTGCCGGTGCCCAACAGGTAGAGGCGCTTGCCAGGCAGCAAATAGTCGATCAGCAGGGTGCCTAGGGTCTTGCTTCCGACGATGATGCTTGTCGCCCACTTGGATATGCTGCAGGCGCGAGGTCAGCGGGCCGTCTTGCACCTTGATGCTCAGGAACTCCAGCGTCTCTTCGTAATTGGGGCTGACGATGGAATAGGCCCGCAACAGCGGTTTGCCATCGACACGCAGGCCAATCATGGTGAAGTGGCCGTTCGAGAACCGCAGCGAGGTGTCGCGGGTGGTGGTGAAGCTGAACAGCCGATCTGTCCAGTGGTGCACGCTCAGCACGCGCTCTTCATTGAAGGCACTCATCGTCAAGTTCTGGGGAGAGCGGCGAAAAACCAAAGTTTCGCCAACCCTGGGTTAAGGGAAAGCCCGTTATTGTCGCTCAGCCGCTGAGGTCTTGTTGTTGAGGGGGGCTCAACCATTGCGCCAGCACCTCTTGGGTGTGCTCTCCGAGCGTCGGTGGCGCCCAGCGGTTTTGTACCGGCGTGGCCGACAAACGGATCGGGCAGGCCACCAACGCCATGTCACCCAAACTGGGGTGAGAGATGGATTGCAGCAGGCCGCGCGCTTGCACCTGGGGGTCGGCGAACACATCATTCAGGCGGTTGATAGGCCCACACGGCACCCCCGCTGCTTCAAGGGCCTGTACCCATTGCGCCGTGGTCTTCATCACCGTGGCTTGGCGGAGCAGGGGAATCAGGACCGCCCGGTTGGCGACCCGCGCGGGGTTGCTGGCAAAGCGCTCATCCTCGGCCCATTCAGGGTGCCCGGCCACGGCGCACAGTTTGGCGAACTGGCCATCGTTGCCCACCGCCAGAATCATGTCGCCATCGGCGGTGGGAAAGTCCTGGTAAGGCACGATGTTGGGGTGAGCATTGCCCATGCGTTGGGGCACTTTGTCGCTCACCAGATAGTTCGCCGCTTGGTTGGCCAGGGTGGCCACCTGAACGTCGAGCAAGGCCATGTCGATGTGCTGGCCTTCACCGGAGGTCTGCCGGTGGTTGAGAGCGGCCAAGATACCAATGGTGGCATAGAGCCCGGTCATGATGTCGACCAGCGCCACGCCCACTTTTTGCGGGCCCGCACCGTGCTCGGTGTCGGCACGCCCCGTCAGGCTCATCAGGCCACCCATGCCTTGGATCAAAAAGTCGTAGCCGGCACGCGGCGCATAAGGCCCGGTCTGCCCGAAGCCGGTGATAGAGCAGTAAATGAGCCGGGGGTTGAGGGCCTTGAGGCTGTCGTAATCCAGGCCGTAGTGCTTCAGCCCGCCGACCTTGAAGTTCTCTATCACCACGTCGGCTTTGCTCGCCAACTCCCGCAGCAGGGCTTGGCCGTCCGGCGTGGCCATGTCCACCGCGATGGAGCGTTTGTTGCGGTTGGCACACTGGAAGTAAGCGGCTTGCGGGCCTATGGGTGAGGCGGGCTCAGCTACCCAGGGCGGGCCCCAGTGACGGGTGTCGTCACCGGTGCCCGGGCGCTCGACCTTGACCACATCCGCACCCAAATCGCCCAGCAATTGACTGGCCCAGGGGCCAGCCAGCACACGCGAGAGGTCAAGAACTTTGAGGCCTTGGAGGGAGGTTGTGGTCATGATGTTGATCCGATTGCTGATTGCAATGGGTGGTGCGGGTAGGCGCTGCGGGGTGACTCACGCCGCTCATGTCCCCCGCCGTCGGCTGCGCCGCAGTCTCCTCCTTTACTTCGCTCTGTGAGTCACCCCACATCACCAACCTATCGAAGTGGTGGGACTTCAATCGCGAAGCCTGCACAGGGCTGCGACCTTGGATGGGCGAGAGGGGTCGCCTGCCGCATAGCGAAGTAAAGGAGGAGGCCAAGGCCTTTGGCCTTGGACGGGGGACATGAGCGGTGCAGCAGGTGGCCCCTCTCGCCAAGCTGCGACCGTGAACGATCAGTGGGTGGGGTATGCCGCGCAGTGAAGTAAAGGAGGAGGCCGCAGGCCGGGGGACATGAACGGAGCGGCATACCCCGCCCGCTGATCCGCTACAAACTTCGCCACTAACGCCGCATCAAAACGCCGCAATCCCCGTCATCGCACGTCCCAAAATCAGGGCGTGGATGTCGTGCGTGCCTTCGTAGGTGTTCACCACCTCTAGGTTCACCAGATGACGGGCGATGCCGAATTCGTCGGAGATGCCGTTGCCGCCCAACATGTCGCGCGCAGTGCGGGCGATGTCCAGCGACTTGCCGCAGGAATTGCGCTTCATGATCGAGGTGATCTCTGGCGTGGCCGTGCCCTCGTCCTTCATGCGGCCCAGGCGCAGGCAGCCTTGCAGGCCCAGCGTAATCTCGGTTTGCATGTCAGCCAGCTTCTTCTGGATCAACTGATTGGCGGCTAGCGGCTTGCCAAACTGCTTGCGGTCCAGCGTGTACTGCAAGGCGGTGTGCCAGCAGAACTCGGCCGCCCCCAAGGCGCCCCAGGCAATGCCATAACGCGCGCTGTTGAGGCAGGTGAAAGGGCCCTTGAGCCCGCGCACCTCAGGGAAGGCGTTTTCTTCGGGGCAGAAGACCTTGTCCATCACGATCTCGCCCGTGATGCTGGCGCGCAGGCCCACCTTGCCGTGAATGGCCGGGGCCGACAGGCCCTTCCAGCCCTTCTCCAAGACAAAGCCGCGAATCTGGCCGCCGTCGTCCTTGGCCCACACCACATACACATCGGCGATGGGGCTGTTGGTGATCCACATCTTGGCACCGCTCAGCTCATAGCCGCCATCGACCTTGCGGGCGCGGGTGACCATGGAGCTGGGGTCCGATCCATGGTCAGGCTCGGTCAGGCCAAAGCAGCCGATCCATTCGCCCGTGGCCAGCTTAGGCAGGTACTTTTGCTTGGTGGCTTCATTGCCAAACTCGTTGATCGGCACCATCACCAAAGACGACTGCACACTCATCATCGAGCGGTAGCCTGAGTCCACGCGCTCGACCTCGCGTGCCACCAGCCCGTAACAGACATAGTTCAGGCCCGCGCCGCCATAGGCCTCGGGGATTGTGGGGCCCAACAAACCCAGCTCGCCCATCTCGCTGAAGATGGCCACGTCAGTTTGCTCATTGCGAAACGCATTCAGCACCCGGGGGGCGAGCTTGTCTTGGCAATAGGCCCGCGCGGCGTCGCGCACCTGGCGCTCGTCGTCCGTCAACTGGCTGTCCAGCATCAAGGGGTCTTCCCAGTTGAAGCGGGCTTTGGGGGTGTGTGCGCTCATGGTGTTGTCTCCGACAAGTTCGATCTCTGCATCTTAGAATCAGACCGCTCCCAGTAGCAAACGAGAATTTCGCACCCATGTGTGCGTCTATCGCACTTCGGAGGCCCCGTGCGCCGCAAAATCCCGTCTACCGCCGCGCTGGCCGCCTTTGAGTCGGCCGCACGCCACCAGAGCTACACCAAGGCCGCGCATGAGTTGGCGGTGACGCAAAGCGCCGTCTGCCGCCAGATTGCCAGCCTAGAGGAGTTTTTGGGGGTGGCCTTGTTCCGGCGCGGCCAGCGCGGGGTGCTGTTGACGGATGCCGGCCAGCGATATGCCCGCAGCGTGGCCGCACGCTTAGACGAAGTGGAGCGTGACACGCTGGATCTCATGTCCCACGCCGGGCAAGGCGATGCGGTGGGGGCGCTGGAACTGGCTGTGGTGCCGACCTTCGCGACTCAGTGGCTGATCCCGCGCTTGGCGCAGTTTCAGGCGCTGCATCCCGGCATCACGCTCCATCTCACGCCCCGGACCCGCCCCTTCTTGTTCGAAGACACACCTTTGGATGCCGCCATACACCCCGGAGAATCCTTCTGGCCGGGCACTACCGGGCAGGTGTTGATGTCTGAGCAATTGATTGCTGTGGCTGCGCCCAGCTTGGTGCCAGGCCAGGCTTGCCAAAGTGCCGCAGAGGTGGCCTGCCTGCCTCTGCTGCAAGCTAGCACCCGGCCTTATGCCTGGCGCCAATGGTTCGAGTCGCAAGGCGTGAAGGTGGAGCACGACATGGCCGGGGCCCGCATGGAGCTGTTCTCCATGCTCACCGAGGCCGCTGCCCAGGGCTTGGGGGCGGCCCTGGTGCCCAGCCTGTTGGTGGAGCGCGAACTGGCCAGTGGCCGCTTGGTGCAGCTGCTGCCCCATGCTCAGAGCAGCGGGCGGGCCTATCGGCTGATTTACCCCGCGCACAAAGCGGAGATGCCGGGGTTGAAGGCGTTTGAGGCGTGGTTGGGCGCCTTGGGCTTAAAGCAGCACCCACGTCAGCAGGGCCAGATCGAGGACTTCGCTGCCAGAGAGGATGAGCAATCCGGCCACCATGAAGCCGAACAAGCTGCCCGCAAAGAGGCCCACGGACCCGGCGCCGATGCGATAGCTCAGGTCAACACTGCCATCTCGCGGCCGCCTCATGCTCAACCCTTGGCTTTGTCCGCCTCAGAGGTAAAGCTGTCGGCGTAGAACTCGTCGGCAGGCAGGCCGCACTGCGCGGTGAAGTCACGCAGCGCACTGTCCACCATGATGGGCGCTCCGCAGGCATAAACCTGGTGTCCCTTGAGGCTGGGCCAGTCGGTCATCACGGCTTGGTGCACCAGGCCGGTACGGCCTGTCCAGTCGTCTATCGCCTGGGGCTCGGAAAGCACGGGGTGGAAGGTGAGATGGGGCATTTGCGCATCGGCTTGGCGCGCCCAGTCCAGCAGGTAGAGGTCAGCCTTGCTGCGGCAGCCCCAATACAGGCTGGTGGGGCGGGTGATGCCCTGTTGCTGCATGCGCTCAATCAGGGCCTTGAGGGGGGCAAAGCCTGTACCCGAGGCCAGCAGGATGATGGGCTTGTCGGACTCTTCGCGCAGGAAGAAGCTGCCAAACGGGCCTTCCATGCGGACGATGTCCTTTTCCTTCAAGGTGCTGAACACTTGGTCGGTGAACCTGCCGCCGGGCATGTGGCGGATGTGCAGCTCGATGGCGGGTGGGGTGCCCAGGTTGTGCGGCGCACTGGCCATGGAGTAGCTGCGGCGGCTGCCGTCGCGCAGGATGAACTCGACATATTGGCCCGCATGGAAGCTGAAGTTTTGATTCGCCGGCAGTTGCACCCGCATCACCATCACATCGGGCGCGGCCTTATTCAGGCTCAAGATGCGGCCCGGCATCTTGAGGATAGGGTGCTCGCCCAAACCCGGCACGCTCTTGGCTTCCACCGTGCAGTCGGTGGTGGGCGTGGCGCAGCAGGTCAAGATGAGCCCGGCCGCTTCTTCCGCAGCCGACAGGGCTTTTTCTTGGTGAGCGCCGTGGATCACGCGGCCGTCCAGCAAGCGGCTCTTGCAGGAGCCGCAGGCACCATCTTTGCAGCCATAGGGCAGGCCAATGCCTTGGCGGATGGCTGCATTCAAGATGGGCTCATCGCGTGCTACGTCAAAGCTGCGCTCGGAAGGGGTGAGAGTGATGCGAAACGTCATGGTGGTGCGGCGGGCCGTGTCGGACAACTCAAGTGGGGCGGCCCGTACACTGGGCTCACCGTTCAACAGCTTGGAATTGTCCCCCATCCCGCCATGTCCCTGATGCGCTCGTCCCGCCACCGCAAGCCGGTGTTGTTGATCGTCGGTTGCGGTGATGTCGGCCTGCGCGTGCTGCGCTTGCTGCAGGGCCGCTGGCGGGTGTTGGCGCTGACCTCATCCACCGACCGTGTGGCGGAGCTGCGAGCTGCCGGTGCGAAGCCCTTGATCGGCAATTTGGATGATGCCGCCAGCTTGGCCCGCTTGGGCGGCTTGGCTGACGCGGTGCTGCATCTGGCCCCGCCACCCTCCAGTGGTCACAAGGATGGCCGCACGCAGCGCTTGATGCAGGCGCTGGCGCGGCGCAGTGTGCCGCAGTGCTTGGTGTATGGCAGCACCAGCGGCGTGTATGGCGATGCCCAAGGCGCGTGGCTGGATGAAACACGAACCTTGAACCCCAGCACGGACCGCGCATGGCGGCGCGTGGACGCAGAGCGACGCGTGCGTTGGGCGGGCAGGGCACTGGGCCTGCGTGCGTGCGTGCTGCGCATCCCCGGCATCTATGCGGCCGACCGAGTGGGCGGCGACCCCAAAGACCGGGTGCTGCGCGGTGCACCGGTGCTACGCCCAGAGGACGATGTCTACACCAATCACATCCATGCCGATGACCTGGCTCGTGCGTGTGTCGCGGCCCTGTGGCGAGGCCTGCCCCAGCGGGTGGTCAATGTGTGCGACGACAGCACCTTGTCCATGGGCGACCACTTTGATGCGGTGGCCGACCACTACGGCCTGCCACGCCCGCCACGCCTGAGCCGGGCAGAGGCGACGCAGGCGCTGTCGCCGATGCAGATGAGTTTCTTGAGTGAATCTCGAACCCTGCGCAATGAGCGCTTGAAGCGCGAACTGCGCCTAGGCCTGCACTACCCGACGGTTCAGGTTGCGCTCAAGGCGCGGCGCTGAGGGGGCCCCAGCGCCACGTCCCCGACTACCAGCGTTTCTTGGCGCTGAAGGGCGGCTGGCCGCGCCAGTAGCGCAGCATCAGCCAAGCGCCGAGCATGCCGCCCAAATGGGCGAAGTGGGCAATGCCGGAGCGCGAGAACATCACGCCCATCAGCAACTCTAGGCCACCAAAGACCATGACCATCTGCAGCGCAGGGATGGGCAGGGGAGGGATGGGCACCAGGGAGCGGTTGGTGAACAGCACCACAAAGAGAATCAGCCCCAGGGTGTAGAACAACTGGCCCGGCATGATCATCAAGACCATGGGCAAGAAGCCCACCAGGTCAAATTGCTTGCGCGGGAAGGTCAGCGCATAGGCCAGCAGCAAGCCGTAGGTGGCTCCCGACGCTCCGACGGTGACGCTGGCCCCACCAGACAACATGCCGACAGCCAACTGCGCCAAGCCGGCCGTCAAAGTGGCAGCCAGTAAGAGTTGGCCGTAGCGACGGTCACCCCACAGGCGTTCCAGCTCAGAGCCAAACATCCACAGTGCCAGCATATTGAAGACCAAATGGCTGATGCTGTTGTGCAGCAGCCCATAGCTCACCAACTGCCAAGGCATGAAGTTGCCGGAGTTGATGGACCACAAGCCAAACCAGCGGTCCAGCGCAAAGCTGCTGCCGAGCAATGACTCGATGAGGAACAGCGCGCCGCAGGTCAGCAGCAGGATTTTGGTGAGGCGGGGAAGAGGCGGCATAGTCACTCGCAGGAGCTTTTGTCGCGAAGTCGGGGGCAAGCCGACTGAGAGGTGGTGCCCGGGGTCGGACTCGAACCGACACGCCTTGCGGCGAGGGATTTTGAATCCCTTGCGTCTACCGATTTCGCCACCCGGGCACAGTGTGTGGGCTTGGCTGCTTTGAGAACTCAGCCGTGCATCACGTAGTCCGCCATTATGGCACAAGCTTTTTAGGTTTTCGCAAATTCACAATTTAGGGGGCTGCGGATTGCGTGACCCCACCTCTAGGGAGAGGCGCCCTTGTGCTCTTGGGAGAGAGGCCTGTTTGGCCATTGCAGCCCGTGCGCCGCCCGCCCATCATTCGGCCGCCGACTCAGGCAAGACCTCAAAACTTCAGGAGAGATTTCATGTCATCAGCTCTTTCATCCCGTTCCATGACCGCTCTGGCGCTGGCCGCTGCAGCCATGAGCCTGGCTTCAGCAGCTCAGGCTAGCAACAACCTGCCCACCTCCAACGATGGCTCTGCGCCATCCGTGATCGTGACCAGTACAGAACCCGGTGGCGCCTTTTCAGGGCATGCTAAACGCGGCATGCCCTTGGACGCCGAAGCCGAGTTTCCGGCTTCCCGCTTGACGGCCTCACAACAAGCTGTGTTTGCGGCTACTTTCAAGCCGAAGATCGCGCCCTATGCCGCGGCGGCTGATGATGTGGGCGTTGAATCCGTGATCGGCTCTGACCGTCGTTTCCGTGTTTATCCTCAAGAATCGGGCTTCCCCTATCGCGCTGTGGGCCTGTTGACCTTTACGCAAGGCACGGGCAGCTACTCCTGCACCGCTTGGTTGATCAGCAACAACACGGTGGCCACGGCGGGTCACTGCGTGCACTCTGGCGGTGCTGGCGGCGTGTGGTCCAGCAATGTGGTTTTTTACCCAGCACGCAACGGTGGTGTGTCGCCTTACGGCTCTTGCACCGCGACTCGCCTGCACTCGGTCAATGGCTGGACCGCCAGTGGCAACGCTGAGTACGACTACGGCGCGGCCCGCTTGAACTGCACCATCGGTAACTCAACGGGCTGGCTGGGTCGCGCCTGGACCACCTCATCCCAGGTCAACCTTCCCATCGGCGTGTTTGGTTACCCCGGTGACAAGCCGAGTGGTACGAGCTGGGGGGCGAATAGCCGCATCACCATCTCCAGCACCCGAAAGACGCACTATCCGCTGGATACCGCAGGTGGCCAAAGCGGTGCCCCTGTGGTTCAAGCCGATGGCACTGGCCCGGGCGCCTGCCAGGGTGATTGCGGTATCGCCATTCACGCCTACGGCGCTGCAGGTGGCAACAACAGCGGTACGCGCATCACCCAAACGGTGAACAACAACCTGCAGACCTGGATCAACCAACCCTGAGGCCTTGTTGCGGGCTTCTGCACGGGCGGGGCGGTGCCGTGATAATCACTCGGCATCACCTCGTCCACCGCCATGCCCCAATACCTGACCCTCGAAGACGCCATTGGTCGCACCCCCTTGGTGCGCTTGCAACGCTTGCCCGGTGTTGAGGTTGCCCAACGTGGCAACATCATCTTGGGCAAGCTGGAAGGCAATAACCCGGCGGGCTCGGTCAAAGACCGGCCCGCCATTCACATGATCCGGCGTGCCGAGTTGCGCGGTGAGATCAAGCCCGGCGACACCTTGATTGAAGCGACGTCGGGCAATACCGGCATTGCCTTAGCCATGGCCGCCGCCATCCGGGGTTACCGCATGGTCTTGATCATGCCGGAGGACCTCTCTATCGAGCGCGCCCAGACCATGAAGGCCTTTGGGGCAGAGTTGATCTTGACGCCCAAGTCAGGCGGTATGGAGCTGGCGCGTGATCTGGCCGAGCAAATGCAGCGCGATGGCAAGGGCCGGGTGTTGGATCAGTTTGCCAACGCCGACAACCCGCTGGTGCATTACGAGACCACTGGCCCCGAGATCTGGGCCGACACCGAAGGCCAAGTCACTCATTTTGTCAGCGCCATGGGTACAACCGGCACCATCACCGGCGTGTCGCGCTTTCTCAAAGAAAAGAGCGGCTCAGTGCGGGTGATTGGCGCGCAGCCCTCCGAGGGCTCGCGCATTCCTGGTATTCGCAAGTGGCCAGAAGCCTATTTGCCCAAGATTTTTGAGCCCAAGGCGGTCGACGAACTGGTCTATGTGAGCCAGAGCGACGCTGAGGACATGGCGCGCCGAATGGCCGCCGAAGAGGGCTTGTTTGTAGGCATTTCAGCAGCAGGCGCCTGCTGGGCCGCTCTGCAAGTGGCCAAGACCGTCAGTAACGCGACCATCGTTTTTGTGGTGTGCGACCGGGGCGACCGATACCTCTCCACCGGCGTGTTTCCTGCCTGAGCGCCATGAGTGGCGCCACCTTCACCTATTGCCCGCAGTGCGCGGCTCCGCTGGCCTGGGTGGAGGCTCAGGAAGACGGCGGCCCCAAGACCCGACTGCGCTGTGCGGCCTGTGGCTTCACCCATTGGAACAACCCGACACCCGTATTGGCGGCGGTGGTGGAATGTGTGGACCGCGGCGGCGTGGTTTTGCTGGCGCGTAACGCGGCCTGGCAAGGGCGCATGTTTGCCCACATCACCGGCTTCATGGAGGCCGGTGAGAGCCCCGAGGCCGGCATTGCGCGCGAGGTGTTGGAAGAAACGTCCTTGGTGGCAGAGTCCGTCAAGCTCATCGGCGTGTATGAATTCCTGCGCATGAACCAAGTCATCATTGCTTACCATGTGCAGGCCAGGGGCGAGATCACGCTTTCGCCTGAATTGGCGGAGTACAAGCTGTTCAAACCCGAGGACATCATCTGCTGGCCAGCGGGCACCGGCTTGGCCATGGCTGATTGGCTGCGGGGGCGTGGCATTACGCCCCGTTTCATGGAATTCAAGGCCTAAAATCGGGGCTTACGCATCAGAGGACACGCATGGACGCGCACAAGCAAATCGACACCCGCGGGCTGAACTGCCCCCTGCCCATTTTGAAAGCCAAGAAGGCCTTGGCCGAGATGACCAGTGGTGAGGTTTTGAAGGTCATCGCCACCGACCCCGGTTCTGCACGCGACTTTCAAGCCTTTGCTCGGCAAACCGGCAACGACTTGGTGCAGCAAGACACGGTGGGCGAAGAGTTCGTTCACTACCTGCGCCGTCGCTGATTGAATGACAAAGGGCTGCCCCTTGGCAGCCCTTTCAGAAGTGCATTCAGCACGTGAGCGTCAGAGCGACAAACCCTTCAGGTACTGTCTGAACGACGCCCCCAGTTGCGGGTGCGCCAAAGCCAGTTCGACATTGGCCTCCAAAAAGCCCTCTTTGCTGCCGCAGTCGTAACGCTTGCCTTCGTACTGAAAGGCAAACACCTTTTCGCGGCGCATCAGGGCGGCAATGCCATCGGTGAGTTGGATTTCTCCGCCAACGCCGCGTGGCTGGTTGGCAATTTCGCGGAACACGCCGGGTGTCAAGATGTAGCGACCGGCCACACCTAAGCGTGAAGGGGCGTTCTCGGGAGAGGGCTTTTCGACGATGTGGGTCAGGTCCATCATGCGCTCATTCACCGAGGTGCCTGCCACAATGCCATAGCGCTTGGTGTGTTCGGCGGCCACTTCTTGCACGGCCAAGATGGACGCCTGCCATTCGTCAAACTGGTCCACCATCTGCTTGAGCACGGGCGGCTGGCCCACCATCAGGTCATCGGCCAGCAGCACGGCAAAAGGCTCGTTCACCACCACGCATTGGCCGCACAGTACCGCGTGGCCCAGGCCCAAGGCCTTGGGCTGGCGGATGTAGATGCACTCCATGTCGTCAGGCTTGATGGAATGCACCAACGACAGCAACTCATGCTTGCTTTGCGCTTCGAGCTCGTTTTCTAGCTCAAAAGCGGTGTCGAAATGGTCTTCAATGGCGCGTTTGTGGCGGCCATTCACAAAAATCATCTGCCGAATGCCTGCGGCATAGGCCTCCTCGACCGCGTACTGGATCAGCGGTTTGTCGACCACCGGCAGCATCTCTTTGGGCTGGGCCTTGGTGGCCGGCAAAAACCGGGTGCCCAGGCCCGCCACCGGAAAGATGGCCTTGTTGATCTTGGCTTTCATGCGTTCCACTCCTTGGTTTTTGTCAACAGCTCGCTGCACGCCGATTCTGACACCCGCTCATGACAGCGGCTTGTGCCAGATCGAACGCCAACATCAGGCGGTGGGCAATTTGTTCAATTGGCCACGCAATCCGTCCAAGGTACGGCTGAACTCCACCAAGCGGGCTCGCTCTTGCTCCACCACGGCTGCCGGGGCACGCGCCACGAAGCTCTCATTGCCCAACTTGGCTTCGGCCTTGCTCACTTCGCCTTCAATGCGCTTGATCTCCTTGCCGATGCGCTCACGCTCAGCCCCGACATCAATCTCCACCTTCAGCGCCAAGCGCACCTGGCCGTGCACGGCCACCGGGGCCAGCTCGGTGGCGGCTGCAAACTCTGCCTCGTCGCTCAAGACTTGCAAATCGCTCAGCTTAGCCAGCGCCTTGAGCAAGGGCGCGGCAGCCGTCAGGAACTCGGCATCGCCATGCGCCACAAGCGGCACACGTTCGGCTGGCGAGAGGCCCATCTCGCTGCGCAGAGCGCGGCAGACGCCCACCAGCGACTTGAGCTGAGCCACCCAGGCGTCGCTCGTCGGGTCGATCTTGCCCAGCTCGGGTTGCGGATAGCGGGCCCCGGCAATGGTGCTGCTGTCGCCCTCGGCTTTGCGGCCTGCGACCACAGCCACGGTGTTCCACAGCTCGGCGGTGATGAAGGGCGCGATGGGGTGCAGCAGGCGCAGCACGGTTTCTAGGGTGCGGATCAGCGTGCGGCGGGTGGCGCGTTGCTGCGCTTCAGTGCCGGTTTGGATCTGCACCTTGGCGATTTCCAAGTACCAGTCGCAGTATTCGTCCCACACAAACTGGTAGATGGCGTTGGCCACATTGTCGAGGCGGTACTCAGCAAAGCCTTGGTGCACGGCTTGCTCCACCCGCTGCAGCTCGCTGGCGATCCAGCGGTCGGCGGGGCTGAAGCTCATATAGCCATGCGCTTTGCCGCCCACCGCGCACTCCTCTTTGGTGTGCTCCATCAGGCCGCAGTCTTGGCCTTCGCAGTTCATCAACACAAACTTGGTGGCGTTCCAGAGCTTGTTGCAGAAGTTGCGATAGCCCTCGCAGCGCTTGGTGTCGAAGTTGACGGTGCGGCCCAGCGTGGCCATGGCCGCGAAGGTGAAGCGCAGCGCGTCGGCCCCATAGGCGGGGATGCCTTCCGGGAACTCCTTCTCGGTGTTCTTGCGCACCTTGGGTGCCGTCTCAGGCTTGCGCAAGCCCACCACGCGCTTGTCCAGCAGCGGGGCCAGCTCGATCCCGTCGATCAGGTCGACCGGGTCCAGCACATTGCCCTCGGACTTACTCATCTTGCGGCCTTGAGCGTCCAGCACCAGGCCGTGGATGTAGACATCCTTGAAAGGCACTTTGCCCGTGAAGTGCTTGGTCATCATGATCATCCGGGCGACCCAGAAGAAGATGATGTCGTGGCCGGTCACCAGCACCGAGCTGGGCAAGAACAGGTCTTGCTCAATCGTTTTCTCAGGCCAACCCAAGGTGGAGAAGGGCACCAGGGCCGAGGAGTACCAGGTGTCCAGCACGTCTTCGTCGCGGTTCAGGGCACCTGCGTAGCCTGCGGCGGCAGCCTTGGCTCGGGCATCCGCCTCATTGCGGGCCACAAAGACCTCGCCGCTCTCACCATGCCAGGCCGGGATCTGATGGCCCCACCAGAGCTGGCGCGAGATGCACCAGTCTTGGATATTCTTCATCCACTGGTTGTAGGTGTTGACCCAGTTCTCGGGCACGAACTTCACCGAGCCACTGTCCACTGCCTCAATGGCTTCCTCGGCGATGCTCTTGCCATTGGCGCCCGCCTTGGTCATGGCCACAAACCACTGGTCGGTCAGCATGGGCTCAATGATCTGCCCGGTGCGCGCGCACTTGGGTACCATTAGCTTGTGCTTTTTGACCTCCACCAGCAGGCCTTCGGCCTCCAGCTGGGCCACGATCTGCTTGCGGGCCACAAAGCGGTCCAGGCCGACGTAAGCGGCCGGGATGTCGGCAGCCTCGTGCGCACTGACCTTGGCTTCCAAATTGAAGATGGTCAGCATGGGCAGGCCATGACGCAGGCCGACTTGGTAGTCGTTCTGATCATGGGCCGGGGTGACCTTGACCACGCCCGTGCCAAAAGCCTTGTCCACATAGTCGTCAGCAATCACCGGCACCAGGCGGCCGGTGATGGGCAGGCGCACCTGCTGGCCGATCAGGTTGGTGTAGCGCTCGTCCTCAGGGTGGACCATCACGGCGGTGTCGCCCAGCATGGTCTCGGGCCGGGTGGTGGCCACCACCAGCGATTCAGTGCTGCCCACAACAGGGTAGCGGATGTGCCACAGCGAGCCGTCTTCCTCTTCGCTCTCCACCTCCAGGTCAGACACCGCGGATTGAAGGATCGGGTCCCAGCTCACCAGGCGCTTGCCACGGTAGATCAGGCCTTCTTCATAGAGGCGCACAAAGGTCTCGGTCACCACCTTGGAGAGCTTGTCGTCCATGGTGAAGTACTCGTGGTCCCAGCTCACCGACGCGCCCATGCGGCGCATTTGGCCGGTGATGATGGAGCCGCTTTGCTCTTTCCACTCCCAGACCTTGGCCACAAAGTTCTTGCGCGCCCAGGTCGTGGCCGGTCGTAGCAGCGCCTTTTTCTTGCAGCTGGCGCTCCACCACGATCTGGGTGGCAATACCCGCATGGTCGGTGCCCGGCACCCACAGCGTGTTGAAGCCACTCATGCGGTGGTAGCGCGTCAGCGAGTCCATGATGGTCTGGTTGAAGGCGTGGCCCATGTGCAGGGTGCCGGTCACGTTGGGCGGCGGCAGCTGGATGCAGAAAGACGGCTTGGCGGTGTCCAGCGTGGGCTGGTAGAGGCCGCTTTGCTCCCACAGGGTGGCCCAGTGGCGCTCAAGTTGAGAGGGGTCGAAGGATTTCGCGAGTTCAGTCATGGCAGATCCAGGCATTACCTAGCTTTACGTCAAGCCACGGTCAACGCCAAACCGAGTTAGGGAGTTGCTGAATTGTAGGTGGTGGTCTAGGGTGAGAGCCCGGCTGTTCAAGGCCCCCTGGTCGCCGCCGTGTTACCGTTGTTTTGCTGTTGCTAGCCAAGAAGGATGAAAACATGAGCACTCCCCAGAAGACTGCCCCTACGAGCACTTTGCGCCGATTCGCGTTGGGCATGACTTTGGTGGCGACTGCCGCCCTGACAGCTTGTGGTGGTGGCGGTGATGAAGGTGGAGGCGTGCAGCCGCCACTCAGTTGCTCCGTGCCCGACCAGAATGTGTGGCTGCGCAGCTATATGAACGACTGGTACTACTGGTACGCGCTCAGCCCCGACCCGAGTCCTGTTGGGTTCACCAGCGTTGACAGCTACTTCAACGCCAAGCTCTATGCCGGCGGCAATCCAAGCTTCCCCGCCGACCGCTGGAGCTACTCCACCCCCACAGCCGACTACAACCGCTTTTTCGGTGCCGGGCAGACCATGGGTTATGGCGTGATGGTGGCAGGCCGAGAGGTGACCGAAAGGCCGGATTTGCCGCTCTACATCCGCTACGTCGAGCCCGGCTCTCCTGCGGCGGTGGCGGGCTTGGCGCGGGGTGACCAAATTCTGAGCATCAATGGCGTGTCTGCTGCTGCGCTCATCGCTGAGGGCCGATGCTGCGCTGCCCTCAGCGCCAGCGGCAGGCGGCGGCAGACCATCAACATGGTGGTGGGCTCTGCCAGTGGCAGCCGCAATGTCAACGTGACCTCGGCCGTCTACGCTCTGGTGCCGGTGCCGACCACCAACACCGTCATCTCTGTGGGCGGACGCAAGATGGGCTACGTGATGGTCAAGGACATGATCAGCCAAGCCATCAATCCGCTGGATGCGGCCTTTGCGCAGTTCAAGCGTGACGGCATCTCTGAAGTCATGATCGACTTGCGCTACAACGGCGGCGGCTTGGTCGATACCGCCAAGAAAATTGCGTCCTACACCTCGGCTCAGCGCACCTCAGGTGCGGTGTTTGCCAGCTTGCTCTACAACGACAGACATCAGTCCTCCAATCAAGACTTCCGCTTTGAATCGCCCGCCAATGCGCTCGCCCTGACGCGCGTTTACGTGCTGACCGGTTCCCGCACCTGTTCGGCCAGTGAGCAGTTGATCAGCGGCCTTGCTCGCCCTTGTGAGTGTGGTCACCATTGGTGACACCACCTGCGGCAAGCCGGTGGGCTTCTTGCCGCAGGCCGATGGCTGCGGCACCACCTTCAGCGTGGTCAACTTCGAATCCGTGAATGCCCGCAACGAGGGCCGCTATTTCAATGGTTTTGCTGCGACCTGCTCGGTGGCCGAAGACTTCACCAAGCCTTTGGGCTCGGTCAGCGAGCCCTTGCTGGTGGCTGCCGCCAACCACGCCGATGGCCTGGGCTGCCCGGTGGCCCATGATCGGGCTCAGCCTCAATCGGCATCGTCCAAGCTCTTGAAGTCCTGGCAGGGCGAGCCCGGTGACCGCTTTGGCGGCATGGTGGCGCGCTGATCTTTCTCGCCTGCACCTGCAAAGGGCCTGCAACTGCAGGCCCTTTTTTCATAGGGAAATGGCCCAACGCAGGCAAGCGCAAGGCCAAGACTTACATCAGCAGATGCTCGCCCGCGTTCTCGCCGCCCAAGATCACATAGTTGACCCGGCGCAGGTCGTGCAGCGCGCGGCCACCGGCATACGAAATGGAGCTTTGCAGGTCCTCTTGCATCTCGCGCAGGGTGTCGGCCAGCTTGCCCTTGACGGGTTCTAGGATGCGCTTGCCCTCGACGTGCTTGTACTCGCCCTTGTTGAAGTCGCTGGCGGAGCCGTAATACTCTTTGTAGAGCTTGCCGTCGACTTCCACGGTGGCGCCGGGGGATTCTTCATGGCCGGCAAAGAGTGAGCCCACCATCACCATGGCCGCACCAAAACGCACGCTCTTGGCAATGTCTCCGTGGTGTCGAATGCCGCCGTCGGCGATGATGGGCTTGGTGGCCACACGGGCGCACCACTTCAGGGCGCTGAGCTGCCAGCCGCCGGTGCCAAAGCCGGTTTTCAGGCGGGTGATGCAGACCTTGCCGGGGCCAATGCCCACCTTGGTGGCGTCAGCGCCCCAGTTTTCCAGGTCGATCACGCCTTCAGGCGTGCCCACATTCCCGGCAATGATGAAGGCCTGAGGCAGCTTGGCCTTGATGTACTCGATCGTCTGGCGCACGCTCTCGGCGTGGCCATGGGCAATGTCGATGGTGATGTAGTCGGCGCCCACGCCCTCGGCAGCCAAGCGGTCGATGACCTCCCGGTCTGCGGGCTTGACACCCGAGCTGATGGACACCACCAGCCCCTTGTCGCGCATCTGCTTGGCGAACGCCACGTTGTCCAGGTCAAAGCGGTGCATCACGTAGAAGTAGCCATTGGCGGCCAGGCACTCGGCGATGCGCTCGTCCAGCACCGTCTTCATATTGGCTGGCACCACCGGCAACTTGAAGCGTCGTCCGCCAAACTCCACGCTGGCGTCGCACTCGGCGCGGCTCTCTACCCGGCATTTGCGCGGCAAGAGCAGGACGTTGTCATAGTCAAAAATTTCCATCTCACAGGCTCCATTGAGGATGCGGCGCGTTGAGAAGCAGTGCGCCGACAAAGGGCTGCGAGCGCTTGACCTGGAGAGCCGGCTCACCTGGCAGGACGCCAGGATTCTCCAAAATCCGCAGGATGCGGCAATGGAAACAAAAAACCGGACGCCAGAATTTGGGCCCGGTGGCCGATTGTACGCAGGCTCTCGGGCCTGCGCAGCGGTGCGTGTATGCAGCCTGTCACAACACGCTGGTAAAAGGCGGCAGCACCGTCTCTACAATCCGCCGATGGAGTTCCACCACGCCTCGGCGCCAGCGCCTCTTTTTGACAATCCCTCTGTGCCAGCAGGCGCTTTGTTGCGAGGTTTGAACCCCGAGCAACACGCTGCGGTCACCTTGCCCCATGTACCGGCCCTGATCCTCGCGGGGGCTGGCTCTGGCAAAACCCGTGTACTCACCACCCGTATCGCCTGGCTGCTGCAGACCGGGCAGATGGCGCCCGGCGGTGTGATGGCGGTGACCTTCACCAACAAGGCCGCCAAAGAGATGCTGACCCGCCTCTCGGCCATGCTGCCCGTGAACGTGCGGGGCATGTGGATTGGTACCTTCCACGGTTTGTGCAACCGCTTTTTGCGCGCGCACTGGAAGGTGGCGGGCCTGCCTCAGGCCTTTCAGATCTTGGATACCAGCGATCAGCTCTCCGCCGTCAAGCGCGTCATCAAGGGCATGAACCTGGATGAAGAGCGCTTTGTGCCCAAGCAGGTGAGCTGGTTTATTGCGGGGTCTAAAGACGATGGCAAACGCCCCGGTGATGTGGTCATCCATGACGGCCAAACCCAGAAGCTGGTGGAGATCTACCAGGCCTATGAAGACCAATGCCAGCGCGAGGGCGTGGTCGACTTTGCCGAGCTGATGCTGCGCACCTATGAGCTGATGCGCGACAACACCCCGCTGCGCGAGCACTACCAGCGCCGCTTTGGTCACATCTTGGTGGACGAGTTCCAAGACACCAACCGCCTGCAATACGCTTGGCTCAAGATGTTCGCCGGGCCGCAATGTTCGGTGCTTGCGGTGGGCGACGATGACCAGAGCATCTATGCCTTCCGAGGAGCGCAGGTGGGCAATATGGCCGACTTTGAACGCGAGTTCCGCGTTCAGCACGTCATCAAGCTGGAGCGCAACTACCGCTCCTGCGGCAACATCTTGGATGCCGCCAATCACCTGATCGGCCATAACAGCCGTCGCCTGGGCAAGAACCTGCGCACCGAAGCCGGGCCAGGCGAGCCGGTGCGGGTGCAAGAGTCGGCCAGCGACTACAGCGAAGCACAATGGATTCTCGAAGAAGCCCAGCAGTTGCACCGCCAAGGCATGGCACGGCGCGAGATCGCCATCCTCTACCGCAGCAATGCGCAGTCGCGCGTTATTGAGTCCGCGCTGTTTAACGCCAGCATTCCCTATCGGGTGTATGGCGGCCTGCGCTTTTTTGAACGCGCCGAGGTCAAGCACGCGCTGGCCTATCTGCGCCTCGTCGAAAACTGCAACGACGACACCAGCTACCTGCGGGTCGTCAACTTCCCTACGCGTGGCATTGGGGCGCGCACACTGGAGCAGTTGCAAGACGCCGCCCGCAACAGCGGCCGCAGCTTATGGCAAAGCGTGGGTGCGGTGGGCGGCAAGGGTGGAGCCAACCTGGTGGCCTTCAACCAGTTGATCGACAGCCTGCGTAACGAGACGCGTGGCTTGACGCTGCGCGAGATCATTGAGGTCATGCTGGAGCGCAGTGGCCTGGTCGATTTCTACCGCACAGAAAAAGAAGGTGCAGATCGCATCGAGAACTTGGAAGAGCTGGTCACTGCGGCCGAAGCCTTTGTGACGCAAGAGGGCTTTGGCAAGGACGCCGTGGCCTTGCCTGTGGATGAACTGGCTCCCGGCACCATGGCCGAGGGCCTGCCGCGCGCTGTTGCGGCGGTAGACCTGACCCCTGATGCCGACACCGGCGAGATCATGAGCCCGCTGGCCGCCTTCTTGACGCATGCGGCCCTGGAGGCCGGCGACAACCAAGCCCAGGCCGGGCAAGACGCCATCCAACTCATGACGGTGCATTCGGCCAAGGGCCTGGAGTTTGATGCCGTCTTCATCACCGGCTTGGAAGAAGGCCTGTTCCCGCACGAGAACTCGGCCAGCGAACCCGATGGCCTTGAGGAAGAGCGCCGCCTGATGTACGTGGCCATCACCCGGGCGCGGCAGCGGCTGTACTTGAGCTTCAGCCAAACCCGCATGCTGCACGGCCAGACGCGCTATCACATCAAGAGCCGCTTCTTTGATGAACTGCCCGAGACAGCGCTCAAGTGGCTGACCCCGCGTACCCAGGGCTTTGGCAGCGGCTTCTCGCGTGATTACCAAGCCGCGTGGCAGCGCGGAAGTGGCTTGCAGTCCATGGTGGGTGCGGGGCAGCAGCCCTTCCGCGCGCCACCACCCGCGCCGCCGCCCATGGCCTCGCGCAGCCCCACCGAGGTGGGCGGCCAGCGCTATAAAGCCGGCATGTCGGTCTTCCACACCAAATTTGGCGAAGGGGTGATCATCACCTTGGAAGGCAGTGGCACCGAGGCCCGCGCCCAGGTCAACTTTGGCCGCCATGGCTCCAAGTGGCTGGCACTGAGCGTGGCCAAGCTCACCATCGTGGAGTAAGCCCTTGGCCGCTGCGCACAACCCCAACCAGATTCACCGTCTGGCTTGGCGCGTGCCTGCAGTGGCGGCCCTGTGGGGCCTGTTGTTGGCGGGCCTTCCTCTGGGGGTGGTGGGCCAAAGTCTCAGCCGCGTGTTTGCGGTGGAGGATGAGGCCCGATCCCGCCCCGACTTGGCTCGCGATAAGCTGCTGATGATGCGCGCCAGCATGGCGCCAGAAGATCCAGAGCAGATCGATGTATTGCGAACCTTGGGCGTGGTCTCGCATGACTTGGGTCAGACAGAGCAGGCAGAGCGCTATGCGATCGAGTTGGATCAACGCGGCTTGCGTTTGGCCTCTGCGCGCGCGCGTGAAGACGCAAGGGCTGCGGCGGCATGTTTGCGCGCCGAACTGAGTCGCGGCAAAACACCCCTCGGCCAATTGGATGCTTTGATCGACGATGTGCTGCCTACGCTCACTGCTGACAGTCGCTTGGGGGTGCGTCTAGCCTGCTTGCACACCAGCGCCGGGATCAAAGAAAGCCTGGGCAACCTCGAGCAGGCCATTGCCCGACACCAAGAGGCCTTGCGGCTGGCCGATGCGACGCCTTTGCACTGGGTGTCCTGCAGCATCCGCAGCCTGATGGCTGACGCTTATCGTCGGGCGGGCCATCTGGACGAAGCTCAGGCCACCAATGACGAAGCAAGAGCCCTGGCCACTCAACACGGTGATTGGCGATCACTGACCGAGGCCTTGCTGGTCGAGTCCATTTTGGCGACCGAGAGAGGTGACCCCACCGCAGAGATGGAAGCCTTGCAGCAGGCGATTGGCTTTGCTCAACGAGGGGGCTCTTTGCGTGACGAGGCCTTGGCCACCGGCAATCTGTCAGACGCCTATTTGCAGCGCAAGGACTATGCGCAGGCGCTTCGGACAGCGGAGCGGGCTTTGCCGCTGGCTCAGCAGGCCCATTACCATGAGGCCGAGGTCTTGGCGCAGCTCAACCGAGGTTTTGCCTTGATCGGGCTGCAACGCAAGAGTGAGGGCGTCACCGCCATTCGCAGCGTGGTCGAGGGCTACCGCCGTTCCAGCGAAGTGGTGGAGATTGCCGAGGTCATGCTCCAGCTTGGGCGCCTCTTGGAAGAGACCGGCCACTGGGCTGATGCCTATGCTGCTTATCGAGATTACCGCCACTTTGCCGACGAGGTGTCGCGTCAGGCCCGGCTGCACGCGGTGCTGGAGTTGCAAGAGAGCTTTGATGCAGAGCGCCGGCATCGCGAGCGAGCTTTGTTGGCGGACGAAATTCACCTCAAAGCGGAAGCCTTGACGCGCTCCACCCTGATGTTCAGGCTCTGGATTTTGGTGTCGGCCCTGGCGTTGGTGTTGCTAGCGCTGGCAGTGTTCCTTTATGGACGCATGCGCAGCCTGCAGTTGGCGCTGCGCAGCAATAACGAAAAACTCAAAGTTCAAGGTGAGCAAGACCCACTGACCGGCCTGGCCAACCGTCGCCAAGGCCAAAATTTGATGGCCAGCAGTGTTGTGGCGCGCGGCACCCTCTACCTGCTGGACCTGGACCACTTTAAGCACATCAACGACACCTACGGTCATGCGGCCGGCGACGTAGTGCTGATCGAGGTAGCTCGGCGCCTCAAGGCCGTGCTGCGGGAGAACGACCGCGTCTATCGCTGGGGAGGTGAAGAGTTTTTGATCCTGGTGCGCTCCAGCACACCCGAACAAACCGATTTATTGGCTCAGCGTCTGTTGCAATCCTTGGCGGCGCTGCCCGTGACGGTGGAACAAGCGCACTTGGCGGTCACGGCGTCCATTGGGTATGCCGACTTCCCGCTCTCGTCTGCGCCTTTGGAGCTGCAGTGGGAACATGCCTTGGACTTGGTGGATGCGGCCATGTATCTGGCCAAGACACAAGGCCGCAACCGCGCTTGCGGTATTCGCCACCTGTCCGCCCGCGACGCACTTGTGTTTCAAGCTCTGATGCTGGACTTTGAAGGCGCGTGGCGGCGCGGAGACATCACGCTGATCGAGACCGCAGGCTTGCCCGTAATGGGGAGGGACGCCGAATGAATGGGTGGCGATGCTGGATGTGGGCTGCAAGCCTTGGGCTTGCAGCGCCTTCAGTCGCAACCGAACTGCGGGCTGAGCCCATGCCGCTGGCCAGCAGCGCTACGGTGGCCGAGTCCATGGCCTGGGCGCATGAGTGGCAAGCCTATGGTTTTGATGCCCCAGAGCGTGCTCAACAAGTCTTGGCTGCGGCTTTGGCGCATGGCCCTGGCGACATGCCCCAAGCCCAATGGCAGCGCATGGTTTGGCACGCACGAGGCATGGTGGCCGCCACAGTCGGTGACACCGACACGCACCAACGGGCCTTGGCGCAGCTGGAGGCGCTGGGCCCAGCCACTGGGGGCTTGGCAGCCGTGGACCACGCTTTGGCCCAGGCGGTGATGTTCGCTTATCGGGCGCAATCCATCCAGGCCAGCGAGCATGCCCAGAAAGCGGCCTTGGGCTATGAATCAGCCTGCGGTGGCAGCCCGCCCCCTGTCTTTTGTGATCTGCGCTCGGCTTGGCGCGCCTCTCACGTTCGCGGTGTGACGGCAATGGGGCGGGGTGTGTTGGTGGAGGCCAAGGCCTTCGCTCAGGAGGCAGAGCAGTGGGCCCAGAGAGCCGGAGACGTTCGCATCCAAGTGAGGGCCACCACGCTCCTGGCGGTGATTCATCAGCGCCTGGCAGAGCGCGATCGCAGCCAACGCTATCTCTTGCAAGCGGAGACCTTGGCGCGGCAGGCCAAGGCGCTCGACGCCTTGGCCCGCGTGCGCGGCGAGCAAGCCTCTATGCGCGCAGAGCAAGGAGACGCGCAAGGCGCGCGCCTTGCTCTGGAGGAAGCCAGTCGCTTGGTGAAGCAGTTTGGCTCGCCGCGCCTGGAAGCTCAGATGGCGGTGGATTTCAGCGGCAGCTACCTCAACGACGCCAAACCTAAAGAAGCCTTGGCCGTGGTGCTGAAGGCGCTACCCGTGGTGCGGCGCTTTAACGATCTGCACTTTGTCGCGCCTTTGTTGCACAACAGCGGCTTGGCGCGCCTCGCCCTGGGGCAGGTCAGTGTTGCTAAGCAAGAACTTGAGGCGGCTCAGACGCTGTGGCGCGAAGGCGGCGCGCATGGTCCGATGCTGATTGGTTTGCGTGAGTATGCGGATGCCTTGGCCAAAGGCGGAGACGCGCGCGGCGCATTGGCGCTCTACCATCGCGAGCAAGCCTTGCGCGAAGAAATGCATGAAGCCAATCGCGAAGCCAGCTTGCGTGAACTCCGCAGCCGCTACCGCACAGAGGCTGAGCAGCAAGAGTTGGCCCTGCTCGAGCGCGACAACGCCGTCAAAGCTGCGCGGCTAGAGAACCAAGGTCTGCAGCAGCGCGTCTGGGCCGTGGCTGCGAGCTTGTTGCTGGCGGCTTTGGTTGGCGTGGTGGTGCTGGTGCAGCGCACCCGCAAGGCCAACTTGCAACTGCGTCGAAGTGAAGTGTTTCTCCGGGTGCAAAGTGAGCGAGACCCGCTGACCGGTTTGGCCAATCGGCGTCACTTTCGGGATGTGCTGGCGGTGCAGGCTGCGCCGCAGCCCTCCGGGGCGTCTGCAGCCCTTTTGCGCACCCTGGGGGGTGGCAGTGGGTCCGCTTCGACATTGCGGGGCGATGCCAGCGGGGCCGGGTTTGAAGGCGGCTTGTTGCTGATCGACGTGGATCACTTCAAACGCATCAACGACGAGTACGGCCACGCCGCGGGTGATGTCGTGCTGGTGGAGTTGTCGCGCCGCTTGGCCGGCACCGTGCGCAGCGATGATTTGGTGTGCCGCTGGGGCGGTGAAGAGTTTTTGATTTTTGTGCCCGGCTTGGTGGCCGAGAGCTTGGACATCCAAGCGCACCGCTTACTGGCGGTGGTGGGCGACAGCCCCGTGCCGCTGCCCGATGGTCGGCAGTTGGCGGTCACGGCCTCCTTGGGTTATGCGCGCTTTCCGCTGCCTCGGCAGATGGTCTCGCTCGACTGGGAGCAAGCCGTGAACTTGGTCGACATGGCGCTCTACTCGGCCAAAGGCCGTGGCCGCGATTGTGCGGCGGGCCTGACGGCTTTGGCCGTGGCGGACGCCGCCGAGCTGAAGGCCGTGGAGCAAGACTTCGAGGCCGCACTCAACCGCGGTCAGGTGACCTTGGCTGTGCAAGAGCGGGATCAGGCGGTTTCAGGCTCGCCAAAACAGTCGCGATAGGTGGCGTAGAGCGAGGCCTGGAAGGCCCCGATCATGGCAATACCCAGAGGAATCACGGCCAGCATGGTCAGGCCACCGCCCAAGATGCCCGACAGCACCGCCACAACGGCGGACACCCCCACCATCACGCCTCCCCAGGCCAAGCCAAACACGGTGAAGGCGGCCTTGGCGCGCCACAGCGCAATGGTGCTGGAAAACAAAGCTTGCGCCACGCTTTGCTGGCCCCACAACACCAAGGCCGGGGCATGCCAGAAGGGCAGGCCGACCAAGGTGGTGGCGATCAGGCGCATGAACATGCCTTGCGCAATCGCAGGAGAAATGACCATTTGGTCCATGTCTTGGGACTTGGACATGGCCTCAGACAACAGGCCCAGTTGGTGGTTGAACTCACCGCCATCCAGCACATCGCACATCAGGATGGTGAGCACGCAAGCCGCCATATAGATTGCACAGAGCTGCAACAGGTTGCGGCGCACCCCTGGGCCTTGGCGCCAGGGTTCTGCAAAAACCTGCGGCTGCACCAGTTGCCCTCGCGCGGTACGCAGGCCCGCACACATATAGGCCAGACCCAGCAGCGGCACCATCATCAGCGCCAGGGGGCTGCCCACCACCGGAACCAAGCCCAACAATTGAGCCGCCAACAGAAACATCACGAACAAACTCGCAAAGCCCATGGGTTGTTTGAAGAAATTGGCCAAGCCTTCACGCACCCACTGCACACCGGCAGAGGCGGGTGGCGTCAATAGTCTGAGTCCCATGATCGTGTGTCGTGTTTGGTGGTGTGAAGAGAGGTTAAAAGACAGGGCGCCAAGGCTGTGCGCGGCAGTCTTGCAGCACCCGCTCCAAATGAGCCGGGTCTTTGGGTGTGAGCAGTGAGGCGGCCCGTGGCAAGTGCCAGTCCGCTAAGCGCGAGAGCCAAAACCGCAGTGCGGCCATGCGGCGCATGGCGGGCAACAGGCGCCATTCTGCCGCCGTCACGGGCTGCCCCGCTTGCGTGCGGGCATCAGCATAGCCCTCGTACAGGGTCTGTGCGGCCTCTGGCACAAGATGGCCCGTGTTCAGATCCACACACCAGTCGTTGAGGGTCACGGCCAGATCGAACACCCAATGGTCTACGCCTGCGAAATAGAAGTCGATCACGCCGCTGAGTGACTCGCCGTCAAACAGCACGTTGTCGCGGAACATGTCCGCATGCACTGGCCCTTGCGGTGCCTGCTGGGCATCGGCTGAGGCCAGGGTCTGGCGTTGGTGGGCCAGCTCCTGATGCAGCAGTTGAGCCTGCTCGCCCTGCAGATACGGGGCTACCACCTCGGCCGCTTGCTCGCGCCACTGCGGCCCGCGCAAATTGGGTTGGCGCAAGGGGGTGCTGACCGCCGCCATGTGCAGGCAGGCCGACAAGGCACCGGCTTGTCGGATCTGGGCCAGAGAGGGGGCCACCACGTCTTTGCCTTGCAGCGCGTGCACTAGCGCGGCGGGCTTGCCGCAGAGTGTGTGCATCAAGTCGCCTTGGGGGCCGGCCGCTGGCGCGGGCACCGGCAGGCCTTGGTCCGCCAAGTGGCGCATGAGCTGCAAGTAAAACGGCAGCTCGGTGGTGGAGAGTCGCTCGAACAGGGTCAACACCCACAGCGCTTCGGGCGTGCGGACAAAGTAATTGGTGTTCTCAATCCCAGCGCCGATAGGCGTCAGGGATTGCAGCGGCCCCAGGCCCAGGTGCGTCAGCAGCGCCTGTGCAGCCTCGGGCTGAACGTCGGTGTAGACGGCCATGGCAAATGATCAGATCGGGCAGCCTGCCCACAAAGCAGGAGCTGCGAGGGTTTAGAAATTCAGTGCCCACCACACCCGCTTGCCCGCCTTGGGGTCGGCATCGGCAGAGCGGCCAGTGGTGTCGGGCACGGCGATGTCGTAGGCCTTGGCACCGGGCACCTTGGATTGCACCGTGATACGCACCGTTTGGCCACGTACCTTGAGCGACTCAATGCGGTTTTGCTCGTCCTCGATGACGCTGCGCTCCACGGCCGCCTCACCGCCCCGAACGGCCGGCTCCGCGCCGACGGGCTCGGCGGCCTGCGCAGGGGCAGTTGCAGCACACAGCAAGGCCAGTGCGACGAAGATGGGCGGGGCGATTTTGAGCATGTCTCGCAGTGTACCTGCGGCCGCACACGCCACAATGGCGCCATGCAAGACCCCGCACTGCCCAATCAAGCCTCCCTGTTGTTGGTGGATGGCTCCAGCTACCTCTACCGTGCGTATCACGCCATGCCCGATCTGCGGGGGCCCGGCGGCGTGCCCACCGGGGCTATTCACGGCATGGTGGCCATGATGAAGCGCCTGCGTGAGCAAGTGGGCGCAGGCCACGCCGCCTGTGTGTTCGACGCCAAGGGCCCCACCTTCCGCGACGAGTGGTTCCCCGAGTACAAGGCCCAACGCGCGCCCATGCCCGATGATTTGCGCGCCCAGATTGCCCCCATCCATGAGGTGGTGCAACTGATGGGCTGGCCGGTGCTGGAAGTGCCAGGCATAGAGGCCGACGACGCCATTGGCACCTTGGCCCGGGTGGGTGCGGCCAGCGGCCATCAGGTCTTGATCTCCACCGGCGACAAAGACCTGGCCCAGTTGGTGACAGAGCGCGTCACCCTGATCAACACCATGAGCATGGAGCACCTAGACGTGGCTGGCGTGCTGGCCAAGTTTGGCGTGCCGCCCGACCGCATCATTGACTACCTGACCCTGATCGGCGACACCGTGGACAACGTGCCCGGCGTCGAAAAGGTCGGCCCCAAAACGGCGGTGAAGTGGCTGGCCGAGCATGGCTCGCTGGACGGCGTGGTGGCGGCTGCGGGGCAGATCAAAGGCGTGGCGGGCGAGAACCTGCGCAAAGCCTTGGACTGGCTGCCCATGGGCCGCAAGTTAATCACCGTGGTTACCGACCACGACATGACAGCCCAGGTGCCGGGCTGGCCCTCTGTGGAGGCACTGGCCCTGAAGCCTGTCGACCGCGAAGGCCTGCTGGCCTTTTACGAGCGCTACGGCTTCAAGAGCTGGCGTCGTGAGCTAGAGGCCGAGCTGGGCCGCAGCACTGCCCCATCCGCCGCCACTGCCGGTGCAGCCCCTGCCCAGGGCGACCTGTTTGAGCCCACGGCCCCCGCCGCACCGCGCAGCGACCTGGCGCGTGACTACCAAACCATCAGCACCTGGGAGCAGTTGCAGGATTGGCAGGTCAAAATCGCGGCGGCCCCGCTGGTGGCGGTGGACACCGAGACCGACTCGCTCGACGCCATGCAAGCCCGCATCGTGGGCATTAGCGTGGCGGTCGAGCCCGGCCGCGCGGCCTACATCCCCGTGGCGCATGACTTCCCCGGCGCGCCCGACCAACTGCCGCTGGATGAAGTGCTGGCCCGCCTGAAGCCCTGGCTGGAAGATGCTGCAGCCGCCAAGGTCGGCCAAAACATCAAGTACGACCTGCATGTGTTTGCCAACCATGGCATCACCGTGCGGGGCTATCAGCACGACACCATGCTGCAAAGCTATGTGCTGGAGGCCCATCTCAAACACGGCCTGGAGAGCCTGGCCGAGCGCCACCTGGGCCGCAAAGGCTTGAGCTATGAAGAGCTGTGCGGCAAAGGGGCGAACCAGATATCCTTCTCCCAAGTGGATATGGAGCGGGCCACCACCTACAGCGGTGAAGACAGCGAGATGTGCCTGCAACTGCACCAGGCGCTGATGCCCCAGATCGAGGCCCACGCGGGCCTGGCCCATGTCTACCGCGCCATCGAGATGGACGCCGTGCCCGTGCTGATGCGCATGGAGCGCACCGGCGTGCTGATCGACAGCCAGCGCCTGGCCCAGCAAAGCCAGCAACTGGCCGAACGCATGCTGGCGCTGGAGGCCGAGGCCTATGAGGTGGCCGGCCAGCCCTTCAACATGGCCTCGCCCAAGCAGATCGGCGAGATTTTGTTTGGCAAGCTGGGCCTGCCCGTCAAAAAGAAAACGGCCTCCGGCGCGCCGTCGACCGATGAGGAAGTGCTGCAAGAGCTGGCTGCCGATTACCCACTGCCCGCCAAGCTGCTGGAGCACCGCAGCCTGGCCAAACTCAAGGGCACCTACACCGACAAGCTGCCGGGGATGGTCAACCCGCACACCGGCCGGGTGCACACCAACTATGCCCAAGCCGTGGCGGTGACGGGGCGCTTGTCCAGCAACGACCCCAACCTGCAAAACATCCCCATCCGCACGGCGGAGGGCCGCCGCGTGCGCGAAGCCTTTGTGGCCCCGCCGGGCTGCCACATCGTCAGTGCCGACTATTCGCAGATCGAGCTGCGCATCATGGCCCACCTCAGCGAAGACCCCGGCCTGTTGCGCGCCTTTGAGCAGGGCCTGGACGTCCACCGCGCCACGGCGGCCGAGGTTTTTGGCCTGGAGCCCGAGGCCGTCAGCAGCGAGCAACGCCGCTATGCCAAGACCATCAACTTCGGCCTGATCTACGGCATGGGCGCCTTCGGTTTGGCTCAAAGTTTGGGCATCGACCAGAAGGCCGCCAAGAATTACATCGAGCGTTATTTCGACCGCTTTGCTGGTGTCAAACGCTATATGGAAGCCACCAAGGCCAGTGCGGCCGAGTTGGGCTATGTCGAAACCGCCTTTGGCCGCCGCCTGTGGCTGCCCGAGATCCGGGGCGGCAACGGCCCGCGCCGCGCTGGTGCAGAACGCCAGGCCATCAATGCACCGATGCAGGGCACGGCCGCCGATTTGATCAAGCTGGCCATGGTGGCCGTGCAGAACGCGCTGGACACCGAGCAGCGCGCCAGCCGCATGGTCATGCAGGTGCATGACGAGCTGGTGCTGGAAGTGCCTGCGGCCGAGCTGGACTGGGCGCGTGAGGCCATTCCACGCCTGATGGCCGGGGTGGCGCAGATGCGCGTGCCCTTGCTGGCCGAGGTGGGCGTAGGCCGCAACTGGGACGAGGCGCATTGAGTCTTGATCCGCTCGTTAACCCGCAGGTCTTTCGTCATGGCTTGGCATTCAAGCTGCCATCTCCACCATCGAATCGTTATGTCTGGCGCCATCCTGACCGGTTTGAGTTGACGCTCTGAGTGTTTTCGCGCTGGTGCGAGTCCACAGGCTTAGGCATCATGTACAGAAATAAAGGCCCATCACAGTCATCATGTCTCACCCGCTACAGGTTCTTTGCCTCTCTTCCAAGACCCCGGACTTGTCGACCTCCGCTTTCGGGCCGTTCGTGACGCAGGCCACGCCGTCACTGGAAGAAGCCGGGACCCGCTTGCACCAAGAAAGCCACCACGCACTTCTGATTGACCTCAACCTGATCGGCGGCGTCGACGCTTTGTTGGGCTGGACAGGCCTGCCCAGTGCCTTGCTGGACACCACCGTGGTGGTCATGGCCTTAGAGCCCTCCTGGGGGCTGTGCCAGCGTTTGATTCAGTGTGGCGTCCGCGAAATCATCTCCACCCGAGAAGTCCATCCTGAAATGCTGGGACGCGTGCTGCGCTTGGCCATTGAGCGAAAGCGGATTGACGATGTCGCTCGCCGCGCCTTGAGCAGCGACCTGGCCACCGGCCTGCCCAACCATACCCAGCTGATGGAGCACATGACCCATCTGCTGGCACTGCGCGAGCGAGAGCCGGCCTCCATGGCCCTGATCGTGGTGCAACTCGACGGCTTCCGCCCCGTTGAGGCATCCTATGGCGTCGAAGCCGCCAATGTGCTGCGCCGCAAGGCCGCCGTGCGCCTGCGCGCCTCTCTGCGCGCCAGCGACGTAGTCGCCTCCTTGGGCAGCGACATGTTTGCCGTGCTTTTGGCCTGGATTGACGCCGAAGACGACGGCCAGCGCGTGGCTCAAAAACTGGTGCAAACCGTGATGCAGCCCTTCCAAGTGGGCGGCCAGTCCGTGCCCATCACCGCCCGCGCCGGCGTGGGCCAGTACCCCGCCCATGGCCGCGACGCCCAATCCCTGCTGCGCCATGCCGCCACCCAAGCCTCCGTCGGCCAACTCGGCCGCTTGCTGTCGACTGATGCGGCGGCGAATGACGATTGAGCGGGTTTTAACGCTGCGGCTTTAAACCGTTCGCACTGAGCCCAGCCTCGGCGAAGCTTTCAAGGCTCGCTTGCCGCGAGCCAGGCTTCCACACCGTTCGCCCTGAGCTTGTCGAAGGGCGGCCTTGCCAGCCCAGCCCCCTCTGCGGCGGTGCCCTGCTGGCCCAAGTGCGGGGTAGGCCCCGTGCTCGGGCGCTTGGTGGGGTGGCACGAACGGATTCTCAACGCTCAGAATCTTCGCATCCCCATCAGCCGCCCTCGGGAGGAAGGATGAAGTCGCCAACTGATGGGTGTCCAGCAATGGCGCAGGTGTCGACATCAACAACGACATCGCTATCGCATTCGGTTGTCTGTCTGCTCTTCAGAATTCGTGTCTCACTTTGTTTCTTTCTGCGTGGCTCAAAATCAACATTAACCCTGAATCCGTGATCCAAAAATTCCAGCCGACTATTTTGTGCAAATGAGCATTGGCCGTATGGTCAAACCACCGTTTTCAGTATTCACCATGCGTCAAGCCACCCCCGAATTCTTGTCTGCGGGCCGTTTCGCGCCCGCATCGGGTGTGCGTGCGATCTTCAGGCGTGAGTCGGCCTGCACGCGGGTGCATCGTGGTGGGTTTGTTGCCGCTGAGGGTGCTGCTGAGCAGTCAGCTCAGGCCTCAGGCCGGGGCGGGTTTGGCTTGGGGCGTCATCTGCCTGTACAGCCGCTCAAAGACGATGTAGGCGCTGTCGTTGGCCCCCAGCCCCAAGGCCCAGCGGCCTGCGTGCCTGATCATCCGCGCAGCCTTGAACATGATCTCTTGAAGCACTGTTTTGATGCGTCGGCGCTTGGCCTTGTGGCGCAGCGGCGCGTCTTTGCCATTCAGCGTGTTTTGGCCGATCAGGCGCAGCAGGTTCATGGCCACCGCCGCCAAGGCGCAGACCAAGTAGTTGGTGTCAAACTTGCCGCTGGGCAAGCGCTCCAAGTCCATGTCGGTCTTGAACTCGGAGTGAAACTGCTCGTGCGTGCCATGGTCACGATACAGGGCGATGATGTCGGCGCAGGTGAAGCGCTCTGGCAGCGTCGTCGTCCAGCCCTCGAGCTTGTAGGCGGGCAGCAGCTGGGCTTGGCCCTGTTTGTCAATCGTGCGCTCCGTCAAGCGGTAGATGCGGCGCACGGCTTGAGCCTCGGTGCCAACGCCCTGCAGCGTGATGGCCTCGCTCCACTGGCACTCGCGTTTGCCCTCGCGCCAGTGGCACCACATCGTGTCTGCATCCGCCACGCGCTGAGCGGCAATGGTCTCAGCGGGCGTGCTGCGGGGGTTCCATTTGATGATGAAGGCGATCTCGCGCTTGAGGGCGCTGGCCTGGGCTTGGATCTCTTGCATGACTTTGAGCGAGCACAAGCCCGAGTCCGCACGAAACAGCAAGGGCATGGCCGTCAGGCGCGTGGCCATGGGCAGCACGCGCTCCAGGTTGAGCTCAGTCTCCAGCGCCGAGTGCTGCACGCCTGGGCGCAAGGCCAGCTCCAAGCAGTAGCCCAGACTGCCCAGGTAGGTGACGCTGGGGGTGTAGCCATCGACCCCCTGATAGGTGCGGCCCACATCATCCTTCTTGGAGCCGTCGTTGTTCATGACGAAGGTGTCCCAGTCCACGGGCATGTAGCCACAGGGCAGCGAGCCAAAGTCCACCGCCATACCCGCCCCCTTAGCCACCCCCTTACCCGCCCGAGGCGACAGCAGGGCTTCGTTGAGATCGCCTGCCAAGGTGAACCAAGACTGCGCATGCGTGTTCATGCGCTGGCGCAAGGTCGGGCTCGACGGCACCGTGCTGATGCCCAGCGAGCGCTTGAAGAAGGCATCCCCTCGAAACGCCTCGATGGCATCAAAGTCGTTCTTGCCTTGCACCAACAATCCAAGGTAGCTCTTGACGATATCGCTGTTGGCGATGCCACCAACACCAACCGGAAACCGGCGGTCCAGTCGGCCACTCAAGTCCAAGCGTTGGAGGTATTGCCCCACCAAGGCCAAACCGGCGTTGGAGCTCAGGTCATAGGGCAGTCTTTTGATAATGAAGTCGGTCATGTGAAGGCTCACCTGCTGGGTGACCTTCACATGGCGGCTAAGTGCTTGATTTCAATGGGGAATCAGGTGAATTTTAATGAAATCGTCACGGATTCAGGTTAACGTTAAAGAAGTGAAATCTTTGGACGGAATGTTCCCTGTCGTACAGCGCTGAATTCGGCCAAGAAAGTGACCTCATCGGGGTGGATTCAGAGCCGCGTGCATCAGGTATGAACGCGGGCCACCGATCCCTCAGCGACTGCCTAAACTGCCCTGTCTCGGTGGCAGTATTTTCCAATCCAGGTATGAGCCTGAAGCATGCGTGAGTCGATGCCCTGAGCGTCTTGACTTGACCGGGTTAAAACTGGGAGTTTAAGGGGGCGGAGTTTCTGTCTTCTTCCTTGCTTCATACAGGCCCCTGCCAGGCCGCCGGAGGCCTCTCCCCCAGCCGCATGTATTTACCCAAATTGTTGCGCTCTTCCGCCCTGATTCAGGCCTGCAATTTACGCCTTAGCTTGTTGAACAACTCAAACAAATCAGCCTTGGCCTTTTGCATCTCTTGGGCCGCTTGCAGATCAGTCTTTGCGTTTGCTTGCGCCACCAGATCGTCCAGCTTGGTGCCCGGTTTGAAGGTGACCAAACCCCGCTCGTTGAGCTGCACCAAGCGCTCCAGCGGCGTCTTTGCATCCCGGCTTTTGTAGACCTTCTTGACCTTGCCTTGGTCGCTCACCACCCCAGTGGCGTACAGGCATCGGACGGTGCAAATTGAGCCACGAATGAACACGCCCTCATAGAACTTGTTGATGGGTTTGGCGTACTTTTGGGGAATGTGGCTGTAGCCCATGTGCTTCCTGACCACGCTGGCGTTTTTGCTCTCGGCCAGCAGAAAACGTTGTCGTTGCTTGGCAGGAGCGTGATTTGGTCTGCTCAATGCGCAGCTTGGGTTTTCAGCAACTTGCCGCCGCCTTGTGATTGATGTACTCCGAGCCGTTGTCCGAATGGAAGCCCTCAATGACAAACGGGAACTGCGCCAATACCGCCTCCAGCACCGGTAGCAAAAAGGCTCGCTGATGCCCTGCACACAAGCCTCAACCTGCCACTGACTCACGCTGTCCACACAGGTGATGTGATAGACCCCTTTGACGCCGTCCAAGTCACCTTGGTGGACGCTGTCAATGCGCACCCAGCCCGCCCGGCCATTGGGGCGTGGCGGATTGCGCACGCCAATGGGGTTGCACACAGGGCGAGTCTTGTGAAGTGATGAGTGTTGGGCTTGGTCAGTTCTTGGCTTTGCGCAGGTTGTCAGAATGCGAGACCGACAGGCCAGCCAATCTCTCGTAACGGGGGTCCCCGTAGACCGTAGCGGCCGGCGCGGCAGGTGGGCAATATGGGGGCCGCAGACATCCTCATTGGCCCTACTTCACTTGCACGGAGCAAGCTGATATCGTCAGCGGTGAATTTACGAGGAAATGGAGCCGCCGGCGCGCTGTAAAGGCTTGGTCAGCGGCACGGCCGCGAGCCGGTTCCTTGTGCCAAAGCCCCACCAGGCGGGTGATTTGGGCACGGCAGTAGCCGCTGGTGTGGTGCAGGTAGGCCAGCACCACACCGCGCTCCGATTTGTTGCGCTGAGGGTAGTCGAAGCGCTTGAGGACGCGGCTGATGTGGGCATACCGCTCTGAGTCGTCGTCACCTGCTGCTGTTTGTGAATTTGACTTCGGGCGTGGCGTCCACGAAGTCCTTGAGTTGCGTGGATTGTGCGCAGCTTTGTTTCGTCCATGTTGATCACCATCTTTGGATGATCAAGCCAACAGCAGGGGGCCTGCGCTACTCCCCTTCAGGCTCACTTCTGGCAGCAATGCAACTGAAATCAGCGCACAT
>JAXHNT010000023.1:0-45371 GCA_034520165.1 Ideonella sp.
CAGTTACGTATTGCTCACGCCGCTAGGGCCGCAGAGCGTTCATCCAGTTGGGCAAAGCTCATGCGTGCCTCCATGCAGATGGAGGCCGTGCGCTGCGGGTGGCGCCGCCATGCAGCCTCTAAGAGACTCACCAAGGAGCCGTGCTCAGAGACATCGACTGTGGCAGGGACGGAGGGCGGGTAGTGGGCCAGCCAAGGCTTGGCGGCAATGGGTGAAGTAGACACGTGCAGAGATCCAACCGCGTTGATGACCAAGCCCCATCGTCGTTGGACAGGGGGGGCAGCGCAACAGGGCTTGTCCCAACTCCGCAGCAGAAATCAGGGCGCAGTTGTCACGCTGGAGACACCGCTAAACAGCTGCGTCATCAATTGCTGCTCACGGGCCTCAATGCGTGCCAAGAAATGGTCTGCCCGGCCCATGGTGGCGAAGGCATCAAAGCCCCGCTCCAGAAAGCTCTGCAAGGCGTCCAGTCCGGCGGCTCGGGCAGGACCGCGCATCAAGCGCAGGCTGTGGCGCAGCAAGGGCTTTCGGGTCAGTTTTTCTAAGCGACGGCCTAAACCCAGGGCCATCTCCAACTGCGCAAAGCGCTGCTCACGGCACCCCGTGCTGCGCCAGCACACGCCATAGCCCTCAGCGTTGATGGGGCCATCGGCAAGGTGGATCGCCATCTGAGAGTCCAGCGACTCAGACAGCGCATGCAAGGCGGCCAAGGCCTCCACCGTCTCCACCACCTCTGTCGGAAACAGTCGCACCAAGGCTGGCACGATGCGTGCAAACTGAGCATCGCGTTGCGCAAAGTCCTGCGGACCGTACAGGTCATCCAAGAAGAATCTCGCCGCCGGGCCATAGCGCGCATCGCACAGCAAGTCCTCATGCGTGGCTGCAAAACGAGCTTGCTGCCAAGCCTTCAGGGCATTGACTTTGTGCGCCAAGCCGGCGTCTTGGTAGCGCCGCTGGCGTTCAGCGTCAACCGCCATCAAATGGGTCAAGATGGATGCAGCGACTTGCGACATGTGCACATCCTAGCGTGCCTTAAGGCGACATTGAACCAGCGCCTGGTCTTGCGCGCCGCTGCAGGGATTGACCTGACTCGCCTTAGTGCAACGGCTCTAGGTCCCAAGACTGCTTTGATGCAACACTGCGCGCCATGCAAAGACGCACTCTTCTCAAGCTCGGCGTGGGTGCCGGCGTGGCCGTGGCGCTGGCGGGTTGGGGGGCGGCTGTGTGGCGGCCGGGCTGGGTTGAAGGGCGCCTGTCCGCCGAGGCAAAGCCGATGTGGTCTGCCTTGGCGCGGGCGGTGTTGGAGGGCATTTTGCCGTCCGACCCGGGCGTGCAGAAGCTCGCCTTAGAGCACCACTTGGCCCGCCTTGAAACGGCCATCGCCGGCTTGGCGCCCGCCACCCGGGCGGAGCTGTCGGAGCTGACGGCCCTGCTGGGGACGGCACCGGGGCGTTTAGCCCTGACGGGCTTGTCGGTGCCGTGGGCGCAAGCCACGGTGCCAGAGATTCAAGCGGCCTTGCAAGCCATGCGCGTGTCTGACAGCGACACTCGTCAACAGGTCTATCACGCACTGAGAGACCTCACCAACGCGGCATGGTTTGCCGACGCAGGAACATGGGTGGCCTTGGGCTATCCCGGTCCCATGACGATCTGAAAGGCCTCACCCAATGGCAGACGGACTCCCGTTGACCCATCAAGCTTTGCCTGCGGCGCAGCGCGGCGGCTTGCCCGACCCCATCTTGGCCGGTCTGGCCAGAGGCTGGAAGGTCAAAGGAGGGCCGCATGGCCCTTTGCCGGCGCAGCTCCATTGCGACGTGGTCATCATCGGCACGGGGGCCGGCGGTGGCATCACGGCCGAACTGTTGACCAAGGCGGGCTTGTCAGTGGTGATGGTCGAAGAGGGCCCTTTGAAGTCCAGCAGCGACTTCAAGCAACTGGAGTCCGAGGCTTACCCGACCCTGTATCAAGAAAGCGCCGGGCGCAAGACGGCTGACAAGGCCATCACGATTCTGCAAGGGCGCTGCGTTGGAGGTTCGACCACGGTCAACTGGACCAGCTCCTTCAGGACACCGACCGATACGCTTCAACACTGGGGCCAGCACTTCGGCCTGTCCAACTTCACCGCAGAGGACATGGCCCCGTGGTTTGAGCAAGCCGAGCAGCGCTTGAACATCGGCGACTGGTTGACCCCGCCCAACGAGAACAATGAGCTGCTGCGGCGGGGCGCGCAAAAGCTGGGCATCGAAGCCTCGGCCATCCGGCGCAACGTGAAAGGGTGTTGGAACCTGGGCTCCTGCGGCATGGGCTGCCCCACCAATGCCAAGCAGTCCATGCTGGTCACCACGGTGCCCGCTGCGCTCGATGCAGGGGCCATCTTGCTGGTCCAAGCGCGGGCTGAGCGGCTGCAGATGGTGGGCCAAAAGGTGGAGTCGGTGCTGTGCCATCCGATCAAGCCGGACGGAACACCGGACGCCACTTCGCCATGCCGCATCGTCGCCAAGCATGTGGTGGTGGCGGCAGGGGCCATCAATTCACCTGCGCTGTTGATGCGCTCAGCATTGCCCGACCCGCACCAGCGCCTGGGGAAGCGCACCTTTTTGCACCCCGTGGTGATGTCGGCGGGCGTGTTCAGCCAAAAGGTTGAGGGTTGGCAAGGCGCACCGCAGACCATTTACAGCGACCATTTCTTGCACACCCAGGCCATCGACGGGCCTATGGGCTACAAGCTGGAAGCGCCACCCATGCACCCGCTCATTTTTACGTCAACCTTGGCGGGGTTCGGTTTGGCGCAGGCGGAGACCTTGCGCCGCTTTCCCAATACCCACACCCTGCTGGCCTTGCTGCGGGATGGCTTCCACGAGCAATCGCCGGGCGGGCAGGTCCGCCTGCGCAGTGATGGCTCGCCCGAGCTGCATTACCCCCTCAATGGTTTTGTGATGGACGGTGCGCGCCGTGCCTTGTTGAGCATGGCCGAGATTCAGTTTGCGGCGGGGGCGCAAGAGATTCAGGTGATTCACGAGCAGGCGCCCGTGATGCGGTCTTGGGCGGAAGCGCAGGCGGTGATCAAGGCGCTGCCCATGGTGCCCCTGAAGACACGGGTGGTCAGCGCGCATGTGATGGGCGGTTGCGGACTCTCTGGCACCGAAGCGGGTGGCGTGACGCGTCCTGACGGCGTCCACTGGCAGGTCGAGAATCTCTCTATCCACGATGGCTCGCTGTTCCCGACCAGCGTGGGCGCCAACCCGCAACTCAGTATCTATGGCCTGACGACCCGCTTGGCCACCGCGCTGGCCCAGCGCTTAGGGGGGCGCCCTGTGCGCCTCGCCGCCTGATGCTGGCGCGTCTGCAAGCCGCACTGGTGTTCGCTTGGCTGCTGACGCTAGGCTGGGGCTTGCACTGGGCCTTGGTGCAGCACGCCAGTCTGCGGCTCGGGCTCGCCGTCGTGGCCTTGGCCGTGACTTGGCATGCGCTGTGGTTGACGCTGACCTTTGCGATCATGACTTGGCGCAACCGGCCAGATGCAGCGCCTAAGCCCAGTGGGGCGGAATGGCTGCGGGCCTGGTGGGGAGAAGTGCTCGCCGCGCCCAAGGTTTTTGGCTGGCTGCAGCCGTTTCGTTCAGGGCAGGTGCCGGACTACCTACCTCCTGAAACGCCTTCACATTGCGAGACCCCGCCGGTGGGCGTGGTGCTGGTGCATGGTTTCGTCTGCAATCGGGGACTGTGGAACTCCTGGATGAAACGCTTTCGCGCCCAGGGCGTGCCTTACCTTGCCGTTAACTTGGAGCCTGTTTTTGGGGTTATTGATGACTATGCAGTCATCATCGAGCAGGCTGTGCGACGCATCACTGAGGTCACAGGGCGTCCTCCGGTGATTGTTGCCCACAGCATGGGCGGCTTGGCCGTGCGGGCTTGGCTACAGCAGTATGAGGCGGAGGATCGGATTGCCAGCGTCGTGACCATCGGCTCGCCACACCAGGGTACTTGGTTAGCGCATTGGGGTTCAACCCCGAATGCCCGGCAGATGGCACCGGGGGGCGTGTGGTTGACTCAGCTGGCGGCTCAAGAGCCGGCCTCAAGAGCGAGTCGCTTTGTATGCTGCTTCAGCCACTGTGACAACATCGTCTTCCCCGCGATGACCGCCGTACTGCCAGGTGCGCGGGCGGTATTGATCCGAGCTGCGGCGCATGTGGACATGGTGGGACGCACCGAGGTGTTCAACGAAGTCATCGTCGCGCTCCAGTCGGCGCAAGCTCTGACACAAGGTTCCTGCACGCGTCAGGCCTGAGAGGCAACTCCACAGCGGTAAGGTGAGCAGCCAGCACAGCAGGCGGGCATCACCTGTCTCGCCTTTCAGCACACTCAGCGCCCACAGGGTCAAGCCAGAGATCACCAAGCCCACGCTTAGCCATAGCGCCAGCGATGTTGCGCGCCCCTGCCACACCTGTTGCAGTGCGCGTGAGGCAAAAAACCAAGCGATGCCCGCGTACAAAAGCGCGGCGCAGACTGTGCCCAGCAATGAGCTTTCAGTCAGCGACGACAGAGGGTCTACAGCAGGAATGTGAGGCAGGCCACAGGCCGTGGCCAAAGCCATGGCGACAAACAGAGCCAATGCACTGCGACGACGCAGTTCTGGAGTCATCGAGAGTACTGCACAAGTTGATCCAGCAAGCAGTTTCCCGCAAGCGTGGCCCTTTTGGCTATCACCCTGATGGGGGATCAGCGCTCGATGTCGTGAAGCAGCTTGAGCGTCGGTTCGGCGCTGAGATTCAGCAGGCGACTGATGTCCGCCACATCATCGGGGATGGCAGGGTTCTCCCAACCCTGGGCGGTATGGCGTGCAATCCGGATGGCCAACAAGACATTTCGAACTTGGCTGGCTTCAACATGGCTGTCATCCGTGATGCGGATCAGCAATTCCGGCAAGCGCCACGCCACCATCATGGCGTGTTGGATCTCTGCCAAAGTCGTTCCCAGCAACTCTCTCTGCACTGTATTGCTGCGCAAGGTGGGGTCCAGATGTTGGCGCCGTTGAATCTCCAGCGCCGACTCAGGGGCGTGCAGCCAAAGCAGCATCTCAGCAAAGTCATGCAGCAACGCTGCTTCATATATCACCGGAGCGTCATGGTCGCCGCGATGTGCGGCAAAGGCCATGGCAAAACGTGCTGCGCGGCGGGCGCGGCGCAGCACCGCCGTCAAGCCTGCCCGTGCCTGTGTCTGTCCATGCAGGTGCTCTTCAATGGTCGGTTGAGGGCCAAAAGTCCTGAAGAACGGCGTGATGCCAATCAAGACGACGGCCTCGCGTGCGGTCTCAACATCGGTGGTACGTCGCTCCCGATGTAAGGTGGCTGTGTAGGCCAAAAGCTTGAGCGTCATCAAGGGGTCTGCAGAGATGACGTCCGCAATCATCCGCGCATCAACATCGTCCTCCATGTCTCGAAAGTCTTCCAAGCTGGCTGCGGTTCTGCGCAGCACGGGCAGCTCGACCAAGCGAAAGTACCTCACCCATCCGGCCAAGTCATGCGGATAACGAGGGGCTGGGGAGGCTGGAGGCACAGGGTTCATAGAAGAGGGCGAGGGGAAGAATCCCTCGCCATCCCTCTATCGGCGCAAAGCTGCCTTCACTTGAGCAGGTCTTTACAGCCGCTTCACGCCCACGTGCCCGACCAACTCACCGTTGACATACAAAGCGCCTTCAGGTGCTGCGGCCTCGGCATGGAACTCCCAAATCGGGTCCGTGTGAGCGACAGGGCGGCGCCCCGAGTCCGCCCATTGTCGGGCTTTGCGCCAAACCATGGCGCAGGCGCGCGCCAATGCTTTGGCCATGATGCGCCGAAAGCCATACGGCCAAGCGACGAAGGGACTGATTAAGCTTCTGGTCATCATTTCTACTCCCAATCGGGCGTCGGGGGATTCAGGCCCGAGCGCTGGGTGATTTCAAGGGCTGCGGTGTTGCCGCACATCGAGTTGTCGCAGCTCGCTGCGCAGGGCGCGTTTCGCACTTTGGCGAAGGCTCGCCGTGCTGCTGCGATGGGAGCCCGCCCGGCGTTGAAGGCTGGCGGCGACCAAGGGGTTGCGAGGTTTGACGGATGGCAAGAAAAAGTTCATGGGGTGCTCCTGAAGCAAAGGTGCCGAAGCCTTGGCCATGCAGCGGCCACGCCTGAAGCTGCGGTTCAAACAAAGATCGTGGCGGTAATGATTCGACCGCCGTGTGGCAGATCAAATTCCTGAGGCTTGACCGGTCAGGCCGTCAAGGTGAGCAGGCGCTGCGTCTCCACCACGGCCGGGGTGTCAACGCAGCAAGGTGACAACATGGACATCAGCTGGCGCTGGTTAGGTGGAGGGGCCAGAGGGGCTCAAGGCGACTCTGGAGCGATGATCTGCAATGATAAACAAAAAGTTATCTTGCGCAAGTAAATTTTATCAAATGAGCAAAATTTAGCCTGCCCGAGACCCCCGCATGCGCGGCCGGGTGGGCTGGGCTGCGGTGGGCCGCCGGCCGCTTCAGCGCTTGGACTTGAGCGGTGAAATGCCGCGCTGCATTTGCTGCCAAAGCGTTTGGTCGGCATCGGCTGCAGGCTTGGCTGCGGTGGTGCTGGTAGACGCAGTGCCCGATCCCATGCGTGCGCCATGCACAGGGAGGGGCTGCCTGGCTTCCTTGCCGGGTGCCTCTAGCACATCCCCCAGCAAGTCTAGCAAGACCTTTTTGGCGCGATTTGGATGGCGCCTATAGTAAGTGAGCACCAACCCAACAATGAAGCGCTCGTCCTCGTCTTGAGGCAACGGAGGGGCCTCCTGAGTTCCATGCTCTACCGACAGTGGCGCCGTGTTGTGGGGCTGATCCATCCAGCCCGCCGGCTTGTTGCAGCATTGCTCAAACTGGCGGGCCAAACGCTCGCCGATCTGGCGAGAGCGCCCTTTGATCTGACTCCAATAGCTGGGCTGGATCTGCAGACGCTCTGCGAATCGACCTTCAAGGCCGCGCAGCGTTGCGGCATCCGCATGTTTGGCGGTGTGGCGGACGAACTCATCGAACAAAGAGAGCGCGTTTTCGAGGCGAATGGCGGCCACGTCGCGGGAAGCTTGCATGGGGGGATGATAAAGCGCTCCGACCATGACGCGATGAGTACCGCAGCGGCTCATGGTTCATCCCATGACGCTATGTCACAGCCCCATGGCAGTATCGCCACTCGTGCCACTCGTGCCACCCGTGCCGTGCGTGGCGAGTACAGAGACACCTATGGTTTGGCCTCGGCGTTTATCCCAAGAATGGCGAAGACTACGGCGCGCAGTGCGGTATGCGCCTGCCGTGGTAGTGACCTTTGCGGTGACGGCTTCTGTGCCATTGGTCTTCTAAACCCCGCCCAGGTGGTTATCCCAAGCCTTGATCTTGGGCGCAAGGACGGCCTGCGTTGATTCCGGCGTTTGCCAAAGCTTGCCGGCCGCCCACCCTCTGCCCAAGGCGCCCGCTTGTGGCCAGGCGCTTACCCTATGGCACTGACCATCCAGGCGCCAATGCGCCACGGCACCGAACCCCCCTTGATGCAAGGGCGCCCGGCTGGCGCTGACGAGAAAGCCCAGTGGGTCGGCTGCAATATCGCCACCGTAACCCCCCAGATGCGGCACTGCCTCTGCGGCCTGCAGTCTCTGGCCGTCAAAGATGGCGAGCAAGGGCGCGGCCATGCGATGCGGGTCTGACAGATGTTCGCACTGCAGTGCGACGCCCACCTGCCCATCGGCATGGCGAGCCAGGTGTCGAAGCGACATGGATGCGTCGGGCAGGGTCCAGCGGCCTGCCAGTGCGCCGTTGCGCAAGTCCAGCCGCACCAGTGATGACCGCAACGGACCGCTCCGCCGGGTCCAGGGTGCTGGAGGGACACCGCCATTGGCCACCAGCGCATGGCCCGAGCCGTCGGCAAGAGCCATATGGGGGTCGAGCCCACCCGTGGGCCAGGCGGCTTGCTCCGCCAGGCTGTGACGATCTCTGGCCACCAACCAGCCTTCGGCCGTGTCGCCATCTTGTTCGATCGTGTAGATCCGCGGTCCGTCCGGAGACACCAGCACATGCCCCCCCAGCACGCGCGGCCCACTCAGCCATTGCCATTGCAGGGGGTGACGGCCCTCAGGGTCCCAGCGCAGCAGCCACTCGCCGGGCCTACGGGCCACCACCAAAATGCGGCCATCAGCCTCCCAACTGAGCCCATGAGCACGCGTGGGCAAGGATTGAGCGGCGCGCACCTCTAGCGTCTGGTCCCGGCCTTGCTCCAACACGCCCACCCAATGCTGGCCGTCGAGGCTGTCCCAGGCCGCAACGCAACGCGGCGCAGTGATCGAGAGCTCCCGCGGCCCCGCGTAGCCGGGCACAAACCCAGTCGCGCCGATCAAGCCCGCCAGACACCGGCGTCGCTCAAGATCCATCGCCATCAGAGAACCCCATCGTGACCTGCAGGCTGGGCGCCACTTGGGTGTTCAGGAGTTGTCCCAACTGACTCAAACAGGCCGCTGCGGCTGTCAGGGCCGTGGGCTCACTGCCTTGCTTGAGGGCCTGGTCACATTGCAGAACCTTTGCGCGCCAGGCATTGGCTTGGCTCGCTGCACCTTGGCTGCGCAACTGTTGCTCAATGGACAAGGGCTGCGGCAGCACCGCCAACTCGCGCAAAGTCTGCCAACGCAGGGCGCGCTCGGCGGCGGCGCTGTCACTGTAGGAGCGCGGCGAGGGTGAGAAGGGTGGGTGAGAGGCCTTGAGCTTCAAGGGGCGCTCGATCCCGCCGATCCACAACTTGTTCAAGCCAGAGAGCCATTGGTTGATGAACTCCTCGTACTCCAAGGTCACGGCCTCAGCGTCGCGCGGACGGCGGGCCTGCGCCTTGATCAGCGGGTGCAACTCGGTCACCTCGCGCAACCAAACCGCACTGACGGACCGCAGGTAGGGGCAGAGGGGGCGACTCTCGAAATCGGTCGTCGGAACAAACAACATCCACTCCATGGCGCCCAAACCCTTAGAGGCGGGGCCTACTTTGTCCACGTACTTTTCGCCTTCGCCTTCCTTTTGCATCGCGCGCCGGATCAGTTCCGGTGACGGGTAGCGGCTGTCCAGCAGCCGCAAGGCGAAGCGTTCGCGCATCGGCCCGCCATCCACCGTCATCAAGCGCATCCAGGCCTCCAAGACTTGACGCCAAGCCTGCTGTGCTGCCACGCGACTGGCCGGCTTGCGGCAGTAAGCGCTGGTCGCGGCATGCAGGGCCTTGGAGGTCGCAAGCAGGCGATCCGCCTTGGGGGCATAGTGCTGCGTCCAAAGGGTGTTGAGGAACGCTCGACGAGCGGCGACGGTCTTGGCATCAACGACGTAGGACGGCCCTTGAAGGCCGGGCATGAATCCAGGGCGAGTGCTGGGTTGCGCCCAAGAAAGCCCTGCCGCGAACAAGCTCAGCAGTGCCAGAGACCCCCCCCTCAGAGCACGACAGGTCAGATGCATCACAGCGACTCCACAAAACGAACCAAAGCGTCGCGTTCCGCGCTGCTCATGCCCAGCACCAAGCGCTTCGCTTCCTCGGCTTCACCGCCATGCCATAGCACCGCCTCTAGCACCCCCCGCGCTCGACCATCATGCAACAGGCGTTGATGACCGTTCACGTCCTTGATCAAGCCAATACCCCAGAGCGGCGGTGTGCGCCATTGCCGGCCATTGGCCAGATGGTCTGGCCGGCCATCTGCCAGCGCCTCACCCATATCGTGCAAGAGCAAGTCGGTATAGGGCCAAATCCGCTGCCCCACCACACTGCGGGGCGATAAGCGGGGAAACGGTGGTTGTGCCGTCACATAGCTGGGTCGGTGGCATTGGGCGCATTGTGCTTGCTCGAACAAGCGTTGCCCTCGGCGGACTTGCTCGTCTTGGGGCGCACGCCAGGATGCCGGTGCCAAGGCTGCCTGATAGAAGACCACCTCCGCCAGCGTCGCGTCATCTATCTCGTGCTCAGGGCCCTGAGCGCCACGAGGGGCTGCCAAACAGTCGCGCTGCTGTGGCGTGCAGGTCTCCTGCGGAAAGGTCCGCGATGTGATCCCGACATCGCCTTGGAACGCCGCCGCCGTTTGATGTGCGAGCGAGGCCGAGCTGGCTTTCCAGCCAAACCGCCCCACCGTCACGGTGCCCGAGAAAGGGTCCCACACCCGATTGAGCTGCCCCTTGATGGGGCCGGGCTGCGCCGCCTGACGCGCCACGTTCTCGCGCAGCGCGGCCTCTGGAATGGCCTCTAACAGGCCGATGCCTGCCAAGTGTGGCGCAATGCGTGGGCTGATCATGGTGCCTTCGGCCAGTGGCCCGTAGGCCAAGTCGGTCAAGCTGTAATGCGGCTTCAACAGGGCATAAGGCGTGCCATCGGCAAAGCGGCCAGACACCTCGGTGTAGCTCAAAACAAAGCGTCCCTCGGGCTTCACCCCTTGTACCGCCGACGTATTGAGTTGGTCGCCATAGGTGGGCTCGGGCTTGGGCATGCCGTGTGGCCCCAACCCAGGCACCGACAGGCGCAGCAGCAAGGCGACGCTGGGCTCCAGCGCGTCCGGTGTCAACGCACGGCTGAGGTCATGCGGCGCGCCCCGTCCATCTTGGACATGGCAGCCGGCGCAGGAACGGGCCAGGAAGTGGGGGCCGAGTCCATCCCGGCCGGTGGTGGACGCGGGCGCCTCCACCCAGTTGCGTTTGAAAAAGGAGTTGCCCACCACAAAGCGCGTGCGCTCGGGCTCTGAGAGCGTGGCGAAGGGCAGCGAAAACGCATTGCGACCACGCACCTCTACGGTGGTGGTGCCACCGGCATTGGCGCTGGGCGCATGGGCGACGGCAGGCGGCCCGAGCACCAACACGGTGCTGAGCAGCGCCCGCCAAAGCCAAACCAGGCGCGGGCTCATCCCATGTTCAACTGTTGGATGCCCAGACGCTGCGCAGCACGAGCCAAGTCGCGGGCTTGGGCGCTCAGGCTATCGACCAAGGCCTTCAGCTTGGCGCGTCCGGCTTTGTTGTTGGCCTTGATCTGCTGGTCAAACGGCGCTGGAATGGCCTGAGCCAAGCGCACAGAAAGATGCATCTGCCGATCAAGGCGCTCGGCCAATGCCTTGTCCAATTGCCCGATCAAGACCTTCAGCCCAGGGCCTTCAAGGGGGCTGCCATCCAGGCGTTGGTAGCGACCCGTCCAGACGTTGAGCAAGCCTTGCGCATTGGCCACGATGTCGTGATGCGTGGTGTCCGAGAAGCATGAGTGCTCGTCTTCTTGTTGTCGGCTGGCCATGGCCACCTCAATGCGCTCGCCCGCCAACTCGCCGCGTGAGAGCGTCCCGACCCCGATGATGATGTTGCGAACAGACGCCATGCCACCTTGCTCAAACTGGGCCCGGTAGTTCTTGCCGCCGGGCGCCCAGGCAGCCAAGACCAGGCCCAAGTCGTCGAGCAGCAGGCCCATCATCACGGACAGTGCTTGGCGACGTCGGGCTGCATTCGGGGCCTTGCCGTCGATGAAGTCGTCCGCTGAGCGCTGGCCGGGGCCGTCGTCTCGCTCGTCTTGGCCCCAGAGCAGAAATTCAATGGCATGCCAGCCGGTGGCGACGTTCTCTTCGCCATCACGTTCATTGAGTGCGGTCAAGCTGGCTTTGTTCAGCGGCACGGCGGGGTTGTTGATGAAGCCGACTCCGGGGCGGTCTATCACGCTGTCGATGTAGGCCTCGTCCAATGGCCAGGCGTTGATTCGCGCCTCGGGGCCGTCCTCGGCATCAATGGGGCCGCCGTAGAACCGAAAAGCTTCTGTTTGGCCATAAGTTTGGCGCGCGCGGGTCCAGGCGTCTCGCGCAGCATTCAAGGTGCTGGCGCTGGGGGCGGCCACAAAGGCAGCGATGCGGCGGCTCAAGTCCTGGGCCAGACTCAGACTGTCGGCATAGGCCGCCTGCACCAGCACAGCATGGTGTTGCACCACGGCCTGCACCACGGCTGTTCGGTCCGTGGGCGGCGGGGCTGCATGGAGCCACACAGGGGTCAAGGCGAGCAGGCCCAGCACTTGGCGGCGGCCCAGGCCCAACTGAAGAGTTGCGATGGGTTCAGTCATGAGGCGATATTGTCCTTGGGTTGAAAGGCCAAGTGCTGAACGTGGATGTCTGAGATGGCGGCACAAGCGCACAGTGCCAGCGTGGCTGAGAACTCGTCACGCAGCAAACGGATCATGCGCGCCACGCCTAGCGCACCATCGCAGGCCAGGGCATGCACCTGGGGGCGGCCCACCAGCACTGCATTGGCACCCAAGGCCAAAGCCTTGAAGATGTCGGTGCCGCGCCGAATGCCGCCGTCCACCAGCAGCATATAGCCCGGCGGCACGGCCGCCCGAACATGTGGCAAGGCCCAAGCGGTGCTGACCGTCGTGTCCAGCGTGCGGCCGCCATGGTTCGAGACGATCAGCCCCGCCACGCCCAGCGCCGCAGCGCGGGCCGCATCGGCCGGGTGCAGCACCCCTTTGAGCCACAGCGGCAGCCCGAGTTCGGCGCAGGCGGCTTTCAGTGCAGCCACATCGGCCCAGCGCACAGCTTGCGCCAGCAAGTCGGCCAAGCTGTGGTGTCGGGCAGCGGGAGGCAGATTCACCGCGCGAATGTCAGGCGGCAAGGCAAAGCCGGCCCGGCGTTCGGCGTCGCGCACACCATGCACCGGGGCGTCTACCGTCAATACCACCGCCTGAAAACCGCAGGCCTGGGCACGTTGCACCAAGCCCAAGCTGCGTTTCAGGTCGCCTTGCCAGTAAAGCTGAAACCACAAGGGGCCTGCCTCCGACTCTGCGGCATATATTTCCGCCACGACCTCCATGGGGGTGCTGGACTGCGAGGACAGCACCATGCCCGCACCCTGCGCTGCCCCAGCCAGAGCGCTGGCCCGCTCGCCGTCAGGGTGCGCGAGTTGTTGATAGGCCACCGGGGCCAAAAAAATCGGGTGAGCCAGGGGCTGTCCGGCGACTGTGCAGGCTGTGTTGTGAGACGCGCCGGGGCGCAAGTCATTCAGCACCCGAGGCCACAGACACAGGTCTTGCCAAGCCTGCTGGTTGGCGCGGAAGCTCAGACCATCAGCCGCCGCACCATGAAGATAGGCCCAATGCGAGGGGGGGAGCTTGCCTTGGGCCTCGCACTCAAAGTCGTGTAAGTTCACTGCGCCGCTCATGGCCTCGTCCTATTGCTCCGGCCCTGTAAAGTATGAATAAGGTAGGCTATTCCTCCCCGGGAGTCTGCCAAAAAGCTCATGACTTCAACGGGCCGGATCAATAGGTGTGCGCCCATTGGCGCAAGAGGTTGTGATAAGCACCGGCCAAGCGCACCGTCTCGGGCGAGTCGCCGTGACGCTCGCGCAAGGCCATCAGTCCCATGTCCAGGTCGAACAGAATCTGGCGCTGGGCATCTTGGCGCACCATGCTCTCGATCCAAAAGAAGGCCGCCAGTCGCGCGCCACGCGTTACCGGCTCCACCCGGTGAACGGTGCTGCCTGGGTAGAGCACCACATCGCCCGCGGCCAGCTTCACACGCTGCTCCCCCAAACTGGCTGCAATCACCAACTCACCGCCATCGTAATCATCGGGCTCGGCCAAAAACAAGGTGGCTGACAGGTCGGTGCGCAGGCGCTGCGCCTGACCTTGCCCATCACGCAAGTGACGGATGGCCGAGTCCACATGGTCGCCATAGCTGTTGAGTGCACCGCTGTAGCGGTTGACCATGGGCGGGAAAATGCGCTTGGGCAAAGCGGCAGAGAACAGCAGCGCGTGCTGCTCCACCGCCTCCAGCACCAGCGCTTGGATGCGCAGCAAGGCGGGGCTGTCCAAATGTAGTTGCTCATTGCGCTTGACTTGGCTGGCCTGTGTGCCGGCCGAGACGCCGCCATCCACCCAGTTGGCCTCCTTCAGCAGGGCCCTTGCTTCAGACAGTGCCCCTTGCGAGAGCACCTGGGGAATGTGCAGCATCATGGTTCGCCTCAGAAGCTGTAGGTGCCCGTCAGGGCGAGGATGCGGCCCGCACCGGGGATGTAGTGGCCGCTGTAGAGCTGATCCGCCACCAGCTTGTTGCTCACATTGCTGATATTCGCCTTGAGCTTGAACTGATTTGGCACCACCACCCACTCGGCCATCAGGTCGGCCGTCACAAAGCTTTCGGCGGCCCAGCCGGGGTTGCGATTGGGCGTTTGCGAGCTGCGGGCATTCAAGCCGCCGCCCAGGCGCACCGTCGGGGTGATCTGGTAGGTCGTCCAGATCGTGCCCGAGTGGCGCGGCGTCAGCGAAGGGCGCGTGCCCTGGCCTTCTGAGCCCGCAACGCCGATGTCGATATTGGCCACAGGCAGCCACATATAGGAGCCGAACACCTCCCACTTCGGCGTGATGCGACCGGCCAGGTCCAGCTCAGCGCCAGCCACATGGCGCTTGCCCGACAGCGTCACCAAGTTCACCAGCGGGTCAGTGTTGCGCTCGTGCAGTTTGGTGGAGCGAAACGCCGCCGCGCGCGCACTGAACTTGCCATCTGCCGATTCCCACCGGCCACCCAGCTCCAGATTGACCGACTGCTCGGGGGGGATGTCGACGTTGGCGGCACTCAAGGAATAAGCGTCACCCGAGGTGTTGAAGGACGTCGCGCCTGAGAGGTGGAAGGAAAGGCGCTCGTTGGGTTGGAACAAGATGCCGGCGCGCTTGCTCCACTCGCTCACCTTCATGGTGTAGCTGCTGGTCGTCTCCGGACCTGCGGCGGCGGTAGGGATGGTGTAGGTGTTGTACTCGCCCTTAAGCTTGTCAAAGCGCAAGCCCAGCAACAGCTTCCAGGTGGGGGTGAGCGTGATCAAGTCCTGCGCATAGGCACCTATGCCGGTGGAGGTGTAGTCATTGCTGACCCGCAGCACGCGGCTGGCTTCGTTGATGCTGGCCCCGTCATCGGGGGTGCCGATGGTGGTGGTCGGTTTGGCGATCGTCACGCCCCCTTGTGCGGCACTGCGGGCGGCATAGACGGTTTTCTTTTCCAGGGCGGCGTCTACGCCAGCCAAGACTTCATGGCGCATGCCAATCGCCGTGAACTTGCCGCTGTAGTCGCTCTGGATGAAGGCGGTTTGCAGGTCTTGAATCTTGAGATGCGTGCCCCGTGTCACCACAGTGGCGGTGCCGAAAGTCTGTAAAGACACCGGCACCGTCTGCTGTGGGCAGGCGGGGTTCAGGGTGATGGCCCCTGTGGTGCTGTCCACTCTGGGTCCGCACAGTCGCACCGCACCGGCGCGCTGGTCTCGGGTGTAGTCGCCCAGTCGCAGCTTGGTCGTCAGCTCTGAATTGATGCCAAAGCGGTGGGTGTGGGTGGCGGTGGCGGCGGTGGCGGTGCCCGCGTTCAAGTCGCTGGCCATGCCGTAGTAGGCGCTCGGGTCCAGCGGCAAGGTGGTGGTTTGGTCCACCGTCGCGCCATTGGGGTAGGCCGCACTCTGCGCCGGTGTGGGGCGAATCCACGGCATGCCGTAGTTCATGCCGTTGTGGTTGTCCAGGTGCGAGAGGCTGAAAGAAAACTCATCCCGCTCACCGATGCCCGTGCGGAAGGTACCGGCCACGCCGGATTTGTTGATCGATGAGCCTGCGCCGTTGTTGTCGGCCACGGTGTTGCCATGGCGTTGATGCGAAGTGCTGCGCTTGTCGCCGGTTTTCAGGTTGAAGTCGCCGACCACGCGCAGATAGTTGTGGCTGGCAATGGTGGCTTCCACGCTGCCTTCATTGATGCTGCGTGCAGCCTTGCTGACCTGGTTCACGGCACCGCCCGTAGAGCCCCGGCCAAACAACATCGAGGCCGAGCCGCGCAGCACCTCAAGCCGGTCCATGAAGAAGGTGTCTCGCTCATAGAAGGCCGGGTCACGCAGGCCGTCCACAAACACGTCACCAGTCGACTGCAAGGCAAAGCCGCGCAGGCGAATGTCCTCTTCACCGCCCTCGGCCGCCAGAAAGCTGATGCCGCAGGTGTTCTTCAAGCACCTCTTTCATGGTGTCGTAGGTTGCGGTCGTCGATCAGGCGCTCGGTCACCACCGTGATGGACTGCGGAATGTCTCGCAATTCCTGCTTACCTTTACCGATGGTGGTGGTGGTCGCCTGAACCCCGTTCTTGCCCTGGGGCTCGGCTTGGGCCTTGACCTTGACGGCCGGTAGCACCGTGGGTTGATCGGCGTTAGGGGCCGTCGGCGTTTGGGCCAAGGCAAAGCCCGCAGCCAGGGCACCGAGAGGCAGGAGGGCAGTGCGCGCCGCGTGGGCGCAAGGAGAGATTTTTTTCATGACAGGCTTGTTCAAAGTAATGAGGCCGCTGTCGAACAGGTCGATGAGCTGGCTGAACCTTGAGGCCCCTGGGGCAGGGACTCAAGCGACCTGGCTCCCCCTCGTGTGGCGAAGGGCGAGCAGGCCTGGCTGGCGCAGCGGAGGAAAGAAAGAGGGGCGAGTCGGATCGTCAGCGTGATTCAGGTTGGGTCACAAATCCGACCTTGCTGAGCTTGGCGGCGGCGGTGTCGGCCAGGGTCTCGGCCACCACGCCGTAGGCCACGGCATGGTCGGCTTTGAGGTGAACTTCGGGTGGGGTCGGCTTCTGGCCTTCAAGCACGAAGCGCTGCGCGGCTTCGGCGCGGCTGACGGGCTCACCATTCCAGAAGCGCTGGCCTTGGGCATTGATGGCGAACTCCACTTTGGCGGGCACGGGCGGGTTGGAGGCCGAGGACGCGGTCGGTAAGTCCAGCTTGACGGCGTGCGTGAGCAGTGGGGCCGTCACGATGAAGATCACCAGCAGCACCAGCATCACGTCAATCAGCGGCACCATATTGATCTCGGCCAGCGGGGCTGCGCTGCGCTGTTTGTCAAAAGAAGCAAATGCCATGATGAACCCCGCTCAGGCCGTCACGGCCTTCAAGGGCGTCGCTGGGGTGGTGGGGGCGACAGGTGCTGCACCAGCCCGGCCTGCGCCGGGAGCCTCGCCCAAGGTCAGCAGGCTGTGCAATTCAAAGGCAAAGGCGTCCAGCCGCCCGCCCAGCACGCGGTTGCTGCGCGTGAAGGCGTTGTAGGCCACCACGGCCGGAATGGCCACGGCCAAGCCAATGCCCGTCATGATCAGCGCCTCGCCCACTGGGCCGGCCACTTTGTCCAGGGTGCCCGCGCCACTCATGCCAATGGCCAGCAAGGCGTGATAGACGCCCCAGACTGTGCCAAACAGGCCGACAAAGGGGGCGGTGGCTCCCACCGTGGCCAGCGTGGTCAGGCCCGATTCCAGGCGGGTGGTCTCCTCGTCCAACACTTTTTTGATGGTGCGGGTGATGAACTCGCTGCTGGTGCCGGCTTCGGCCAGCTTGGCTGCACCATGGCGGGCGTGGTGGGCCTGGGCATGCAAGGCGTGGGCGCTGAGGTGAGAGAAGGGATCACGCGCACCGTGGGTGGAGATTTCTGCACGCACTTCGTCCAGGGTGCTGGCGTTCCAGAAATGGTTCAAAAACGTGGCGGAGCGCTTGGAGCGCAGCCACTGGGCGACCCCTTTGGCCAAGATCAGTGCCCAGGAGGCGGCCGACATCAGCAGCAGCAGGACAAGCAGTGTTTTGCCCACAGCATCGCTTTGTGCGATGAAGTGGCCAAAGCCCAAGGTGGTGTCGGCGGCGGGGGTCATCAGTGTTACTCCAAGCTGTATTCGAGGGGCGCAATGGCTGTCCAAGCTAAGGCTTGGCCATTGCGGGTGTAAGGGGCAAAGCGCGCGGCCCGCAGGGCTTGCAGCGCTTGGTCGTCCAGCCGCACGTGGCCCGAGCTTTTGTGCAGGCTGACCTGCGTGGGCAGACCTTGAGCGTCCACCACCAGGCGCACCAGCACCGTGCCTTGTTCACCCAAGCGAACAGAGGTGCGCGGGTAGACCTGGGCGGGGGGCACGGTGTAGCGCAAGTCGGTGGCGGCCAAGGCGACGGGGCTGGCTGGCGGGGCGGGTGGAGCCTTCGGCGCGGGCGGCGCAGGGGGGCTGGGTGGCAGGGGGACTTCGGCGGGCAGCGGCGCGGGTTCAGGCACCACAAAGCTGGGGGCTTGCCGCTGTAGCGGGGCAGGGGCAGCCGCCAGCACAGCCGCAGTCTTGGGCTGCACCTTGGGGCGCGGTGCGGGCGGCGGCGGTGGAGGTTGGGGCACGGGTGCTGCGGGGGCCACCCATTGCACCAGCAAAGGTGCCGCAGGTGCGAGGGCATGCTGAACTGCCTCAAGCTGCAGCAAAGCCCATGCCCCGGCCAAATGAGCCACCACGGCGGCGGCTGTCAGGGCGCGCTTTTGAGGTGCGCTCAATTCGGCGACCAACGGAGGTGGAGGGTAAAGGGAAGTGGATGGCATGATGTGCGGCGTATTGTAAATCAAATGAGAATGATTCGTAATAGCGTAAGATTGCGCACTTGTTTCTCACGCCATGCGTCCCTGCGACGCGGGGCCAGCCGCCTCGGGCCCACGGGCGCTGATTTATATCGGTTCGTTCTGATGGATGCTCGATCGACGGGCGTCGTCGAAAGTAGCTGCTATTGCTCCGGCCCACTGAAGTCTTAACCCGCAGCGTAGCGAACGCGCCGGTCTTGAAAGTAGCTCATCACACGCTCGGGCGTCTGCTCCAGCATCATCATGTGCTCATTCGCCGCCTCACGTAACTTGGCTTTTGTGCGGACTGGAACGCGCTTGCCCATCTCTTGTTTCAGGTCCGCATTCAGCCTCTCTTCCGGGTTGAGTTGCGGGCTATAGCTGGGCAGGTAAAACAGCTCGATCTGCTCACTGTGTTCTGCCACCCAAGCCTTCACCAATTTGCTGTGATGAACCCGCAAATTGTCCAGAATCAGGAAGACCTTTCGGCCCGCGTCTTTGACCAAGGCTTGTAAAAATTCAATGAGCTTTTCAGCATCGAACGCTTCTTCAATGATCATCCAGCGTGCCTTGCCCTGGTTGGTCACCGTGGCGATCATCGACAGCTTCTGGCGCGTGCCGCCAATGGCCATGGCTACCGGCGTTTTGCCCATCGGCGCGAAGCTTCTGCCACGCACGTCCGTGTTGACCAAGGCGGTCTCGTCACCCCAGTGAATCTCGGCCCCTTCGGCCTTTGCGCGCTGCTCGATGGCGGGGTATTCACCCTCTAGCCAGGCTTGCACCGCAGCGGGACTTTGCTCGTACGCACGCTTGATCGGCTTTTGCGGCGTGAAGCCCCAGCGCGCCAGGTATTTACCCACGCTGCGCACCTGCAATTGGATGCCAAATTCTTGTTCAATGAGTTGGCCCACCGCCGCCCGACTCCACAGACTGAAGTCCATTTTGAGCTGCTCGGGCCGCTGGTCAATGATCATGCGCTGCACGCTCTTTTCCTGCGCCTCGCTGAGCACCCGCCCATCGCCCCGATTGCGCCCTCGCAAGCCCGGCCGCACTGCCGCCCAACCCCCTGCTTCAAACAGGTCAATCGCGCTGCGAACCGTCGGGTAGCTCAGCCCCGTCATGCCCACAATCTGCATGACCTTGATACCTTTTTTGTGCAACCTCACGACTTGCTTGCGTCTCTCGTGTAATTGCTCCAACGTTTGAAATCTTGCGTCTTCTTTTTCCATCCCAATCACTTGGGGGCGGATTCATGAATTTCAAGCTTTATCGGGCCGAATCTATAAGTCATGTCGAACCTTGGTGGGAATGCTCTATGGCCTGTTGGCACTGGCACTGGCTCAGGCACAGCGCAAGGGCTGGCGCAAGCGCTCAGTCCGGCTGGCGAACGGGTGTTTTACCTGCTGGGCCAAGCGGCCCTGAGGAGTTCCGCCACCCGCAACTTCATCAGCAACGCGAGCTTTGTGGTGGGCCTCACAGGCGTGGTCATCATCGAAGCGCTGGGTTCCCCTGTGCTGACCAAAGCGCTGCACGAGATCATCGCCAGTAAGACAAACTTGCCGGTGGTTGCCGTGGTGGTCACTCACTAGCACGCCAACCTCATCTACGGGCTGAGGTACGTCCGAGATGGGGCATTCCGATGATCGCGCACCGGCGAGCGGCTGAATACCTGATTTCAGACTTGGCGAGGCGTCGTCTTCAGGCTTTAAGGGAAGACGTGGCCCCTTGGGTCGATGAGCGCACGCGCCTCGTCGTGCCCGATGAATGGATCGACCTGCGCACCGAAAAGATGTTGGGAGGCATGCCGGTGCTCTGGGAGTCCGTCGGTCCCGCCCGCATTCCGGGAGACTTGGTGGTCTGGTTCCCCCAGCATAGGCGCTAGTTCTGTGGTGACCTGCTATTCAGAGGGCGCATCCCCTTTGTGAGGCAAGCCAATTCATCGCGGTGGATCGAGGCCCTGGATCTTATTGCTAAACTATATGCACGCTGGGTGGTTCCAGGGCATGCTGCCCTCACTGAAACGCCTCTTGAAAACGTGCCCTTGCTGAGCGAAATATCTTCGCTACCTTCGCGCAGCCATGGGCCAAGCCGAATCTGACCTGACGCCGTTCGACCAAGCCTACGCACAGACAGATTGGTCGGAGTTCGACCAGGTCCCCATGTTCGCTTTTGCAAACCGCGTGAATGCATACAGCACGTATTTGCTGATTGAGGCGGTGGCTATCCAAGCCGAACGACAAAGCGCGTCCCCGTCACGCTAGCATTGAACATTCCATGATCGACTGGATCGCTCGGGCGTTTGACGCCATCCATCAGTGGCTCTTCGAGCAGTGGTTGGCGCCCCTCCTGTTCAACTGGGATATGGCGATCTACACCGAAGACGCCTTTGTGGGCCTGCAGTGGTTGCTGGCGGGCGTGCTTCAACTGTTGGTGATGATCTTGATCTTGCTCCCGCTCGAACGCTGGCGAGCCTTGGAAGAGATCAAGGACAAAGCGGCGGTCAGGGTAGACATGCTCTACACCCTGATCTCTCGGCTGGGGATTTTTCGCCTGGGACTTTACTTTTTGGTAGATCCGCTCTGGGATGAGCTGTGGAGCGCCTGGGTGGTAGCCGACTGGCCCAAATGGCAGCTAGACCAGAATGTTGCCCAGTTGATAGGCCTGCAGACCTTTCCGGCCTGGGGGTCGTTTCTGCTGTATTTGTTGGTTTTTGACTTGGTGGATTACCTCATTCACCGGGCACAGCATCAGTGTCGCCCTTGGTGGGCACTGCACGCCACTCACCATAGCCAACGGCAAATGACGGTCTTTTCAGACAGCCGCAACCACCTGCTAGACGACTTGCTCCGAGACGTCATCATTGCCAACTTGGGGCAACTCATTGGCGTGGGCCCAGAGCAGTTCCTTGCCGTGGTGTTGGCCGCCCAGCTTGTAGAAAATCTCTCCCACATCAACAGCAAGCTACCTTTTGGGTGGCTGGGCGAGCGGCTGGTGGTCAGCCCCCGCTTCCACCGGCTTCATCACGCCATGGAATTGGGGCACGAGGCACAAGGCAAAGGCACCTTAGGGGGCTGCAATTTCGCAGTGCTGTTTCCCTGCTGGGACATCCTATTTGGCACGGCCAGTTTCGATGACCGTTACCACCCCACGGGTATTCGCGACCAACGTTCGGAGGAAGGTGCCGTGGACTATGGTCATGGCTATTGGGACCAGCAACGCAAGGGCCTGCAACGGCTGTGGGCCTGTGTGGGGCCCGCAGCGTTCCAGACGAAGAACAAATCCTGAACTATGGCATCACGACTCAAGTCGCTTGCAGGTGTTGTGCGCAATGGGTTGATCTGGGCCGCAGTCAATTGTGCGGGCGGATGACGCCAAACACACCTTGCGTTTCATCTTCCGGCCCGGCCGCCACATACAGCGCATTGCTGTCACCCAGGCTCACGCCATTGCCAAACTGCATGCCCCACAGACCGGCCAGCGCCCAGGGCTTGCCGTCAGCAGCGCGCAACCAATCCCGGAAGCGGCCCGTCTTGGCGTCATAGCCCGCGATACGACCAGCGCCGCCGAAGTTGCCCACCAGAATGCACCCTGAGAGGGCCCCAAAGTTGTCAGGGGCAACGGCTACCCCCCACGGTGCATTCAGGCGTTGATCGTCCAGGGTCAGCAGGCGCTGGCCAGCAAGGCTGAACATCACTACCTTACCCAGGTTGGGGGTCTCGCCTTCTTCATTGGCGGCCAGGGCTACTTCCTCAGCCGCATAGAACTTGGTGGGGTCGTTGGGGTCGGGTTGACTCTTGGCATAGGCCACCATCACCACGTCAAAGCCTGCGACCTTTAGGGCTTGCACATTGAAGGGCACAAAGTCGCCTGGTTGGGCCACGCCGCCCGTGCCGGTGGCAAAGGGGTTGGCAAAGCCGAGCAGAGTTTCTTCCTTCCACTGCGCGTTGAACTGCCGCAGTCTGGGCTTGGTACCGAAGTCAGCCACCCACAGGGTCTGCCAGGTCTGCGGGTTGAGTGCCAGGCCAAAGAAGGCGGCACCGTTGGCGCTGTCATCCACCATGGCCACGGCGGGGCCATCAGTGCGCACGGGCACGCCCGCTTGCCCTGGGTCACGCTCCGTCCAGCCCGAAATAACGCCAGTGTCAGTGGCAAACAAGAAGCGCGCTGAGCCACTGAGAAAGCGTGTTTCATTGTTGACAAGCACCGGTTGGTTGTTGACCCAAAAGGTGTTGCTGTCGATGGCTGCCCCGTTGAAGGCGGTGCCGGTGGCAAAGCCGCCGTCTTCGGTCCCAGGTACGTCCATCAGGCGCAGACCATCTTGGAACAAGGTGCGTAGCTTGGGGTCGGGCGATGCGCTGACATCACCCACAAACTGGTACGAATAGCGGCCAGCCGTCACCCAGAAGTGGCCACCCGCGCCCGCAGGGCGAATGGCAATGCCCCACGCGTTGATGAAGTCGTCTCCTGAGACCACGGTACTCAATGAAGGGGGAAAGCTGGCCTGGGCGTCAGGGCTGGCGACCAGCGTTTTGTAGCTGTAGCGATTGGGGGCTTCGTTGTCGCCTCCACCGCAGGCGGACAGGGTGAAGGCCGGGGCCACTGCGGCCAAGCCGGTTTGTTGGAGCAAAGTGCGTCGTTTCATGGATTCTCCTAGGGATGGGGTTGGGGTGAAAAGGCGTCAATGGGGGCAGGATGGAGGGCGCGCTGCGGGTGGGGTCGGCCAAAGCAGGTCGTAGGCTTGCGCGCTGGCTGCCGTGGGTACGTTGCCGTCTTCGGAGAGCGCGACACTTAGGCAGGTGGCGTGCGGGAGGCGTTGTTGCAGCATTTGCGGCACACCCCAGTCGCGCCGGGTATGGCCATTGCCAGCCATCAGCACCACGGGCCGGTGGCCCAGCCTCCAGGCTTTGGCCATGGTGTCGGCCATGGCCGCGTCGCGGGCGCGCTGCGCATGAACCATGCCGGGCAGCAGGCGCTCCGGCAGTGTTTGGCAATGGCTGGCGCGCAACTGATGCTCCAAATCAGCCAGTGCCGCGGGCGTGAGGGGGCTGTTGGCGATCCACGCTTGCAGTGCGGGCGAAAGGATGCCTGTCCCCTCGCGCACTACGCGCTTAGCCATGTCTTTGGGGAGATTGCCGCCCTGAATGGGGCATGCGGCGGCCAGCAGGCCTTCCATCAATGGCTGATGCACCGGCCAGCGCCAGCCCTTGGCGTCAAAGCCTTGGGCGCTCAGCATGCTCAGCAGGTCGTCACCCGAAGACCAGTGCAGCACAGCGCCTTGGGGCAGATGCTCTAAGACCACGGCCGGTCCACGGCCAGAGGGCCGCCTCAGATGCTTGGCTTGCCTGCACCATGCGGCGACCCATTCGGCCCGCAGACGGTGATGGTGCGGGTTGTCGTGCAGCTCGCCCAGCGCTACAAAGTCGACGCTCAACGCCCTGTCCTGCAGTGCCAAAGCGCTTGCGTCGCTCCTCCGCGCCTGGCAACCCCACATCGAGGCGGTGCTGGCGAGCAGCAGTGCGCGGCGACTGAGAGGGCAGGTCATGGGGCCTCCGGCACGTACACCATGCTGCCATCCTTCAGGCGATAGGCCACCCCGGCCTTTTCACCGTCGCCGCTGCCGATCGCGCCGCTGGCCTTATAGCGCTCGACCTTCTCGCCCTTTTTGACGGTGATCTCCATCTGCGGCTTGCCGGGGTCGGTGATGACGGTCACATCCCGTGCAGAGAAGCTGGAGAGCATGGGGTTTTGCGCGACGGTGATCAGCAGCGCGGCGATGATGACCAAAAAGATGTCAATGAGGTTGACGACGGACAAAATCGGGTCGTCAGAATCAGATTCATGCAGAAGCTTCAGAGCCATCATGGTGCTCCCAGTGCGCGTAGGCGGGTAATCTCAATCATTTCTTCAGCCAGCCAGCGTCGGCGTACATTGGCCACCCAAAAAGTGATGGCGGCTGCAATCAAAGCCAAGATCACGGCGGAAAAGGCCACGGTAAGGTTGGCCGACACTTGGGCCAAGTTGCCGTCTGACAAGCCCTTAAGGGCGGGACCCATTGGAATCATGGTGGCGACCAAGCCTAGCAAGGGAGTGACCCGACTGGCGATGCGAGGCCCTTCCATCAAGGTATGCGCCCTTAGCTCCAATTCGTCGTCACTCCAGCCGTGCTGGCCTGCAGCTTTGAACGCCACCACCAAAGGTCGACCGCCGCCCTCGCGACGCCGCCAGGCAAGGCTCGCAAACTCTCCCAGCACCCAGAAAGAGTAGAAGAACAGTGCTGCAATCAAGAGCAAGGTCGGCAGCAAGAACAATTGCGCCACGGTGTACATCGTGGATTCGAGAACGGTTGACATTGAATGTCCTAAGTGTTGTGAGAAATCACGAAGCGGCCAGTGCGGCCGTTACTGAGCCAACCGCGCGCCACCGCCAGCCGCTGGCCGCACCAGTGCCACTGGTCAGCAGCAGCGCCAATAGACTCAGAACAACTGTGAGCGGGTCGGGGCGCTCGGCACGCGGAGGCGTCACCCGCTCTAACTTCATGCCCTGAATCGGCGGAGGGGCTGTCACAGGTGCTGGTGCCAGGGGCGGCGCGGTGGCTGTGATGGTAGCGGGCTGAGGTACTGGGGGCGGTGGGTTGCCGTGGGGCGCTGGCGCGCCTTGTTCCCCAAAGCCGGGGCTGACGAACTGCTCCAACAGTGCGTTGTCGCTGCGCACCTGAAAGCGCTGAGCCAAGTCGCGGTAACGTTGCTGAAGCTCTGCCACGCTGCGAGGATCCGCATCCCACTGCTTCAGCCGTGCCGCCTCCAGCATGCGCTCCATGCTTTGAGCCAAGGCATGGGGGTTGTGCTGCTCAAACCAAGTGCGCAGGCCCAGTTGGTGCTTGTCGCGGACATAGACATCCATGAACTCCTGCCACTGATCGTGGCGCACCACCTCTCGGGCCACACTCTGCCACCCCGCGAAGTTGTTGATGCCATCCAGCACTTGCAGAGTGCCGGCATAACCCTCGGCCATCAGGCCTTGGATATGTCCAGGGTGAAAGTTGCGGGTCGCTAACTCCTTGGCCAAAAAGCTGGCAGCGCCTTCAACTCGGCCTGAACCTGCGCCCCGCAGATTGCTGATGTACAAGGCCGGCGCTTGCCCGTCCAAATGGCGAACAGCCAGACCTATGCCACCCAAGTACTGAAATGGGTCGTCGGTGGTGAGCATTCCATACAGATTGCTGGTGCGCGACAAGACAGCGGCCTCAGTTCCGCGTAAATGCTCGGCGTAGAGGTTCAGCTTGGCCGCACCCTGAACCCCGGCCTGCCCCCAACGGGACTCGTCGGGCCCATAGGCGAATTGCATGCGTGAGAGGTAGAGATCAGCCAGTTTGCGGTCGCCCTCTGCCTGGGTGCGCCAGGTATCGGTGGCCAATGCGGCATCGTTCAGGCCGGAGCCGTAGCGACCAGAAGCGCTGGAGAAAATGCGGGTCGCCCCGGCAGCGCTGGCCTCTGCCTCCGGCAGGCCGCTGGCCATTAGGTTGCGATGTATGCGTCGGGCATTGGTGGCAACAGGGTTATCTGCTTCGCTGTGCGCTTGGGAGGCCAGCAGGGCCGCTGTGGACAACTGCTTCATGACATTGGGAAAGTGGTCGCGGTACAGCCCCGTAGCAGAGAGCACCACGTCCACCCGAGGGCGTCCCAATTGCTCGCGTGGAATCAGTCGCACCCCCGTAACCCGCCCGCCGGCATCCCAGAGGGGCTCCACACCTAAGGCCCACAGGGCCTGCGCCTCCAAGAGCCCGAAGTGCCGCATGGTCTCCACCGACCACAGCGTAAACGTGGCCTTGTGAAGGGGGCGTCCGGTCTGCTGTCGGTGGGATGCTAGGAGTTGGTCCAGCGCCTGTTTGCCGGCCTCCCACGCCGCTTTGGTGGGCACGCGGCTGGGGTCGAAGCCATAGAGATTGCGGCCCGTCGGCAGGGAATCCGGATTTTTGATGGGGTCTCCACCGTAACTCGTCGGCAGATGTCTCCCTTCCAAGGCCGCCAGCAAGGCGGCGGTTTCTTGTTGTGCGCCCAGGGACTCGTACCAAGAACGAGCCTGCTTCAATCTTTCACGGGCCGCTGCCGTCAGTGGGGAAATGGCCTGGCCTTCCCGCAGGTAGGCGGCCAGCAAACGATAAGGTTTGGTCTGGGCTAGCTTTCGGAAATCTGCGATCAGCAGCTCATCCGCTTCTTCTAGCGGGTTGTTGGGATCCACCACCCCTTCCCAAAAAGTGGGACCCAGCATCATCAAGACTTGCGCGATGCGATGCTCTTCCCGTACGCCGCGCCCAAAGGTGTGAAGCGCCAGGGGCTGGGCGCTCAGTGCCAACTCGTGCAGATGGTCATGCACCGCGCTGACAAAGCTGTCGAACTCAGCATCGATGCGTGCTGCCGTCCAGCCCATGTCGCGGTCAATGCGCTCTGCGCGCACTTGAGCCAGAAACTCTGTGCGCATTTGAGTTCGGACTTCGCCTTGATCTTGCGCCAACCATTGATGCAAGAGATCGTGAATCTGGGTCAACCTGTCGTGCAGGCCGGCAGGAGTAAGTGGCGGCGTTTGGTGGCTGATGATGACGGCGCGGCCACGGCGCTTGGCTTGCGTCGCCTCGCCGATGTTGTCCACGATGTAGGGGTAAAAAACAGGCGTATCACCCACGGCCAGCATGGGCCAGTCAAATACGGACAAACCGCGTTCTTTGCCTGGTAGCCATTCTTGTGTGCCATGGGTCCCAAAGTGCACGAGTGCATGTGCAGCAAACGCCTGGCGCGCCCATAGGTAGGTGGCCAGATAGTGGTGTGTTGGCAAGGCAGCAGACGAGTGGTAGAGCGCCTTGTCTTTGTCCCCACCGCGCTCGTCGCGTCCCGGCTGTGGCAGCAGGCTGATGTGGCCGAGCTGCAAGCGCGGGATGACAAAGAAGGCTTGATTGCCCTCGCGCAATACCATGCTGGAGTTTTCGGCAGGCCCCCAGCGGTCGTGCAGGGCTTGCCCGATGCGCGGGGGCAGGCTGGCTAACCAATGCGCATAGGCCGCGACGGGTAAGCGTTCCGCCAAGCCATCGCGCAGCAGTTGCTTCAGTACAGACTGGTCATGGGCGGGGCGGTAGCCTGTTGCGAGCAAAGCCTGCAGCTTGGGCAGCAATTCAGCCTCGGAGAGTGCTTCGGTGCGGTACCCCGCCGAAGAGAGCTTTTTCAAGACCTCTTCCAAGCTCCGCGGCAGGTTCATAAAACTCGCGGACAAATTTTTCTCGCCAGAGGGGTAATTCCAATAGAAGATCGCCACACGCTTGTCCGCTGGCGGGGTGAGGCGCAGCCGCGCTAGGTTCATCGCCTTGGCCACGATGGCGGCACTTTGGGCGGAGATGGGTATCAGTTGTTCGTCGCCTGGGCGCGTGGCCATGGCAATCTGGATATCGGTGATCCCGGCGTACTCCGCCTGCGCCAAGTAAAAGGGCACATCCATGAGGGGAATACCGTGAGGGTCGGCCTCCCACTGCGCGGCGCTGCCCTTGCGCCAGGGCATGGCTTGAACCACGGGAATGCCCATGGCCTCAAACTCTTTGCGTCGTCCTTCGGGGTTAAGCGTGATCTGCGTGTTGATCAGCGCGTGCGCTACTAATTGCCCGCGGTGGCTAAGGGCGCTTCGCATGGCCTCGGTGTCCATCACCGGGCTGTAGAACGGCACGGCGATGCCGCCCTGTGACTCAATGCGCTGAATCAAATCGTCCAGCACGGCCGTTTGGCCAGCGGCCAAGCTGCCTTGATGAAAGGCAATGCCGATCACCGCTTGGCCCGGCTTGGCGGGTAAATTCCTGGCCTGCCAGTAATCGTCGGCATTGCTGACCACACCTTGCGGCAGGCGAGGGTGGTAGAGCCCCACCTTTGGAAAGACAAAAGGCTCCGGGAAGGGACGCCAATCTTTCCCTTCAAGATGAGCGTGCAGGGTCAGCAGCAGCGCCTCGGTATTGCGAGGGCCACCTTGCACGAAGTAGGCGTGCAGGCGTTGCGCCAAAGCTGCGTCCAGGCCGCCGCCCACCTTGGCTGCCACCGTGGGCATCCACACGTGCGGAACCCTTTCCAGTGCAGGCAGCGCCGCGCCCAGCTTGCCGCGAACAAAGTCCTCGATGTGCTGCCTCGGTGCGTCGATCAGCACCAAGTCTGCGTCCTGCCACAGCGCCGGGCTCAGCTCAGTGGACGGAATTTTTTCGATGAATCGGCTGCGCAGGGGCAGCCCCAGTGTCGCAGCAGCCTGCTCCATTGCCACAAAACGACCAGCTTGAGCCGGGCTTGTGGTGAGGATCACCACACCCTTAGCCACGGCCCAGGGGCAGATCAGGCTGGCCAGCAAGGCCAGCCCCCAACGACGAATTCTCTGCATGGTCAGAACTGGGTGCGCAGGCTGACGCTAACGTTGCGGCCGGGCTGGGTATAGGCGTCGGCCAGCGTGCTCGAGGCCGCGAGTCCGCGCACATCAGACCACTGGGTGTACTTCACGTCGGCCAGATTGCTCAGGGCTGCATTGAGCTGCCATTGCGGGGTGATATCCCACCAAGCGCTGAGATCGGCGACGACATAGCCCTTGGGAATGTACAGCCCACTGGCGTGGGGTCGGCCCTGGCTTTTCTGAGCGGTTACCGTCAGTTCCGCGCCGAAGGCCTGCTTGCGCTCATAGCGCAAGCCCAGAGTGGCCTTGTCAGGTTCAATGGTGGACAGTGGGCTCACCGCACCCGCCTGATCCCACTGGTCGCCCTTGGCATGGGCATAGCGAGCTTCCATGCTCCAGCGGGGCTGGAAGGTCCAGGTTGCAGCCAATTCATAGCCTGATATCTCAGCACGTGCGGCGTTGATCGACTGAAACGTGCGGGTGGTGGGTGCCATGCCGGGGTCCAGCGGCACGCTGGTGGTGGCGGTCACATCGGCATTGCCGATGATGAAGTCACGGTACTCTGACTTGAACACCGCCGCGCTCCAGCGCAGCAGGCCGTCTCGACCCTTCAGGCCCAATTCATAGGACGTGCTGCGCTCGGGCTTCAGATCTGGGTTGCCGATGCTGCGGTAAGGTGGATTCGCGGTCGCATTGCTGACCCCGCCATTGATTTGCCAGGGCGTCGGTGCCCGGAACCCCTTGGCCACCTGCGCATAGGGCTGCACCAGCGGAAGCCCCTGCCAACTCAAACCCAAGCGGGGCGACATCGCACTGCTGCTCAGCTTGGAGGGGGGCACAGCATTGGCTCGGGTGAACAAAGGGTTGCCGACTTCGGGGGCGATGTCAAAGCGATCCCAGCGCACGGCGGGGGTGATGCGCCAGGCTCCGACGCTGATCTCATCTTGAGCAAACAAGCCTAAGCTCGTGTTGTCGGAGTTGGGAAAGCTCTGGTTCGGAAGGCTGTTGGAGGCGCTGGCGCTACCGGACGTGATGAGTTGATCGGCGGCGTCGTAATGGGCACCTTCTTTCAGGGACGTGATGCGAGACTTCGACAGGTCAGCGCCCCATATCAGGCGGTGCGCAACGTCTTGGCCCGCATGACTTTCTGCCTGGAATCCCAGGCCGGTCGCGGTCTCGCCAAACGTGGTGTCGCGGGTTCGCCGGGCCCATGGCGTGGCGGGCGGCGTGTAGGTATAGCGCTCTTGGCCGAACTGATGGTTCTCGCTGTCTTGCGCCCACACCCAAGCCGAGATGCGTTGCACCCATGGATGTTGCGTGTTTTGATAGTGCCAGTCCAGCTTGCCCATCTGGCGGCTGACGTTCTCCTGTGCCCGCGCGTCAACGATTTTGCTGTTCACAAAGGGCATACCCACCACGGTGTAGATCGGGTCCGTGGTGGTTTGGCGATTCAGGGCCTCCACTGTCAGTTTGATCTGCTGCTGTGTATTGAGTCTGTAAAGCGCTTTGCCCAGCACATAGTCGCTGCGGCGATCTTGTGGGTTGGGGGTGGTGGCATTCCAATTGCGGGTGTCGGCCTCGCCCTGGTTGCTGAGTTCCTGCCCTCGGCGGACGCTGGCGAGCAGCATGGCTTCCCACGGGCCGGTGCGAAGGGCAAAGGATGGTACGGCGACCCAGGAGCGATCCGCCGAGGCGTAGCCTAACTTCAGGCTGCCCTGAGTGGGCTGGCCCAGCGTGAGCAAATCCGCCGGGTCCTTAGTGAGGAAGCTGACGGCCCCTGCCAGGCCGTCCGAGCCATAAGACGCCGAGGCGGGGCCACGCAACAGCTCTACACGCTTGAAGGCTTCGACATCGATGTAGTCACCACGTCCGGCCACATAGGGGCCGCTGTCCCAGGCCAACGGCAGACGGACACCATCGACCTGAAGCAGGACTTGATTGCCCTCCAAGCCGCGAATGTTGATGCCCTCATTACCACCGCGCCCGGTGGCACCGAAGACGGCGGACATGCGAGCGGGTTGAAGCCGCACGGACACGCCGGGTTCGCTGTCCAGCAAGGATTTAAGATCGCGGGCTTGCGCACGCTCGATGTCCTTGGCTTCCTTGGTGGTGATGGTGGCCGCCGCGGCGTCATCGGTGCTTTCTGCTCGCGAGGCAGAGACAACTTGTTTGGGCAGCAGGACGTCTGCAGTTGGAGTGGCACCCTGCGCCCAAGCAGGGCTGGTCAAAGTGAGGCAAGCCCAGGCCAGTGGGGTCAACGAATATCTTGAGGGGGGAAGGGAGGAGAACATGGTCCAGCGACTTAGAGGGAGTGCGGTTGACGTGGCTGGCTGGTGGCAAGGTCTGCCCTGGCTGGCTAGTGCGACGAGGGTCAGTGCAGCGCAGGCTTGTGAGGGAGATCAGGCGCGCGGCCTGTCAAGGGTTTATCCGCAAGCGTCTGCATGCCAAGTGCGGCTTGCCATTGGCCATGAACATTGCTGACCACTTGCCGCAGATGCGGGCTGAGCGATGGATGGTGTTGCAGAAAAAAGAGGTTGGAAACGATCTTCTTGCGCAACAGGGATTGCAGGGTTTCAGGGGGCAGTTTGGCTTCGTCGCTGGGGTGTGCCCAGGCCGTCATCAGGGCCAGCGTTCCCGCCAGCAGCGCCTCCGCGTCGGGCATGCTGGCGTCATCCAGCATCTTGGGCTCCAGGGTGGCTGCGCTTGAGGGCCTTGGCGCAGGCGGGAGAGCACAGCAGCGTGAGGTCTGCATCAAGCCCCGCCTGCAATAGCGCTAGATCGCCCTCTGCGTGCGGCCAGCAACTCAACTCTTGCAGTTGCTGCACGGGTCGCCGGGTGAATGCGTAACAGGCCAAGCGCCAGCTGCGCGGGAGCGCCTCATCTCTGGCGGCTTGCAGCAAGAGACGCAGGCTGTGCCGCAGCAGGCTTGGTTCTCTCACCAGGCCTGCAACCACGAGGGCCTGTCCTGCGTCGAGGTAGAGCTGAATAGCCTGAGGCCATCCTGGGTGATAGGCGCATCGCACGGCGAGGCCCAATCGATCCCAGCGCAGCAAAAGGGTGTGATCGGCCACTGTCGGCGGGGTATCGGTCGGCTCAAGTTGGAATTTGCTCCCCCGGGTCATGTGACTTCTCCCTGCTGAGCCGCTTCCGCGGCCACACGTAGCGCCTTTTGAAGCGCCGTTTGGCTAGGCGTTTCCACAAACACGCAGCGCTTGCCCGTGCGTTTGCAGTGGTCCTTGACCTTCCAGTAGGCGTCATGGCTGATGCAAGCGGTTTGGCACAGCACCAGGTCGGCGGCGGCCAGTGCGGCATCGAGTTGATGGGCGTTGTGCTCCTCGCCGCCGTCGTGGTGCATGAACTGGCCACCGGTGTGCTCCACCACCCGGCGATAGATGGGCACACTGGCGCTCCGCCCGCCCACGCACAGCACGGCTTTTTGGCTCAGGTCGGGCGTGTCCCCCGTTGGGGATTCCGCTGCGGGATCGGAGGGCGACGGCGTGAGCGCTGCGGGCGCGCGATGCCGTCGGTCCTCCCCATGAAGTATCTGCTGCTGTGCCGCTTGCAGGGCGCGCTGCGCAGTCTCCAGGCGGTCTGTGAGCCAGCGCTTGTCTTCGACCAAGCTCTGGCGGCTTGGCAGGTCCGGCAAGCTGGCCTTGAGTTGCGCTAGATCCTCTTGGGCGTGGGCCAGCAAGGTGTCTCGCTGGAGCAGGTCGGCCCGCAGTCGGCACTGGGCCGATTCCAGTCGCTCGACCTGCCGAGCAAAGTCGGCGGCCTGCCGCGTGCTGCGCGCTTGGGCACTGGCCAGCTCACGGGCAAGAACGGCGTTCTCTTTCAGCAGGTCTTGAAGCTGCTCGGACTCAAGGCGTTGCATCATGCCCACCTGATGCTGGAGCATGTGGACATCTTGCAGCACCTGTTCCAGCAGCGCTGCGTCGCAGGCGGGGTGGGTCACCACGCTCCAGAAGATCGCCGCCACCTCAGGGCTGTGCAGTCCGGCCGCCCAAGCTTGGGCCAATGCGCCGCTGTCCTTGAGGGAGCGGTGTCGTTGCAGCGTCAGGCTGTAGCGCTCGTCCAGGGCTTGTTGAATGCGTTGCGACACGGCGCTGCGTTGTTTGCACTCATTGATCACGCCGCAATGCAATTCGTAGTCGTCCGCCTGCACAGCGCCGCCTACCGCCTTGCCCACCAACTTGCGCAGCAGGGGCAGCGGCAGGCAAACCCCGATCACGGGGCACAAGGCATGGTGAGGTAGCTCCCAAATGCGGGCTCGGCGTGAGCTGCGAGGCGGCACAGCGCACGGAGTTTTGCCGTTCAATGCAGGGGTGCTGAAGTGGGTGTCGAGCGGGGGCTCTTCCCATGTCGAGAAGATATGAGTGGGCTTGTTGCACATGGGGGACTCACGCGGTGTGGTTGCGGGCAGAAGAGACGGGCAGGTCGGCGATCCAGTCCATCCACGTTCGCCACAGCGCGCCCTCGCACTGGGGCGAGCGCAGTGGCGCGCCAATGTGCAGCGCCACGTCATGGTTCAAGTCCAGCAGCCGCAGGCCATGGCGCAGCCCCAAGGGTTCGCGCCAGCGCCGCCATTCGGTGCGGGTGACCTGCCGCTCATGCCAGCTCAGCGATGCGCCGCCGACGTGCAGGGTCAGCTGGCCCTGGCCCCAGTCACAGCCCGACAAGAGGCCTTGGAGGGTGTTGACGCCGCACTGTTGCTGCACCCAATGACCGCTGAAGATGAGTGGATGACCTTCTTGGGCGCAGAGGCTCAACAGCTCTTGGGCACGATCAACGTCGAGAACCAGGCAGGTTTCAGCGGCGGCGGCCGTCGCAGCGGCGACGCGGCCCGAGGGGGGAGAGGCGACAGTCAGCATGGGGGCTCCTGTTCAGGAGGGTGAGGCCCAGGCTGGCGGCTGGCTGGCTGGCCGAAATGAGGGGGATTTACTTGGTCAGGATCAACTTGCCCAAGGCGGTTACACGCAGCCGGTAATGCTGGCCCAGGTGGGCAATCGTGACTTCTTGTTGGCCTTGCAGCAGCAGAGCGCTGTCCACCACGGGCCGGACAAGCGCCGCTGAGACAGCCTGGCCGGGCACTGACTGCGGTGCCACGCTTTGAGACGGTGCAAACCGCAGGCGATGGTCAGGCATGGTGGGCGTCGCCGTTGAGGGCTGCGCCGGGTGGCACTGCCCGTTTCGGCGTGGGCATCAAGGCGGCCTGCAGGGTTTGCAAGGCGCAATCCCCACATTTTCCGCAGGCCGTGGCAACACCCAGGGTCTGCTGCAGCTCCGCAAAGCTGCTGCATCCTTGGCCCACCGCCCGACGGATCTCGTGATCACTGACCCGGCGACACACACATACGATCATGATTCTTTGGCTCCACGCTTGCCGCACAAAACGTGTGCAGCGGGCATGGATCAGACTTTAATGCGAATCATTCGTATTTGCAAGCGATAGCCTTGTCCAACGAGGTATGAGCCTGAACGGCCGACGTATTTCCAGCCAGAAGTGAGCCTGAAGGGGTAGCGCAGGCCCCACTGCTGTTGGCTTGATCATCCAAAGATGGTGATCAACATGGACGAAACAAAGCTGCGCACAATCCAGCAACTTCAGGACTTCGTGGACGCCACGCCCGAAGTCAAATTCACAAACGCAGCAGGTGACGACGACTCGAGCGGTATGCCCACATCAGCCGCGTCCTCAAGCGCTTCGACTACCCTCAGCGCAACAAATCGGAGCGCGGTGTGGTGCTGGCCTACCTGCGCCACACCAGCGGCTACTGCCGCTGCCCAAATCACCCGCCTGGTGGGGCGCTGGCACAAGAACCGGCTCGCGGCCGTGCCGCTGACCAAACGCTACAGCGCGCCGGCGGCTCCATTTCCTCGTAAATTCACCGCTGACGATGTCAGCTTGCTCGTGCAGGTGGATAGGGCCAATGAGGATGTCTGCGGCCCCGCTATTGCCCACCTGCTGCGCCGGGCCTTTACGGTCTACGGGGACCCCCGTTACGAGAGATTGGCTGGCCTGTCGGTCTCGCATCTGTACAACCTGCGCAAGAGCAATAACTACCAAGCCCAGCGCACTCATTTCACCAAGACTCGCCCTGTGTGCAACCCCATTGGCGTGCGCAATCCGCCACGCCCCAATGGCCGCGGCGGGCTGGGTGCGCATTGACAGCGTCCACCAAGGTGACTTGGACGGCGTCAAAGGGGTCTATCACATCACCTGTGTGGACAGCGTGAGTCAGTGGCAGGTTGAGGCTTGTGTGCAGGGCATCAGCGAGGCTTTTTTGCTACCGGTGCTGGAGGCGGTATTGGCGCAGTTCCCGTTTGTCATTGAGGGCTTCCATTCGGACAACGGCTCGGAGTACATCAATCACAAGGTGGCCAAGTTGCTGGACAAGCTGCGCATTGAGCAGACCAAATCACGCTCGCGCCAAAGCAACGACAACGCCTTGGCCGAGAGCAAAAACGCCAGCGTGGTCAGGAAGCACATGGGCTACAGCCACATTCCCCAAAAGTACGCCAAACCCATCAACAAGTTCTATGAGGGCGTGTTCAATTCGTGGCTCAATTTGCACCGTCCGTGCCTGTACGCCACTGAGGTGGTGAGCGACCAAGGCAAGGTCAAGAAGGTCTACAAAAGCCGGGATGCAAAGACGCCGCTGGAGCGCTTGGTGCAGCTCAACGAGCGGGGTTTGGTCACCTTCAAAACCGGGCACCAAGCTGGACGATCTGGTGGCGCAAGCAAACGCAAAAGACTGATCTGCAAGCGGCCCAAGAGATGCAAAAGGCCAAGGCTGATTTGTTTGAGTTGTTCAACAAGCCAAGGCGTAAATTGCAGGCCTGAATCAGGGCGGAAGAGCGCAACAATTTGGGTAAATACATGCGGCTGGGGGGGCCTCCGGCGGCCTGGCAGGGGCCTGTATGAAGCAAGGAAGAAGACAGAAACTCCGCCCCCTTAAACTCCCAGTTTTAACCCGGTCAAGTCAAGACGCTCAGGGCATCGACTCACGCATGCTTCAGGCTCATACCTGGATTGGAAAATACTGCGATCAAGCGCTGCCGATGTCGCCAACTTGGGATTGCAGCCAGTTGGCCTCACCCAGCTTGGCAGCCAGCTCCAGCTGGGTCTCGATCCAATCGATGTGCTCTTCGGTGTCTTTCAAGATGCGGTACAGCACATCGCGTGACACATAGTCCCGCTCGCCCTCGCACAGGGCGATGCCGTCTTTCAAAATCTGTTGCCCTGCGCGCTCAACTTGAACGTCGCATTGCAGCACTTCAAGCGCTGTTTCACCAATCATCAGCTTGCCCAGATCTTGCAGGTTGGGCAGGCCACCCAGCATCAAAATGCGGTCGATCAGCCAGTCAGCATGGTGCATTTCATCGATGGATTCATCGTGCTCGTGCTTGGCCAGCTTTGCAAAGCCCCAGTTTTTGAGCATGCGGTAGTGCAAAAAGTACTGGTTGATGGCTGTCAGCTCCAACTTCAGTTGGGCGTTCAGGACGGCGATGACTTGAGGGCTGCCTTGCATGGCGATCTCCGATTGATGAAAGGGTTGAGAGTTTACTGAAACGCGACTTCTGCAAAGGCCCGCAGCTTGCGGCTGTGCAGGCTACCGGCCCCGGCTTGGCGCAGCAGTTCCACCGCGCGCAGGCCGATGCGCAGGTGCTGGTCCACCCGTTCGCGGTAAAAGTGGTTGGCCATGCCGGGCAGCTTGATCTCGCCGTGCAGGGGTTTATCGCTCACGCACAGCAAGGTGCCGTAGGGCACGCGGAAGCGAAAGCCATTGGCGGCGATGGTGGCGCTTTCCATGTCCAGGGCCACGGCCCGGCTTTGGCTGAAGCGGCGCTCAGGGCCGGAATGGGGCAGCAGCTCCCAATTCCGGTTGTCGGTGCTGGCCACGGTGCCCGTGCGCAGAATCGTCTTGAGCGCCTGACCTCGGAGCTGGGTCACATCGGCCACGGCCTGCTCCAGCGCCACCTGAATCTCCGCCAGCGGCGGGATGGGCACCCACAGCGGTAACTCCTCGTCCAGCACGTGATCCTCGCGCACATAGCCATGGGCCAGCACATAGTCTCCCAACTGCTGGCTGTTGCGCAGACCGGCACAGTGGCCCAGCATGATCCAAGCATGCGGCCGCAGCACGGCGATGTGGTCGGTGATGTTCTTGGCATTGGACGGGCCCACGCCAATGTTGACCAAGGTGATGCCGCTGTTGTCCGCGCGCTTCAAATGGTAGGCCGGCATCTGTGGCAGACGGGGGGGCGCCTGCCCCCCGCAGGCCAGGGCACTGCCGACCCGCGGCGTGAGCACATTGCCGGGCTCTACAAAGGCGTCGTAAGGGCTGCTTGGGTCAGCCATCAAATCGTGGCCCAGGCGGATGAACTCGTCGACATAGAACTGATAGTTGGTGAACAACACAAAGTTCTGAAAGTGCTCGGGCAGTGTGCCGGTGTAGTGGCGCAGTCGCTGCAGCGAATAGTCCACCCGCGGTGCGGTAAAAAACGCCAGTGGCCACGGCTCGCGCGGGCCTGGTTCATGGGTGCCATTGGCAATGCCATCGTCCATGGCCGCCAAATCCGGCAGATCGAATAAGTCGCGCAGGCGGCCGCGCTGCTGGGCATTCAATGAGCCTTCGACATGGTCGTTTTCGGCCAGCGAAAAATGCACCGGAATCGGTTGATGGCCCAAGCCCACTTCCAGGGCCACCCCATGGTTGCGCAGCAGCAGATCGAACTGCTCGCGGTAGTAGCTCGCAAACACATCCGGGCGCGTCAGCGTGGTCTCGTAGGCGCCGGGCCCGGCCACAAAACCGAAGCTGAGCGGGGACTCCGCCCGGGCCACGGTGTCGGTGACCAAGCGCACGCTCGGGTACCAGGCGCGCACCCGGGCAGCAGGCATCTGCCCCGCCACGAAGGCCTGCAGATGCTGGCGCAAGTGGCCCACCTGAGCCTGGTAGAGGGCCTGCACATGGGCGAGGGCGGCCGTGGCGTCTGAGAAAGACTGCCGAGGTGTGAAGGGTGCTTCGATCATGCAGCCATTCTGACGAACTCATGTCGTTCTGGACAAATCCAGGCCATTTCAGCCGCGAAACTGTTGCTCGCGCCGCCTACACTCTCGCCTTGCGACAAACCGACACACGATTCAGAGCTGCCCAAGGGTAGCCCCGCGCTCATGACTTCATTTCGATTGGCCTGCTTGGCGAGCTTGATCCCGCTGGTGGCCCACGCCACCGCATGGTCAGTCCCTGCTTCGGCCCCTTCGGCCTCCGCTTCTGCCCCCAAACCCGCGGCCTATGCACCGGCGCCTAAGCTGGCCGCGCCTCCGCCGGCACCGGCACCGGCACCTGCAGCCGCGCCCAAGCCGACGCCTGCGACCAAGGACCAACCCGCCGCATCGGCCGCTGCCCCCGTGAAGCCAGCCGCACCCAAACCGGTCCCACCCAAGCCGACGCTGCCCAAGCCTGCCCCTGCGAAAGCCGTGGCCGCGCCGGTGCCCACTGACCTGCCAAGCTGGTGCAAAACAATCGCCGAGCGTTTGACGGCCTTGCCGCTGCATCAGTGTCTCAACACCGGCTTGCAGGCGGGTGATGGGCGCTCGGTTCGGGGCATCCCGCTGTGGTATCGCGACATCAGGCCGGCCACGGGCCAGACCCGCTTGCGGGTCTTGGTACTGGGCGGCATTCACGGCGACGAAATGGCCTCGGTCAATCTGGTTTTCAACTGGCTGGAGCGCTCGCTCAAGTCCAACACGGCGCCCATCCACTGGAGGGTGGTGCCCTTGGTCAATCCGGATGGATTGTTGCGGCGGCCCGCGACCCGAACCAATGCCCGCGGGGTCGATCTGAACCGCAATTTCCCCACCGCAGACTGGTCCACGCATGCGCGGAGTTATTGGGTCAGCCGTACCGGAAAAGACCCGCGCCGCTACCCCGGCCCGGCGGCAATGTCGGAGCCCGAAACCCGCTGGGTTCAGCGCCAGTTGGAGCAGTTCAAGCCCAATCTGATTGTCTCGGTGCATGCACCCTACGGAGTGCTCGATTTTGATGGGCCGCCGCCGCCGCCTGACAAGCTGGGGAATTTGTACTTAGACCAGGTGGGCATCTACCCGGGCTCGCTGGGCAATTACGGCGGCGTGGTGCAGCGCGTGCCCGTGGTGACCTTAGAGCTGAAGGACGCGCGGCAGATTGCTGCCAACGAGGCTGCCGCCATGTGGACGGATCTGCTGGGCTGGATTGACCGGCGCTTGATCAATGTGGCGCAACAAGGCGGCGGGATCAAGTCGCCGTAAAGTCCTGTAAACAAGCCGAGCGGGGCTCAACCAGGGCTGCACCTTGAGCGTTGTTCGTTTATCGTTTGAACTTCAATGCCTGCAACAGGATCACGCTCATGAACAAACTCTCGCTCTCCCTGGTGTCTGTACTTGTTGCGCTGAGCGCAGGCGTCGCGCATGCCGCCGGCGACGGCAAGCGCATGGACTCCCAGGCCTACCAGGCGCTGGACAAAGACGGTGACAAGCGCATCAGCCGCGACGAAGCCCAGGGCCATCCCATGATGGCTAAGCACTTTGACCAGATGGACGACGACAAAGACGGCTTTCTCAATGCCAAGGAAGTGCGCGGCTTTGCCAAGGCCAGCAAGGGCAAGGGCTTCAACAAGCTGGATGCCAATGACGACAAGGTGCTGACCCGCGAAGAGGTGGCCCACAACCCCAAGCTGGCCAAGCGGTTTGAGGCGGCCGATGCCGACAAGGACGGCAAGCTCACCCAAGAAGAGGCCAAGAACTTCCGCCTCGATCACAAGAAATAATCTGGCTCGTCTGCGCGGGCAGACTTCTCCTGGGCACCGTGGCCCGCTAAGATTACGGTTCACAACCACTGATCGGCCCGGTGCTTTCTTCCAGCGCTCCCATTCCCCCACTGAGTGTGGCGCCCGCAGCGCCCGCTACGGTGGCCACGGTCGATGCGCTCAATGACCAGGCCGCCCGACTGCTGGGCGAAGACCCTCACAGCGCTTTGGTCTTGGCCCGTGAAGCCGAATCCCTGGCTCTGCGCCTAGACTACCAACGCGGATTGGCCTGCGCCTACATGCGAGCCGCCCGCTGCCAATTCGTGCTGCTCGATCGCCATGACGGTGTGATCGAGCTGCTGCAGCGGGCCGTCGCCATTTACGAGTTGCTGGGCGACCTCAGCGGTCAAGCCGAAGCGCTGAACCTTGTCGCCAATGTGCATGCCTGCCGCAACGACGGTGACCAAGCCTTGGCGGTCTACCACCGGGGCTTGGCACTGCGGCGTCAACTGGGTGACGTGGTGGGCGAGGCCGGTTCGCTCAACAACATTGGCTCGGTGCTGCGAGAGATGGGCCAGTTTGCCGATGCGCTCAAGTACTTGCTGATGAGCTTAGAGCTGGCCGAGTCGGCGCAAGACACGCGTGCCACGGCCTATGCCATGTCCAATATTGGCGGCGTGCTGGCCGAGTTGGACGACCGTGCTCGTGCGGTGGAGTACCACCTGCGCGCCCTGACCTTGGTGCGCCAGACGCCCGACCGCGCGCTCGAAGGCTCCACCCTGACCAGCCTGGGCCGCTTGCTGATGCGCAGTGGCCAACTGCCCGAAGCCATGCGCCACCTGGAGCGCGCGCTGGATATCACCCGCCGCGTCGGCCATTTGGCCGACACCGGCCTGGCGCTGCTGGGCCTGGGCCTGGCGCATCAGCAAGAAGGCGCTTATGACCGGGCTGAGCGCTTGCTCTTGGAGGCGCTGACCCTGATCCGCCGCAGCCACCGGCGCGGGGCCGAGGCCGAGGTGTTGCTGGCGCTGGGGCGTAACCGCTGGCTCAGCGGTGGGGCCAGCCCGGCGGTCGATCTCCTCAGCCAGGCGCTCAAGCTGGCCGAGGTGCTGCGGGCCGACCACATCAGCGGCAAGCTGCACGAGTTGCTCTCGCAGATTCACGAGCAGCAAGGCCATGCGGCTGCAGCGCTGCGGCACTTCAAGGAGTTCTATGCCTGCCAGCAGCGCATCCACGGCCAAGAAACCCAGCGCCGCGTGCGTGGCTTGCTGGGCCGGGCCGAGCTGGAGCGGGCGCACCTGCAAGTCGAGCACGAACGCAAACGCGGCGATGAGCTGGCCTCGGCCCTAGGGCTGGCGCGCGAATCCGAGCGCCAAAAACAAGAGCTGTTGGCCCAGCTCTCTCAGCAGGCCGACATGCTGCGCCAACTGGCCCGCGAAGACGGCCTGACGGGCCTGGCCAACCGCCGCTGGCTCGATGCTCAGCTCGACCGTGAACGCGAGCGTGCCCGCCGTTACCGGCATGGCCTCTCGGTGGCCATGGTGGACATCGACCACTTCAAGTCGGTCAACGACCGCTTCTCGCACCGCGTGGGCGATGAAGTGCTGCGCCGTGTCGGCCGCCTGCTGCGCGACACTTGCCGCAGCGGCGACATTGTGGGGCGCTACGGCGGGGAAGAGTTTGTGGTGGTTCTGGTCGAAACGCCCCTGGCGGCGGCCATGACGGTGTGCGAAAAGCTGCGCCAGCGCATCGCGGACCTCGACCTCTCAGACCTGCACCCAGACCTCAAACACATCACCGTCAGCATCGGCGTGGCGGGCGATGCGGACGACCCGGTCGCCCACAACCTGCTCAACGATGCTGATGCCCAGCTTTATGCCGCCAAGCAAGGCGGGCGCAACCAAGTTCGCAGCGTGGGCCTGAATCTCCCGCAGTCAACCCGCGCTTGACGGCCCTGCTGGCCGGGGCCGCCGTTGATCAGTAGCAGCCGGTGTGGGCCTTGACAGGAATGCCGAGAGGCTTGCCACGCGGCGTGGGCGGGCAGCATGCCTGGCCAGTCGCCGATGCCGCGTCGGCCACCACCTCATGGAACACCGGGATGTCGCCCAGCGTGTGAAAGTGCTCCCAAGCAATGCCTTGCGGGTCAGTGACCCAGTGCTTTTCACTGCGCGCATAGCAGCAGGTGGTGGCACCTTCATCCAAGAGAGCCATGTCTGCGGCTTCGGCGCGGGCTTTCAGGGCGGCCAATTCTTCAGCGTTGTCGGTTTGAATGCCCAGGTAGTCAATGCCCGGCGCTTGGCCACGGGTCGAAATGGCAAAGTTGACCGGCGGGTCTTGCAGCATCCACTTGGCATAGTCGCTTTCGTGGCGGGTCGGCGCGGCGCCAAACAGCTTGGCGTAAAAGCCAATACTTTGGGCGAGATCGGCCACATGCAGGTGAACGTGAAAACGCTTCATCTCAAGGCTCCTGGTTGGGAATGGATGGCGGGGTGGGGCAGCACATGGCCCCAGCGGCGGTGGGCGCGCACGGGGCCCCGGCGCAGCAGTTGTCGGTCAGGTAGGTCAGCAGGCCCTGCATGCGCTCAAAGCCCGCGCGGTAGATCAGGTTCCGGCCTGCACGCTCAGGCGTCACCAGGCCCGCCTGCGTCAACTCTTTGAGGTGAAAGGACAAGGTCGAGGCCGGCAGCCCCAGGGCCTCACCCAAGGCGCCGGGCGTCAGGCCCTCTGGCCCCGCCACCACCAAAGCCCTGAACACCTGCAGCCGGGCCGATTGGGCCAAGGCCGCGAGGGCGCGAATCACCTCTTTTTCTTCCATGATTCCAGTTTAATAGAAATATTGAGTCGGCCGCAAGCTGTTGGTGAGTGTTCGGTGCGGGTGCACCGAACTCACGCGTCCTTAATCTTCCTTTTGGTCGTCGCTGGCTGCGGCAGCGGCGGGGGCGGCTGCGGCTTGGGGGGCGGGGCGCGCAGGGCGGTCATCCCCGCGACGGGGGCTGTGGCGGGGCGCATCGCCTTCTCGGCGCGGGCCATTGCGCGGTGCATCGCCCTCCCGGCGCGGGCCACGGGGGCCATTGCTCGGGCCATTGCCGGGGCCATTGCGCGGGCCGGGGTGGCGGTCACCGCCAGGGCCATCACGGCGCGGGCCGGCGCCGGGGCGGCGGTCTTGCGGCGGGCGGCGTTCGCCTTGGGGGGCAAAGGCGGGGCGTGCAGCGGCCATCTCCACGGCTTCAACGCGAGCCTGGGCCAGGGTCTCTTCCAGCGCTTCGGGCGTCAGGCCCTTGAGGGCGCAGAAATTGGCCAGCGTCAACGTGGTGCGCTCAAAGTCGCGCAGCAGGCGTTGGCGCTGCTGGCGCTGCTCTTCTTCAGCGGCGCGGCGTTCTTGGGTGACGTTGCGGCGGCGGGCCAGTTCTTGCTCGGCGGCGTCGCGGTGCTCTTGGGCCAGCTCGCCAGCGGGTTGGCCGTCGAGGTCAAAGCGCTGACGCGCCCGGGTCAGTGCAATCAGGTAGGAGGTGCTGCCGGTGAAGCGGCGGAAAAAGGCCGACAGCGCCGCTTTGCTGAACACGCCAGGGGCACGCTCTTGGATGTCGGCTTGAATCTTCAGCTTCAGCGGTTTGGGTGAACCCGCAAACAAGGCCGGGAAGCGTTGTTTCAGTTCTTGGGCGCAATCGGCGGCCGTCATGCCTGGCGTGTTTGCAGGCACCACCGGGGTCTCGGCAGCGGCTTCTGCGGCTGGTGCGGCCTCTGGGCTGGTGCTGGCCTCGGGCGCAGCGTCGTCTTGGGGGAGTGCCGCCGCAGGGGTGTCAGGCAGATCGGGCGTGGGAGCGTCAGACATGGTCGCAAAGAGTGGCCAAGCCGAGCTTGGGCGCGAAAGCAAAACCTCGATTGTGCCTGTTGCGCCAAACGCTTCGCACAGGGCTTACCAAGGCGGCGAGTTGTCGTCCGCTGCGGTCACGGGCAGGGGGCCTGCGGAGCGCGCCGGTGCAGCAGTGGCGACTGGGGCCGTTGGCGCTGCGGCGGGGGCATTGGGCAGCACGCCGGGCACAGCGCCCAAGGGCTGGTCGCCGCCCAGGGCTTCGATCAGGTCGGGCAGCAGTTGGATCAGCTCACCCGTGGCGATGGCCGCATCGGCATCAAAGCCGTCCTCGGCCTTGGTGGCACCGGCGCCCTCAAACACACCGTCTTCGAATTGGATCTTCTTGACCTGCAACTGCTCGGTCAGCACAAAGCTGACACGGCTGTGCCAGGTCAGGGCCAGGCGGGTGGGGCGCTTGCCCAGGCGAATGTGCTCTCGCACTTCCTCACCGTCCAGGGCGTGGCGGGCATAGCGCACGGCGGACTTCATTTCGTCCACGGCCTTGAGCTCGCAGTCGCGGTCCACGGTGAAGAAGGGCGGCGCTTCGCCGCTTTCCAGCCAGCCGGCCATGGCCGAGGCGGGCGACAGCGCTGTCTGCAGGGCTTGCACGCCAAAGCCTTCCAGGGTTTTGACGAGCATGGTGATCACCACCTCGGCCCGGCTGGTGCTGCCCGCATCCACGCAGACAAACTTCTGCTTGGGGGCGATCCACACCGACACCCCGGCCATCTTGGTGAAGGCCTGGGGCAACAACTCTTGCGTGGCCTGCTCGCGCAGTTCTTTGCTTTCGCGCTTGCCGGGCTTGCGGCCCGTGCTGGCTTCCACCTGCTGGGCGATCTCGTCAGCGCGGCGCTTGACCACCGAGCCCGGCAACAACTTCTGCTCCACCTGCAAGCGCATCAGCCAGTGGCCGCCGACCACCTCAATCAAGGGGGCCTCGTCTTCACCTCGAGGCGGCACCCAACCCAGCGACTGCGGCTGTGATTGACCGCAGGGCGTGAAGCGCTGCTTGAAGGCGGCCTCTTGGGCCGAGGACAAGGTGGGGTCCCATTCCGGGATCAGGCGATAGACGATGAGGTTCTTGAACACGGTGCTGCATTCCCTGAGGGTTGGCGAATGGATCTGGGCAAGGGGCGCGATTGTGACTCACAGGCTTAAGGCGACCACGCCCAGCGCCATGGCCGCCGCACCGGCCAGGCGTGCACCCCGGTCTTGCTCGCCCAAGAGGCGGCCCCCCAGCAGGGCGGCGAAGAGCATGGAGACTTCACGTGCAGGGGCGACATGGGAGAGTGGGGCCTGTTGCACGGCATACAGCACCAGCACATAGGCCAGTGGGGCGAGGGACGCCATCACCAAGGCATAGCGCCATTGCGTGCGCCAGGCTTGCGCGAGGCAAGCGCGGTCCCGCCAAACCTGGGGAAGGGTGAAGGGCAGACGCAGCAGATTGCCGAAGTAAAACACCAAGATCGGTGAGACCAAGGCCACTTTCACGGCATAGCCGTCGATCACGGTGTAGGTGGCGATCAGCAAGCCCGTCAGGCCACCCCAGGCCAAGCCTGCATGAACACGCTGACGCTGGGTCGGATCTTGAGCCTTGCTGAGCAGTTGTGGGCCGCCCGCAATCAGCCATATTCCTGCTGAAATGCACAGCACCCCCGCGAGCGTCGGCCCCCGCAGCGGCTCCGCCAAAAACAGCATGGCTCCCAGCAGGATGAAGAGAGGCGCGGTGCCTCTGGCGACGGGATAGACCACCGTCAAATCAGACACGCGATAGCCCTTCAACAGCACATTGAGGTAGAGCAGATTGACGAGGCCGCTGGCCAGCACCAACCCCCATTGCAGCCCACCCCAAGCGGGCAAAGCATCCCAGGCGGCCCACACACCCAGTGGGGACCAGAGCAAGGCCATCAGCAGGCAGTTGAAGAACACAAGGTGATGATCACCCCCGCCTTAGCAATACGTAGCA
>JAXHNT010000060.1:0-95673 GCA_034520165.1 Ideonella sp.
GGTTACGTATTGCTCTGATCTCGTCCACCTTGAGTGCGAAGGCAGCATCCTCAAACGACTTGGTCATCGCATTGCGGCCAAAGTACTCCAAGTCGCCGCCATTGGCGGCGGAGCCCGGGTCTTGCGAGTTCTTCTTGGCCACCTCAGCAAAGCTGCCGGGCGCCTTGCGCACTTCAGCTAACAGGGCTTCAGCCTTGGCCTTCGCAGCGGCCTTTTCCTCGGCCTTAGCCTCTTTGTCCGCCGCAATCAAGATGTGACTGGCACGCCGTTCTTCAGGTGCTGAATAACGCGCCAAATTCTGTTTGTAATAGTCCTGCAAATCAGCATCTTTGAGCGTGATTTGCTTCTTCAAAACATCCAGGTCCAGCACGGTGTACTCAATGCTGGCCTCCTCGGCCGAGCGGAACTCTGCGCTGCGAGCCTTGTAATAGGCCTCGATATCCGCCTCCGTAGGCTGCACCTTGGCCAAATACTCCGGGGTATTGAAGCGCTGCACCTGCACCTCACGCCGCTCCAACATTGCATCCAGAGCCGTGCCGGTCACCGCCGCCCCAACGATTTGCGAGCCCGTCACGCCTTGCGTCACTTGCCGCATGGTCATGTCGCGCCGCACCGCCGCCTCAAAGCTGGCCGGGGTGTAGCCTTGCTGCGCCAACAAGTCGCCGTAAGCCTTGGTGTCGAACTTACCGTCTGGTCCGCGCAAACTGGCCAACTCTGGCATGCGCTGCAATTCGGCAGCCAAACGTTCGTCACTGACCAAAAGGTGAAATTTTGCAGCTGCAGTCGCCAACACACGCTCGCGCACCAGGCCATCCAGGGTGCTGCGCTTCATCTCAGGCGTGTCGAACATCTTCACATCGACATTGGGCATCTGCTGCCGAATGCGCTCGATTTGCTGGCGATGCGCTGCATCCCATTCCGACTGACTCACTTCACCTCCAGCCACTTCTGCCACAGCCTGATTCGCCGGGTCCATGAAGGAGGTGTATCCCTGAACACCGACAAAAGTGAAGGACACAAAAAGAAGTGCCGTCAGCAGGAACATCATCCCGCGTTTGTTATCGCGAACGAAATCGAACATGAGTCAGCCTTGTTGGAAGGGCAATTGCGCGGTCGCCATATACGACAAAGGCGAACCTGAGTTCGCCTTGAGAGGGTCAGATTGCGACGTTTGAGATTCTAATCAATGCCGCTGAACTTGACCCTGAACAGGGTAGCAGTGGTGGGTGCTGAGGGGCTCGAACCCCCGACCTACGCCTTGTAAGGGCGCCGCTCTACCAACTGAGCTAAGCACCCACTGCGCAATCAGTTCAATGCGTCCTTCAGGCCTTTGCCTGGACGGAACTTCGGCACCTTGGCCGACTTGATCTTGATGGTCTCCCCGGTCTTGGGGTTGCGGCCGCTGCGAGCAGCCCGCTTGGTGACCGCAAATGTACCAAAGCCCACGATCGACACACTGCCGCCTTTTTTGAGGGTGGTCTTCACACCACCAATGATCGCTTCCAAAGCGCGCGCAGCAGCCGCCTTAGAGATGTCGGACTTCTGGGCGATGTGCTCGATCAGTTCAGATTTATTCACGAAGGTACCCCCTCTCAAATGACTCAAAAAATCGCGTGGTGGGCGTCAAGGTACTGCCATTGGCAGTACCCGATCTGAAAAATGGTTCGTCCGGGTGGAGCGAACAAACCAATTCAGCCGTCGCACCTACCAGTGTCAAGCGCGGATGCGGATTCTATGCCCAGTCTGCACCCGTTCGACCCCGAGACTGCTGGAGATTGTGCGGATCATCCTTGAAGTGTTTCGACAATGGCACGACCGAGATCAATCGTTCCGGCTTTACCGCCTAAGTCGGGCGTTCGTGGTGCGGCAGGATCGGCCAGCACGATCTCGATCGCAGCAATCAGGGCGTCATGTGCATCGGCGTAGCCCAAAAACTGCAACATCATCGCCCCCGACCAGATCTGCCCAATCGGGTTGGCCACACCCAGGCCAGCGATGTCTGGCGCCGAACCATGGACAGGCTCAAACAGCGACGGCCATTGACGCGTCGGGTTGAGATTGGCTGAGGGCGCAATGCCAATCGTGCCGGTGCAGGCTGGACCCAAATCGGAGAGGATGTCGCCAAAGAGATTGCTGGCCACCACCACATCAAACTGCTGAGGCTTGCGCACAAAGTGGGCGGTGAGGATATCGATGTGGAACTGGTCCACTCGCACTTCGGGGTATTGCGGTGCCATGGCGGCCACGCGCTCATCCCAATAGGGCATGGAGATGGCAATGCCATTGCTTTTGGTGGCGGAGGTCAGATGACGTTTGGGCCGCTTTTGCGCCAACTCGAAGGCATATCTCAAGACGCGGTCTACGCCGTGGCGTGACATCACCGTCTCTTGAATCACGATCTCGCGCTCGGTGCCTTCATACATGCGGCCGCCCAAGCTGGTGTACTCGCCTTCGGTGTTCTCGCGGACGATCAGCATGTCGATCTCACCCGCAGCCAAGCCGGCCAAGGGAGAGCGCACGCCAGGCATCAGGCGCGCTGGGCGCAGGTTGATGTACTGGTCGAACTCACGCCGAAACTTGAGCAAAGAGCCCCACAAAGACACGTTATCCGGCACGGTGGCGGGCCAACCTACAGCACCAAAAAAGATAGCGTCATAGCGCGCCAGCGTGGCCTTCCAGTCTGCAGGCAGCATCTCGCCGTGCTGCTGCCAGTAAGCACAACTGGCGAAGTCGAAGTGGTCGAACTGCAGCGCAATGTCAAAGCGCCGCGCAACAGCGTCCAAGGCCTTCAGGCCTTCCGGCACCACCTCATGGCCAATGCCGTCACCGGGGATGACCGCAATACGATGTGTCTTGTTCATTTCACAACTCCTGAGCGACGGACCACCAAGGCCACACCCAACACTGTCAGCGCCGCCCCCATCAAGGAGGGCGCGGTCAACGCCTCATCAAACAATATCCAGGCCAACACCGCAGTGCAAGGCGGTACCAAGTACATCAGGCTGGTGACCTGGGTCGCCGCACCCCGCTGAATCAACCACACCAGCAGTGAACTACCCCCAATCGTCAACACCAGCACGGACCAGGCCATCGCACCCACCAGTTGCGGCACCCACTGAACAGCCTCCGTCTCTAGCAGCGCCAAGGGTGTCGTCAGCAGCAAGGCCCCGATCAATTGCACCGTGTTGGCCGATCGCACATCGACGGGCTGCACATAGCGCTTTTGGTAGAGCGTTCCCACGGTGATGGAGGCCAAAGCGCCCAACGCCAGCAGCAGGTTCAGGGCCGAAATTTCCGGCGTCCCTACTTTGCCACCCACCACGAGCATCAGCCCTCCGAAGCCCAGCGCCAAGCCCAGCCACTGCCATCGGCTGATCTGACCACGCCCGCCTTGGGAGGACAACCAAATGGCCGTGAGCAGCGGTTGCAAGCCCACGATGAGGGCCACGGCCCCCGCCGTGAGGCCGAGCTTGACGGCCGACCACACACCGCCCAAATAGCCACCGTGCAGCAGCATGCCCGCCACCATGAGATGCCGCCACTGAACGGCCCCTTGCGGCCAGGCGACGCGGCTCAGCCGCACCCAGACGCACAGCAGAACGATTGAAAAAACGTAGCGCCAAGCCAGAAAGCTCATGGGTGGCGCATGCGGCATCCCAAACCGCGCCACCACAAAGCCGGTGCTCCAGATCACCACAAATGCCGCTGGTGCCATGCTCACCCAAGGGCTGATGGCGGAAGCGGTAGAGCCAGGGGACTGCATGTGGGGAGGCGCCGTGCGACGCGCGCTCAACGCGCTTTGACGCGGATCTCCGGCAGGGCCTTTTGCAGGTAGTACACCATGGACCAAATCGTCAGCACGGCCGCCGCAATGATGAGCAAAGTACCCCAAAGCCGCGTGTCGATCAGGCCAAACAACGTGCCGTTGTAGAGCAAGAAGGGGATCGCCACCATCTGGACCGTGGTCTTGAGCTTGCCCAACATGTGAACCGCCACACTGCGCGAGGCCCCGATCTGGGCCATCCATTCACGCAGCGCAGAAATGGCGATCTCGCGGCCAATGATGATCAAGGCAATCAAGGCATCGACACGGCCATGCTCCACCAAGATCAGCAAAGAGGCGCAGACCAAGAACTTATCGGCAACCGGGTCGAGAAATGCGCCAAAAGCCGAGGTTTGGTTGAGCTTGCGGGCCAAATAACCATCGAGCCAGTCGGTGAGGGCAAACACCACAAACATGACCGTCGCCAGCAGATTGCGGGTGGCCATGTCCCAACTCTCCATCCCGTAGACGGCCACGATGAGCGGAATCGCCGCGATACGCGCCCAGGTCAGCAGGGTGGGGATGGTGAAAAACATGCGCGCATTCTGCCCTTGAAACAGCCCACGCGCCGTCACTGATCCAAGATCATCGGCTTGAAGCGCCGCGCATCGTCATAGAGAAAGGTCTCGCGGAACTTCCAAGGCTTGGGCAGGCGGCCCACCTCGCCAAAAGGTGCAGCGCGGCGCACCGCCTCTTTGGCCAACTCCACTGTGTCTTTGGCCTGGGTAGGCACGCGCACCACATCGATGCGCTCAATGCTGCCATCAGCTTTGACGGTAATCTCCAGCACCGGGATCGCCAACAGCGGGTCAGGCGGCTCGCTCAGATAGGTTTTGTCCGGGTTGGCTGCCACCATGCGCTTGGCTGCACGCACGCGGTACTCATCCCAGTTCTTCACCGCCCCTTGCAGGCTGGGCAGGCGTCGTTGCTGTAGCGCTCGAGGCTTGCGCAGCTTGGCGCAACCGGAGCCGCCGGCTTAGCCGGTGGGGCAGGCGCGCGGTGGGCACAGCCCGACACCAAGGCCGTCACCCCCGCCGCCAAAGCAGCCGAAATGACTATCAAAGCACGGCCCATAACAGTCTCAGCGAAGCGCACGATAAATCTCCTCAGCTAAATCTCTTGAAATGCCATCCACGGTGGCCAAGTCTTCCACACTGGCTGCCGCTACCCCCCGCACGCCGCCGAATCGTTGCAACAGCCGTGCGCGCTTTTTGGGGCCAACGCCCGGAATATCTTCCAGACGACTCCCCCCCGTGCGCACGCTGGCCCGTTTAGCCCGCATGCCGGTGATGGCGAATCGATGCGCCTCGTCTCGGACCTGTGCGACCAGCATCAGCGCGGCGGCGTCGGGCGGCAAGGTCAGCTTGTCTCGCCCATCGGCAAAGACCAACTCTTCGAGCCCAACCTTGCGGCCCTCGCCTTTCTCAACCCCGACCAAGAGGCTGAGCGGCAGGCCGAGTTCCTCAAACACCTCGCGGGCGACCCCGATCTGACCTTTGCCACCATCCACCAAGACCACATCAGGCAAACGCTGTTTGCCCCCCACCGGAGCACCACCTTGCTCGGCAGCCGCCTCACGCCAGGCTTGGGCCAAGCGGCCGTAGCGCCGCGTCAGCACCTGGCGCATGGCCGCGTAGTCGTCGCCGCCGGTGATGCCTTCAATGTTGAAGCGGCGGTACTCGGCGTTGGCCATGCGATGGTTTTCAAACACCACACAAGACGCTTGTGTGGCTTCGCCCGCCGTGTGGCTGATGTCAAAACATTCGATGCGAACCTGGTCGATGTCATCCACCGCCAAGTCCAGAACCTCCACCAAGGCGCGCGTGCGCTCGCGCTGCGAGCCCTCTTCGGACAGCAAGCGGGCCAGCGCCAACTCGCAGCCGGTGATGGCCATGTCCAGCCAAGCACGGCGCTGCTCGCGAGGTTGATGCTGGGCCTGAATCTTCACGCCCGTCTGCTCGCCCAAAGCTTTGAGCAGCTCTTTATCCACAGGGTGACTGGTCACCAACAAAGGCGGCGGCGCCCCCTGCAGATAGTGCTGGCCCATAAAGGCTTCCAGCACCTGCTGCTCGGCCAGTGCCAGGCTTTGGGCGGCGGTCAGCTCGGGCGCTGCAGAGGCTTCGTCAGCGACCAGCACCGCCTCGGCCAAAGCCGTTGCGTCCTCGACGTGACTGGGAAAGAAGGCTCTGTCGCCCAAATGTCGACCACCACGCACCATGGCCAAGTTGACGCAAGCCCGCCCACCCGCCGACTTGACCGCCAGGATGTCCACGTCCCGAATGGCGGACGACGCAGAGCTTTCTTCGACCGACTGCTGATGCTGCACCTTGGCCAGCAGCGAGATGCGGTTGCGAAGCTCGCCCGCCTTCTCAAAGGCCAGCACTTCCGCATGCGCCATCATCTGGGCTTGCAGCTCGTCCATCACCTGCTGCTGTTCGCCCAGCAAAAAGCGCTCGGCATCCAGCACATCGCGCTGATAGTCGTCGTGCGAGATCAGGCCCACACAAGGCCCAGAGCAGCGACGTATTTGATACAGCAAGCAGGGCCGCGAGCGGTTGTTGAAGACAGCGTCTTCACAGGTGCGCAGGCGAAACACTTTTTGGATGATCTGAATGGCCTCGCGCACCGCCCAGGCATTGGGGTAAGGCCCGAAATAGCGGTGACGCCGGTCCACCGCACCACGGTAATAGGCCACCCGAGCAAAGCGAGCGGCGGTGGGAGAGGCCTTGGCATCTTGGGCCCGGGTGCCGGTGAGCTTGATGTAGGGGTAGCTCTTATCGTCTCGAAACAAGATGTTGAACTTGGGGTTCAAAGCCTTGATCAGGTTGTTCTCCAGCAGCAGGGCTTCGGCCTCGCTGCGCACCACGGTGGTCTCCAGGCGCGCGATGCGGGCCACCATCAAGCCAATGCGGGTGCCGCCCAAATCCTTCTGAAAATAGCTGGAGACCCGTTTTTTGAGGCTGGCGGCTTTACCCACATACAGCACCTGATCCGCGCTGTCGAAGTAACGGTAGACCCCAGGCAGCGCAGGCAAGGCCGCCACCTCAGCCAGTAGGCGCTCGCGCGTGGCGGCGTCGGGCAGGCTGGGCGCAGGGGCGGCCGTCGCAGGGCCTAGCACCGCTGGAGGCGTCTGGTCTGAGGGCGAAGTTTCCGTGGGGCTCATCGGGTGCGCATTGTGCCGCTTCGATAATGCCGACCATGACAAACGCGCCCGCACCCTGCCTGCCCCTTGCCCGCTGGGACGTTTATTGCCGGGTGATCGACAACTTTGGCGACATCGGCGTGTGCTGGCGGCTCTGCCAAGATTTGGCCTCGCGCGGCCACAGCGTTCGCCTGGTGGCCGACGACGCCAGCGCCCTGGCGTGGATGAGCACGCCAGAGGCCCACCCGGTAGAAGTGTGGGCCTGGATGGCCAGTGAAGCCGCCGCCCTGCCCGGCCCAGCTGCCGACGTGGTGGTCGAGGCCTTTGGCTGCGACCCGCCCGCCGCACAGGTGGCCGCCTGGCGCCAAGCCGCCAAACCGCCGGTCTGGATCAACCTGGAGTACCTGAGCGCCGAGCCCTATGTCGAGCGCAGCCATGGCCTGCCCTCGCCGCAGTTCTCTGGGCCAGGTGAAGGCCTGACCAAGTGGTTCTTCTACCCCGGGTTCACCGCACGCACGGGCGGCCTGCTGCGCGAGCCCGATGTGCTGCAACGCCAGCAGCACTTTGACGCGCCCGCCTGGTGGGCCAAGATGGGCGTGCCCTGGCACGCCGGCCTACGCACCGTGAGCCTGTTTTGTTACCCACAAGCCCCTCTGCCCGTCCTGCTGGCGGCCCTGCCCGCTTGGAGCGAGCAAGCGCCGGTGCTGCTGCTCTGCACAGCCAGCGTGGACGCCACACTTCTGGACGAAGCCCTTGGTGCGCAGAACTTGGCGCAGCGTATTCAAGTGCAGCGCCTACCCTGGCTGAGCCAGGCCGACTACGACCACCTCTTGTGGGCCTGTGACCTGAACTTGGTGCGGGGCGAGGACTCTCTGGTGCGAGCCCAGTGGGCGGGGCGCCCCTTTCTGTGGCAGCTCTATGCGCAGGACGACGGCGCCCACGGCCCAAAGCTCGACGCCTTTTTGAGCCACCATCTGGCCGGGGCTGAAGGCCCGAGCTTGGCCGCGCTGCTGCGCCAAGCCATGCGGCAGTGGAATGGCCTTGCGCCAGGTCTGGGTGCTCTGGCGCTGCCCACGGCGCTTGCCTGGCAAGCCCATGCGCTGACGTGGCGCGCCCGCTTGTGCCAGCAAGCGGACTTGTGTACGCAGTTAGTGGCCTTCGCCCAGCAAAAGGCCGAACAGGGGGCTGGTGGGCGCGCTGTGGCCTGATAGAATCACGGGTTTTCCGCCTGGGGCGAGCGCGTCACCTAAGGTCACCCAATGGGTTCTGAGCCAGTGCTTCAGGGCCACAACCGCAGGGATCACTGCCGCTGGCTTCGACGTCTGCGCTGCAGGGATCAACCCGCAGGGCGACGGACGAGCAAGGTAGCCCCGCCCCCACCACCCGAATCTGGAATTCACCATGAAAACCGCACAGGAAATCCGCGCCGGCAACGTGATCATGCAGGGCAAAGACCCGATGGTCGTGCTCAAGACCGAATACAGCCGTGGAGGCCGCGGCGCCGCCACCGTGCGCATCAAGATGAAGAGCTTGCTCAGTGGTTTCGGCGCCGAAACCGTGTTCAAGGCCGACGACAAGATGGACCAGATCATTCTGGACAAAAAAGAGTGCACCTACACCTACTTCGCTGACCCGATGTATGTGTTCATGGACGCTGAGTACAACCAGTTCGAGGTGGAAGCCGAGAACATGGGCGACGCCATCTCCTACCTCGAAGACAACATGACCGTGGAAGTCGTGTTCTACGACGGCAAGGCCATCTCGGTCGAGTTGCCCACCACCGTAGTGCGCGAGATCCAAACCGACCCCGCCGTCAAGGGCGACACCTCGGGCAAGGTGCTCAAGCCAGCCAAGCTGGTCGGCACCGGTTTTGAAGTCTCCGTGCCCATCTTTGTGGAAAACGGCGACAAGATCGAAATCGATACCCGCACCCACGAGTACCGCAAGCGCGTCTGATCGCTCAGACACCGCACAATCAAGGCACCTTCGGGTGCCTTTTTTGTGTCCGCTCCCTCCCCGCCATGGGCTACTTCGACTTTCATCACGCGCTGACCACACCCTTTCGCATGCAACCCGGCCTGCGCAAGCTGGCCGCAGGCGCGCCGCAACTCACGCCGCTGCGTCCGGGTGCGACGCACCTGCGAGAAAAGCAAGCCGTTCTGGCCCACTGGCCCACCCAAGCCTTGTTGCAAAGCCCTGGCTTTGACGCGGCGCCCGCGCTGCTGGCCTTGGCGCAGCAAGCCCAGCGAGAACACCCCGATGCGTTTGAGGTGCTTGACGGCACTTGGCATGCCCGCCACCTGGGTTGGTGCGTCGATGCCCAGGCCCAAGTCCACCAAACCCAGGCCTTTTGGCCCGATGCTGGTCCATGCTTGCAATGCATGGCCCCGGCCTGGCGCCAAGCCGCCCTGCTGTGCTTGGCTTTTGCGGAGGACTTTGCCATTCTTGATGCCCCCTCTCAGCGCGTGCACTGGTTGGCCATTTGCCTGCCCTCGCACTGGGCGCCTGAGCACAAGATTGGCCTGAGCTTTGCCGAGCTGCATGCCCCCGTGGCCGATAGCCACCTCTTGAGCTCGGCCAGCGCACACCTGGTGCGCTTGGTCACCTCGGCCCAGCGCTGGGAGCGCTTTGTGTGGACCATCACCTCACACCCGAGGCTGCACGCCCACCCCCGGCGGATAGACCCCGAGCGCTGGCCCGCAGGCCTGCAAGGTGACCGCCTGCTTGACGGCGCTTGGTGGCGCACCGAGCGACAGACCTTCATCCCCCTGGTCGAGCGCGGCCAAGCCGTGTTCACCATCCACACCGAGGTCACACCGCTGCGGCAGGCCTTGCCAACGCCAGAGCACGCTGCGCTCGTTCACGACAGCCTGGCCAGCATGAGCCCCGCCGTGTTGGCCTACCGCGGACTGACCCCTGTGCAGGCGCCGCTCTTGGCCTGGTTAGCCCAGCGTGCCCAAGGCCAGCAGCCATGATGCCGGTGCTCGGTCCAGGCGCCTGGACAGGCTTGCCCTGCTACGTGGTGCTGAACACCCAGTGGGACGACGGCGCGCACTTTGTGGCGACCTGGGCCGCATGGCAGACGGATGCCCAGCGCCCGCAACGCTTGGTCTATGTGGCGGTGGTCGACACCGTGTCACGCAGCGCCTGGCACACCGCGCTGGCCAACTGCACCCGCCCGGACCTCGCCGCACAGCTTGTCGCGGCTTGCCCGCCCGCCTGCCCCGACCTGCACGTGCTGCACTTTGAAGGCGGTGCCGTGGCCTTGCATCTGGCTGTGGGCAGCGCCAGCCAGTGGCTGCCGCAGCTGCAGTTGCAGGCCGACGCGCTGATCCTGCCGCAGCCTGAAGAGGCCACACACAGCCGCCTCTTCTCGGCCTGCGCCAGGCTGTCCGCGCCGGGCGCAGTAGCGCTGACCTCAAACACGTCGGCGGCCCGCCAAGGGCTGCAAACGGCAGGCTACATCATCGGCCAGACCACTGCAGGACTGCTGCACGCCCAGCGGCCACAGGCCCACGAGCCCGGCTACCGGCCGCTGCCCCCTGCCCCACGCGGTCGGCGCCGGGCCAAGCCGTCCGCCACCGCCGTGGTCATCGGCGCAGGCTTGGCGGGTGCGTCTGCCGCCCAAGCCTTGGCGCGACAAGGCCTTCAGGTCACTGTGTTGGAGCAAGACCCTCTGCCCGCACAGCGGGCCTCGGGCAATCTGGCGGGCTTGTTTCACAGCGTGATTCATGCCCAAGATGGCGCCCATGCTTTGCTCTTGCGGGCGGCGGCCTTGTATGCCGCCTCGCACTACCGAGGCTTGATGAACGTCGGCGCGCGCGGTGAAGTGCAAGGTTTGCTGCGCGGCTTGTTGGAAGACAAGGCGTCGCCGCCCCAGACCGCACCAAGCTCGGACGTCACCATCCTGCAAACCCTGCTGAAACGGCTCGGTCTGCCCCCCGAGCATGTGCAGGCCGTTGATGCCTTGGCCGCGAGCGCCTTGGCTGGCACAGCCTTGTCGATCAGCGCCTGGCACTGCCTGCAAGCCGGCTGGATGAACCCGCCCAGCGTGGTGCAGGCCTGGCTCGCCACCCCAGGGGTGAGGCTGCAAACGCAATCCACGGTGCTGGCGCTGCGGCGAGGCGCCGTCGAGGGGGCGTGGCAGGCGGTGGATGCGCAAGGCGCCGTCTTGGCCGAGGCACCGGTCATGGTGGTGGCCAGTGCCCAAGACAGTGCGCGCCTGCTTGCTCCTTGGAGCGACGCCGCCACTTGGCCACTGGAGAACACACGCGGCCAAGTCACCCACATTCCCCCAGCGCACAGTACTGAGTGGCAGACGCCCCGGCCTCGCATGCCTGTGGCCAGCGGTGCCTATGCACTCAGCCTTCCCGCTGATTTAGGGGGCGGCCTGCTCTGCGGCGCCACCAAGCAATGGGACGACCCGGACCCCACCGTGCGCGTGGAGGACCACCACCACAATCTCAGTCAACTGCCGTCACTTTTGGGCTGGTCGGCCCCGCAAGAGGCCGATACGGCTGGGCTGGGCGGCCGGGTCGGCTGGCGCCTGGCCACGACGGACCGCTTGCCAGTGGTGGGCGCCGTGGCCTCTCTTGCTTTGGCAGGCCTGCGTCAACTGGAGCAGCCCCGCCATGTGCCACGGGTGCAGGGCCTATATGCCTGCACCGCCTTGGGTGCACGCGGCCTGACCGTGGCGCCCTTGATGGGGGAGGTGCTGGCCGCCTGGGTGACCGGCAGCCCGATGCCTGTGCCCAGCCGCGTGCTGGATGCCATTGATCCCGCGCGCTTCATCGCGCGGGCGCAGCGTCAAGGGGTGTGAGGCGGCGTGTCCACCGCCGGGTCGGCGTCTGCTGGGTCGGCGCCGCCTTCGTCGGTGTCAGGCAGAGGCGGCAGGCCCGCTGCTTTGCGCGCTGCTTTTTCTTCCTTCTTGCGCTTCTTGGCCAATTCGCGTTGGCGCTTCTCGTAGCCGTAATTAGGGGTCGCCACAGGCTGTCCTTAAAGTGAGTAGGAGGGCATCTGCCCCCGAAAGGAGCCTTGGGCGGCGGCACCACGCTGGCGGCGTGGCACTGTCACCGGCATCAGGATACAAGCAAAGAGCGTTGCCTCAGCGCGCGAAGCTCATGGTGCGCACACCGGATGGTGTGCCTAACAAGCACACTTGGGCCGCATGGCGGGCAAAAATACCTACGCTCACCACGCCAGGCCATTGGTTGACCTCGGTCTCCATGGCCAGCGGGTCGGTGATCTTCAGGCCGCGTACATCGACGATGATGTTGCCGTTGTCAGTGACCAAGCCCGGGCGCACCGTGGCTTGGCCGCCATAGGCGGCGGCAAAGCGGCGCGCCACTTGAGCGGCCGCCATGGGAATCACCTCGACGGGCAGCGGGAACTGGCCCAAGGTCTGCACAAGCTTAGATTCGTCGGCAATGCACACAAAGGCCTGGGCCAAGTCGGCCACGATCTTTTCGCGCGTCAGCGCTGCGCCGCCGCCTTTGATCATGCAGCCAGCATGGTCGATCTCGTCCGCGCCGTCCACATAGACGGGCAAGGACTCGACCTCTGAGGCATCAAAGACCGTGATGCCATGGGCCTGCAGCCGCTCAGTGCTCTTGATGGAGCTGGACACGGCACCCTTGATCTGGTCCTTCATGGTGGCCAGCGCATCGATGAAGCAATTCACCGTTGAGCCTGTACCCACCCCCACGATGCTGCCGGGGACCACATGGGCCAGTGCAGCTTGCCCGACCAGGGCCTTGAGTTCGTCTTGCGTCATAGAGCAGGATTATCGCTGGGCGGCAGGGCGCTGACATCGTCGCGCAAGTGAATCTCCACGGCATTGGGCCCACGCTCGGTGCTGAGCACCCTGAAGCGCACAGGAGCGCCTGCACTCAGATCAGCCAGCTCGCAGTTCTGCAAGGCGCTGAAATGGAAGAAGAGATTGGTCTGGGCGCCATCGGGCCGAATGAAGCCATAGCCCTTGTCGGTGTTGACATTCGCAATCGCGCCTTCAGTGGCTTGCAGCAAAAACTGAGGGTCATCTTGAGGGCGAAGCGGGGTGGCTGTGCCAACCACCACCTCAGGCAGCGGGCTTGGTGCACCGGCTTCGCGCACCCGCTGCACAAAGATCTGCGCCACGGAGGAATCACGCTGACGGCCACGGCTGTCGATCTCGTCGGCCATCATCACGGGGTAGGTGACCTCATTGATCAGGGCTTGTGAGGTGCGGGTGGCAATGGTGCGGCCTTCGCGCTGGAACTCGAAGTCCCAAGCCAGCAGCATCACCCGCGTTCCCAGGGTGTTGAGCTTGCGCACCAAGGGCACAAAATCGCCATCGCCGGTGATCAGCACCGTCACGTCAAAGTGCTTTTGCACGGCCAGCTCAAAGGCTTCAAGCGCAAACCAAACGTCAATGCCCTTTTCGGAGATGTCACCATGCGCATCCGCCGTGACGGGCAAAAAATGCAGGGTGACGCCTTCGCGGATCAGCACATCGTCAAACTGTCGCTCGCGAAACAGCACGTCTTGCGCCTGGGCCAGCTTGGCCGGCAGGCGGCCGCGGAAGTAATGGGCGTCAACGATTTGGCAGAAGCGCTTCTCCACGCTTTCTTGCAGGGCGACTTGCTCGCGAATGAATTCATGCAGACCACCAATGGACAGTCGGGCGCGGCGTTCGTGTTCGTAGAGGTAGTAGTTGGAGACGTGGGAGAGATAGGTACCGTCATAAAACACCCCAATGCGCAAAAGGCCAGGGTGCTGAGATGCATTTTTCACAGATTAATGAACAGGTTCAGAAGGTTGGACAATAGAGGCTTGAGAGCATCTCACAGTTTGGCCGCTGTTCTTGGCCCGAGCTGGACCTCCCACCCCACATTTCTGCACCCATGGCCCTGATCCCCTACGCCCTGACCCGCCCTTTTCTCTTTGGCATGGACGCTGAAGCGGCCCATGAACTGACCCTGGGCCAAGTGGCCAAGCTGCAAAACACGCCGCTGCAATGCCTGTGGGCCGAAACGCGAGTGAATGACCCAGTGACCGTGGCCGGACTGAAGTTCCCGAACCGGGTAGGCTTGGCTGCAGGTCTGGACAAAAACGGCCGCTGTATCGACGGCTTGGGCGCCTTTGGCTTTGGCTTCATCGAGGTGGGCACCGTCACGCCTAAAGGCCAGCCGGGCAACCCCAAGCCGCGCATGTTCCGTCTGCCCGAGAAGAACGCCCTGATCAACCGCTTGGGTTTCAACAATGAAGGTTTGGCCTCGTTTTTGGCCAATGTGCAGCGGGCCAAGAGCTTCAGGGCAAAAGGCGGCATCCTGGGGCTGAACATCGGCAAGAACGCTGCCACCCCCATTGAAGAGGCGGCCAGCGACTATTTGACCTGCTTGGATGGCGTCTACCCGCATGCCGACTATGTGACGGTCAATATCTCCAGCCCCAACACCAAGAACCTGCGTGCCCTGCAAAGCGACGAGGCGCTGGATGGTTTGCTGGGCGCGCTGGTCGAGCGCAAAGCCAAACTGGCAGCGCAACACGGCAAGTCCGTGCCCATGTTCTTGAAGATCGCGCCGGACCTGGATGCCGATCAGATCAGGGTGGTTGCCGCTACGCTCAAAAAGCACGGCATGGACGGCGTCATCGCCACCAACACCACGCTGAGCCGCGAGACCGTCCAAGGCTTGCCGCATGCCGAAGAAGCGGGCGGTCTCTCGGGCGCCCCGGTTTTGGAAGCCAGCAACATCGTCATTGCGGCCTTGCGCGCTGAATTGGGCGCGGGCTTCCCCATCATTGGCGTGGGTGGCGTGCTCTCAGGGGCTGATGCCGCCAGCAAGATCAAGGCGGGTGCGGACCTGGTGCAGGTTTACACCGGCTTGATCTACCGCGGCGGCCCTTGGTGCGAGAAGCCGCCCAAGCACTCAAGCAAGCTTGAGGCGACGCTGCAGCCAAGGGCTGAGCCAGTGATCCAGGGCCAATTTGCCAGGGCCCCATAAGACCAGTGCGGCCAACAAGCTGCCCCAGAACACATGCTGGGTCAGGGCCGCTTCAGGGATGTCGCTGAGACTGATCACGGCCATCACATTCACCACCGACAAGCCCAGTGCGGCGAAGCGCCCGCCCAAGCCCAGCACCAGCAAGACAGGCAAGACGATCTCACCGGCAGTGCCGGCCACGGCGGCCACCTCTGGCGGCAGCAAGGGCACCTGGTATTCCTCGGTGAACAAGAATACCGTGGTCTCCCAATCGCGCAGCTTGGTCAAACCGGCCATGAAAAACACCTTGGCCACATACAGCCGTGCGGCCAATTGCCCCAAGGGTTGGAGCTTTTCCAGGGCGCTGCTCAGCAGGGTCCAGAGATTCAGGCCTTGGGCCAAAAACGAAGACATCACGATTTGCTTTCAAGTCAGATCAAAAAAATTGGGCCACCACCCCTCCGCCCAGCGCAGCCAGATCAGGGTGCTCAGCAGCTTGGAGCCCATCCGAAAGGGGAATTCAGAGGCGGCGTGCTCGACTCAGCCAGGCCTGACCCAAGGCTCGCAGCAGCCAAGACTGGAAATCAAAGTTCGAGTCTTGAACGCAGCCCAGTGCCTGCGCCAAGCTCTGCCCTTCAGCCAAGCACTGCATGAGGTGCGCTTCGGCCTCCGTGACTTCAGCGACACGGGTCTGCCAGCCTTGGCGCCACACCAGCGTCACGCTCGCGTTTCGGTGTGCAGGCGACAACAATGCCGCGACCGCCTCGGCGTCGGGCTGGGCCGCTTGATGGGCCTGTCGCAATGCGGCCAGCGGCCAAGGGCTGTGGATCAACATCAGGCCCGGCACCAGCACCAGGCTCAAGGCGTCTGGGTCCACCTCGGCCAGCAAGTGCAGGTCTTGGGCACCCGGCGGCACGTCAGCCAAGGTGGCCGCACAGTGCACCGCCCAATCCAGGCGGGCGCAATCGGGCAGCCAAGGAAACTCCGCCAAGGGCTCGAAGCCAGCCATCCAGTCGGCCAGGCCCGCGCCCCAACGGCCCAGGTCACCCACGGCGGGCGGCGCCTGCCACCACAGGTCACGTGCCAGCACCTGCATCGCGTCCTCGCCCATCATGGCGGCCACACTGGGGTAAGCCGCCATCAAGGCGCGGTGGGCCACCGCCAAGCCATTGGCTCGATACGCCCGCAAGCCGGACATTGCCTGGGCACGAGCCCGCGGCCCCGGCAACGCTGCCATGCCAGGGGGCAATTGCTGCGGCATGTGCGGCCCCAAGACGCCGTTCAAAAACGCCCTCTGGGACATGGCCTCAGCGGCCAGTGCGGTGTCTGGTAGGGGCAGGCTGTGCGCATCACTCATACGGCCTCCGGCTGCAAGGGCGCCACCGCATTTGGCCCCGAATGGGCGACGACTTCGGCCCGCCGGACTTCGTCCAACAAAACCTCCAAACTCGGCACATCGGTGTCCCATTCGATCAGGGTCGGCACTCGGCCAAAGCGCGCCACCGCGTGGGCATAGACCTGCCACACCGGCTCATGGACGCGACTGCCGTGGTCGTCGATCACCAACTCGCCATCGTCGTTGTAGCCCGCCAAGTGGATCTCGCCCACGCTACCCGGCAACAAAGCATCGACCACCGCGCAGGCGGCCGCCACCGGGTCGAGCTCGGCGGCGTTCAGGGCATTCACCACCAAATTGTTAACGTCCAGCAGCAACCCACAGCCACTGCGGCGCGTCAGCTCATTCAGAAACTCGGCCTCGCTCATGGTGCTGGTCGTCCAGCGCACATAGGCGGAGAGGTTTTCCACCAACAATGGGCGGCGCAAGCGGTCTTGCACCTGTTGCACATGGCGGACCATGATGTCCAGCGCGGCCGGGCTGAACGCCACAGGCAAAAGGTCTGACCCATGCACGGGCTTTTGGCCGGGGCTCAATGGTGCCCGCGCAAAAGAGGCATGGTCCGACACTCGCACGGGTTGCACCCGCTCGACCAAGGCCACCAACTGATCCAGATGCCACGGGTCTAGGCCGGCGGCTGAGCCTAGGCTCAGGCCAACGCCATGCAGGCTGATGTCGTAGCGTTCGCGCCCTTGACGCAAAACCTCCATAGCGGCCCCACCCTCGGCAAAAAAATTCTCCGAGTGCACCTCCAAGAAGGCCAGCGGCTCACGCCGTTCCAGCAGGGCTTGGTAGTGGGGGCTGCGCCAGCCCAAACCGATGTGGCTCATCGCGGCACTTACTTCTTCATGGCCTTGGCTTTGGCTTCTTCAGCCGTCATGCCCTTCATGTCCTTGCACGTACCCTTAGCGACAAACTTCCACTCGCCCGGGTCGTTGTCCATCTTGGACTGCCCGGCGCAGGAATGAGTGCCTGCCAGGTTGGCGCAGTCATTGGCACCGGCCTTGGCAATGCCATAGCACTTCTCTTTGCCCTTTTCTTGAGCCTGTGCACTGGCAGCACCCAAGCCCAAAGCCAAAGCGGCGGCCAATGCGGAAGAGACAATTTGACGCTGGTTCATTACGATTTCCTAAACGTTGAAGTGATAGCACCGAATCTGATGCTGAACGTGAGTCGCGCCAGGGCTGGCTTCCTTACACTCCGACTGACAAGTTCTAGGAGCCCGACTCAATGGTCGATTTTGCAAAAGATGTGGAAGCGCTGCGGCCGCAATTGATGAAGTACGCCCGCAGTCAACTTAGAAATGAATGCTGGGCCGAGGACGCGGTCTCCGAAACCTTGCTCGCAGCCTTAGAGAAGCCGCTGGCCTTTGCCGGCACCTCCCAGCTCAAGACCTGGCTGGTGGGCGTGCTGAAGCACAAACTGGTGGATCAGTTACGCCATCAAAGCCGCGAAGCCACTGTTTTGGACAAGGACGATGCCGAAGACATCGACAATCTGCTCTTTGACGAAACAGGGCACTGGCGAGACAAGCCCGGTGACTGGACAGATCAACCTGAGAAGTTGATGGGGCAGCGGCAGTTTTTGGCCGTATTGGATGCCTGCGTCGAGCGCCTCCCCCCAACGCAGGGCAGGGTCTTCATGATGAGAGAGTGGCTGGAACTGGAGACTGAACAGATCTGTAAGGAACTGGATGTCACCGCGACCAATCTGTGGGTTTTGCAGCACAGAGCGCGCATGCGTTTGAGAGAATGCTTGCAAGAGACTTGGTTCAGCGCCCGCCAAAACACCTAAATCTCTCTCAAACGACATGAAACCTCTGCTCTCCTGCCGGGAGGCCGCCTCCTTGCTACTGCGTGTCAATGATGTCCCTATCAGCTTGATCCAAAAGCTGCGGATGCGGCTTCATTTGGCCATCTGTGGCGCATGCACCAACTTCAGCAAGCAGGTCAAGGTGATGAACGGCGCGATGGGACCTTGGCGGGCGTATCGCGACGAAGACGACCACCCGGGCCCATGAAAACGGGTGGCGCTCAGGCCACCCCTGGGACATCAACAACTCACCCCGTACGGCCTTAATGTGGCGACCGGCCTTGGGCATTGACGCGCTTGGGCAAGGCCTCGACGCTGGCCGCTGCGCCCATCGGGGGAGGCACAGGTGTTGCACGGCCCGTGTCAATATAGAAGTTCACACGAGGCTCGATGTTCGGGAATTCGGAACCATCGGCCATGCGTCGGATTTCTCGCTCCAAGACCCAACGGATCTTGCCCTGATTGCCGATGGGCTCCCAGGTCCGAATGAAGCTGAACGTCGCCATGGGGTTGCTTCTACGGGTTTGAACGATATTGGCGCCGTCAAAAACCCAGCTCTCTACGGGTGTTCGTGATTCGGTTCCTGCCGCCACATCTCTGAAGATGCGCTCGCCGGTGCCGTCGCGGTACAGATAGATCAAAAACGGATTGTTGCTGCCGGTGAACAGCCCGCTGTCCCACTGCCGTGAGGCTTGGGCAAGACTGCCGAAGCTACCGCCTACCAATGATCGGGTCACCAAGACCTCTGTCACCCAAGCGGGTTTGCCCGCCACAAAGTCAGCCATGAGCCAGGTTTCAGCGCCGCTGCCCTTGTCGACTTTCAAGCGGGTATAGCCCCGGCTGAAGCTGGGAAAACTCATCATCAGCCAGCCTTGGGTGTTGACGGCGGCCGACACGCTGGTGCCAGTGCGCGAAAACTGCATCAGCCCACCTGGCTGCAGCGTCGTGACATCCATGGCCAGAGAGAACAGATTGCTCTGGAGATCCGACCTGACTTGCTCCGAGAACCCTGCCCAGCGCGCACCCGTTACGGTGTCTGCCATCGAGGGCCGGGCCGACATGCGCAAGTGAGTTTGAGTCTCCTCCACATCGTCAATCGAGGTGCTGGACAACACCAACCCTGCATCACAGCCCTCCAGCACCACGTTACTGGTGTCTGCGCTGACCGCCGTCGTGCCAGACCTTTCGGACCCCGACTGCCTCAAGAAAGCGAAGCGACTTTCTGTGAATCGCGTTGTCACGGGCTGGTCGCAACTGTCAAAGTGTCCGTTCGGGGTGTCGAGAACGCGCGGGCTCGCCAATGTCACCACACGTCGGCTGCCAACCTCCGTGTAGGCGCCGGACATCCGCCCCCTGGAGTCCACGACCTCAGCCTTCAGCTTGGTGTCATTCCAGTCCACCAAAAACGCTCGTTGCTGACCGTGAGCGTCCACGTAGTACGCGGTCTGAATCACCGCCGCCTGCGCCGTGGCGCCAAGCAGACCGAGCGATAAGGCAAAAACAAGCCTTCGGGTGAGTACATATTGAGGCATTCAATACTCCTGAGATGGTTGGTGTGCGGCGATTGTGCAGGCTCACGCCAGAAAAACCATCCCAGACGTCCACAGGCTTGATGACTTCAGCTCAGGCTGCCTTGAGCCAGGCGCAAGTCAGGCCTGCCCGTGAAGTCCAGGCAGATCTCCAAGGTGCGTCGAATGGCCCGGGTTTGCAGGTCCAGCGCCATGCTGGCATGCCCAGGACGGTGTACCACCTGCTCTGGCAGCCAGGGCACATGGATGAAACCTGCCTGCACGTCGGTGCGGTGGGCACAGGCCTGCATCAGCCCATAGAAGACATGGTTGCAGACAAAAGTGCCTGCTGTCTGGGACACGCTGGCTGGCAAGCCCGCCGCGCGCAAGCCCGCCACCACGGCCTTGATGGGCAAGGTACTGAAATAGGCAGCAGGCCCGCCGGGCCGCACCGGCTCATCCACAGGTTGTGCCCCAGCGTTGTCCGGAATGCGGGCATCGTCGACATTGATGGCCACCCGCTCGACGCTGATCTCGGCCCGCCCACCCGCTTGGCCTAAGCACACAACCAAGGTCGGCGCCAGGGCCTCCAACTCGCGCTGGAGCACCCGCAGCGAGGCGTCAAACTCACACGGCAAAATGCAGGCTCGCACGCTATGGGTGCCTATCTGAGCCCCCTCTAACTGCTGGGCAATGGCGGCGCTGGGATTCAAGGTATCGCCGGCGAAGGGCTCGAAGCCCGTGAGCAGTATGGTGGGCAAGGCGTTCATGGGCCTCCTGGCAGAGAAACTGGGCTTTCAAGGCCCTGATTCTCGCTTCCCGAACCCAGCAGCCCTTCTAGCATCAAGACAGCCCTCAAAGTGCGGCATGGTGCGCGCTGGGCTCGAGGTTGTCAGCCCATGTCTGATTTGTCTGAATTGTCATTGGTGCCACGCGACGAGGAACTCGCCGCAGCCGCCGCAGGCCCGACCTATCCTCAAGGATTCGCATGGCCGACCCCGCCTTACGCCGATTACCCGGCGGCCACACCGCAGAGCGACGCACAGCGCTGCGAGATCGAGGGCATGAACGGCAAAACGCAACAGGCTTTGATGACGTTATTCGACATCCAGGCCCGAGTGGTGCATGTGCAAGTGCCGCCGGCGCGCTCCATCATGCCACTGCGCATGACGCACTTTCGACGTCTGACCCTGACCGACCCCTTGCTGCCCCGGCCGGCGTCTGGCCCCAAAGGCGTGGCCCTGGAAGGCTTCCGTTTGGCGGTGGACTTTCAGATTCGACTCTCGGGGGGTGGAGAGTTCAGCGGGCGCACCGTAGGCCACGTCGAGACGCCCCTGGGGTTGTTTCTGTTCGAGAAGCTCGACGATGAAGGCGCGGTTCGCCGCATCTTTCTGCCGCGCAATGCCTATGAACAAGCGCGCATCGGGGAGTTGGTGGGCGAACTGCTGGTGCGCCACAACACCGCATCCCCCGCGCAGATCGCGAAAGCGATTGCGGAGCAAAAGGAGTTGCGTACCCAGAAGGTCGGGGACATTCTGATCAACCAGAAAGTGGTGTCCTCGACCCAGTTGAGCGAAGCCCTGGAAGCGCAGACCCGCATGCGCATGATCCGCATCGGCGAAGCCTTGATTGGCTTGGGGCTGATCAACCAAGAGCAACTCGAAGCTGCACTGGCCCAGCAACAAGTGCAACGCACCGTGCCGCTGGGCGAACTGTTGGTGCGAGCTGGCCACATCCAGCGCAGCGACCTGCGCCTGGCGCTGGCCCGCAAAATGGGCTACCCCGTGGTGGATGTGGACGCCTTCCCTGTCGACGCACAGGCGCTGCGCTTGGTGAACATCACTGCCGCAAAGCGCTTGGGCGTTTTGCCTTTGCAGGTCTTGCCTGGACGCCTGGTGGCAGCCATTGAGGACCCCTCGCGACGCGACGCAATAGACGAACTGGAGTTCATCGCTCAATGCAAGGTGGTGCCCGTGCTGCCCGCCGCTGACGATTTGATGCGCACCATCGTCAGCGTCTACGGCAAATACGGCTTTGAGGACACGCCAGCACCCCTCCTGGGCGAGGCCTCATTGGTCGGCTCTGGCTTTGAAGGTGGCGTCACCGACTCGCTGCTGGCCTCTTTGGACGATGTAGGCGCCAACGGACAGCAAGAGCAAGCCGACGAAAAGCCCATCGAGCAGGCCGACAACACCTTGGTCCGCCTGATCAACACCATGATCGTTGACGCTCACACCCAAGGCGTGTCCGACATCCACATCGAGGCCGTGCAAGGCAAAGAGAAGGTGCGTATCCGCTTTCGGCGCGATGGCATGCTCAAGCCCTATGTGGAGCTGCCGCACACGTACCGGAATGCCTTGATCGCGCGGATCAAGATCATGTGCGACCTCGACATCTCCGAGCGTCGGCGCCCCCAAGACGGCAAGATCAACTTCGCACGCTTTGTGCCGGGCTGCCCTATCGAGCTGCGGGTCGCCACCATTCCCACCGCCAACGGCCTAGAGGACGCCGTGATGCGTATCTTGGCTTCGGCCAAGCCGATTCCGCTGGACAAACTGGGCATGTCCGAGCGCAACTTGCGCGAGCTGAAAGCGGCGGTTGAGCGCCCCTATGGCATGGTGCTTTGTGTCGGCCCCACAGGCTCAGGCAAAACCACCACCCTGCATTCAGCGCTGAGCTATATCAACACCCCAGAGCGCAAGATCTGGACCGCGGAAGACCCGGTTGAAATCACCCAGTCGGGCCTGCGCCAGGTGCAGGTCAACCCCAAAATTGACTGGACTTTCGCCAAAGCCTTGCGGGCCTTTCTGCGCGCCGACCCAGACGTGATCATGGTGGGCGAAATTCGAGACGGTGAGACAGCGGGCATCGCCGTTGAATCGTCACTGACAGGACACTTGGTACTGTCCACGCTGCACACCAACAGCGCCGCCGAGACCATCACCCGCCTGCTGGACATGGGCATGGACCCCTTTAACTTCGCGGATTCGCTGCTGGCGGTTTTGGCACAGCGCCTGGTGCGACGCCAGTGCCCAAAATGCCTGACCTCTCAACCCGCAACATCAGAACAAGTCGATGAATGGCTGGCAGACTATCTGCATGCCTGGGGTGGGCATGCTGAAGCACCGTCAAAAGACAGCATCTTGGCCGATTGGGTCCAGCGCTTCGGCAGGGGCGGGCAACTCCAGGCCTTTCACAGCCCAGGCTGCGACCACTGCGACCACACCGGGGGGGGGGGGGGGGGGGGGGGGGGGGGGGGGGGGGGGGGGGGGGGGGGGGGGGGGGGGGGGGGGGGGGGGGGGGGGGGGGGGGGGGGGGGGGGGGGGGGGGGGGGGGGGGGGGGGGGGGGGGGGGGGGGGGGGGGGGGGGGGGGGGGGGGGGGGGGGGGGGGGGGGGGGGGGGGGGGGGGGGGGGAGTTCGCGGACGCGCCGGCATCCATGAGTTGTTGACGGTGTCACGCAAACTACGCCACCTGGTGCAGACAGGCTCGCGGGCTGAGGAGTTGCACCGACAAGCCATGATCGAGGGCATGCACACCCTGCGCCAAGACGGTCTGGAGAAAATGCTCCAAGGCATCACCTCCATTGAAGAAGTGCGCGCGACCAGCAATGTGTAAAGCATGTCGAGGCTGAAGCAGCCTCGACATGCCTGGGTTCAGCGCCTCAAACAGGGCGCCACTTGACGCGCGCTTGGGCAAACATCTCGGCCAGCTTGCCAGAAGATGCCAGCCCGTTCATCGCCGCCTGCAGGGCTTGCGCCAAGTCCTGGGCCTCGGCTTTCACAGCACAACCGACGGCCCAGCCTTCTTTCATGCGCGGCACCGGCAGCGGGTCGATGGCAAAGCGATCATCCCCCGCCAGCACAGATTCCAACTCTGAGGCCTGCCCTGCGGCCGCAGCCACCTCGCCGCGCTGCAAGGCCTGCGCGGCCTCCACGCCGTCTTTCAGCTTGGTCAAGAGTTGATTCCGATAGGCCCCCCCATCGGCGCCAATCAGCAACCAGCCCGCCAAGGTTTGGCCGGGAACCGCAATCTTTTTGCCCTTTAACGCGTCGAGTGAGTCTCCCTGAGGCACATCGGCCAAGCGGCGAGCCAACATCACCCGCTCGCGGTAGTAGGGCGCAAACACCTGCACCTGCTTGTTGGCCTCCATCAATGGGCGATCGACGGGCACATGCAGCATCACATCCGCCGGACCAAAGCCCAGATAGTGGCCCCGCCACACCATATTGCGCAGGTCGTCTTTCATGTCCTCGGCCGCATTGAAAGGCAAGAGTGACAACTTCAGCCCCAGCGCCTGCGCCAGGGCCTCGGCCAAATCGACCTCAATGCCTTTGCCTGCGACATGAAAGGGGGGCATGTCGTTGTAGACGGCCACCGTCAATCGGCCCAAGCCGCGCAGCTTGTCCAAGGTGGGTGTGGCGCTTGTTTGCGCTGCGGCCACAGGCAAGAGCCCCCCCAAAGCGACTGCAGCACTTGCGCCCAGAACATGGCGGCGTTTAATGTGAGACATCGACAACTCCAAGCAAAAACAATGGACGCCTGATTAAATCTCAGAGCGGCTTCTCACGGCGGGTTTCCAAGTAGGCCTTGATGGACCACATCGCTTCTTGCGAGAGCGTACCTTCGAACGGAGGCATATAGATGTCACGTCTCATGTGATCATTGGCCCATTCGAAGCTGGCCGCTACTTCAAGCCAGAGCAGTCCTGAGCGAGTTGCTGGCTTCGATTCCAGTGAGTTCATCATAGCCAGATCGCATGAGCCATATTCACCCTCAAGCCCGAACAACGCCCAAGACGCGCGTTGAGATTCAGCAAGCTACTGGAACGCTCAAGGAGATTGCCGAGCGGTTCAATGTCTCGACGAATACTGCCCGAAAGTGGCGCAGCCGTCCGGATTCTCAAGATCGCTCCCACCGGCCTCATGTGCTGAGCACCACGCTGAGTCCTGCTGAGGAGGCCATCGCAGTTGAGCTGCGCAAGATGTTGCTGCTGCCGCTGGATGATCTGCTGGTCATCACCCGGGAGTTCATCAATGCAAAGGCTTCGCGTGCAGGGCTGGACCGCTGCCTCAGGCGTCATGGCATCTCTGACCTGAACAAGCTCAGGCAGCAGCAAAGCCAAGAGTCTGGACAAATCAAGGTCAAGAGCTTCAAGGACTATGAGCCTGGCTTCGTTCACATAGACATCAAGTACTTGCCTCAGATGCCTGACGAGAGCCAGCGTCGCTACCTCTTTGTGGCCATAGACCGAGCCACCCGCTGGGTCTTCGTCAAGATCTATGACGACCAATCAGAGGTCAGCAGTTGTGATTTCCTCTGGCGGCTGTACAAGGCAGCGCCCATGAAAATCACCAAGGTGCTCACCGATAACGGCAGCCAGTTCACAGACCGCTTCACCAGCAAGCGCAAAGAGCCTTCAGGCAAGCATGTCTTTGACAAGCGCTGCAAAGGCTTGGAGATTGAGCATCGCCTCTCACCACCGCGCCACCCGCAAACCAATGGCATGGTCGAGCGCTTCAATGGTCGAATCTCAGAGGTCATCGCACAGACTCGCTTCCAATCGGCCGCACAGCTTGAGGCCACGCTTACCAACTACGTCGACACCTACAACCACCGCATTCCGCAACGCGCTCTGGATCACCAGGCACCCATCGCAGCCCTGAAAAAATGGCAGGCCTCACACCCTCAACTCTTCATAAAACGGGTGAATGACCTCCCGGGTCTTGACAATGGACGAAGTCCCCACGCTCGTGCATGCCGAAGAGCACTTCATGCATGCCAATAACTTCTTGACTTGCTCAGCCGCCCCCATCCTCGACCCTCGCGGCAACATCTTGGGCGTGCTCGATGTCTCGGGCGAGCAGCGCAGCTACCACCAGCACACCATGGCGCTGGTCAAGATGTCGGCGCGGATGATCGAGAACCATTGGCTCACGGACGACTACCGCAATGTGATGCGCCTGCACATTCACAGCCGGGTCGAGTTCATCGGCACCCTGATGGAAGGCATCTTGGCGGTCTCACCCGACGGCAAGATCGTGGGCGCCAACCGCGGTGCCCTCGAATTGCTAGGCCTGTCAGGTGCAGCGCTGCGCATGCACTCGCTCAGTTCCCTGTTCGGCACGGCCATTGGCAACTTGGTCGACCGCTTCCGCTCACCGCTGGCCGTGCCACTGCCGGTACAGATGAGCGATGGTCGCCAGTTCCATGTGTTGGCCAAGTTCAACTTTCCCGTTTGGTCCCACCCCGACAGCCCCAGCGACGACGCACGCTCCACTCTGCGCCAGTCGACCTCAGCGGCCGAAGAGGCCACGCTGCGCGCCCCCACGACGACGGCCCCCGCCTCTGAGGTCGCCTCCAGCGGCTTGCGGCATCTGCAAACCGGCGACGGCCCTATGGATGCGGTGGTCGAGAAGGTACGCCGCGTCCTGAACCGCGACATACCGATTCTGGTCTTGGGTGAAACCGGCACCGGCAAAGAACTTCTGGCCCGCGCCATTCATCAAGACTCCGAGCGCGCCCGCCAGCCCTTTGTGGCCGTCAACTGTGCCTCCATTCCTGAGACCCTGATCGAAGCCGAGCTCTTTGGCTATGAGGAAGGCGCTTTCACGGGCGCTCGCCGCAAGGGCTCGGTGGGCAAGATCGTGCAAGCCAGCGGTGGCACTTTGTTCTTGGACGAAATTGGCGACATGCCCCTGCAACTGCAAGCTCACCTACTGCGTGTGCTGCAAGAACGCCAAGTCACCCCGCTGGGCAGCACCAAGTCGGTGGCGGTAGATGTCAGCATCATCTGCGCCACCCACCGCAATTTGCGCGAGATGATTGCTGCCAAAGAGTTCCGAGAAGACCTCTACTACCGGCTCAACGGCTTGGCCGTCAAACTCCCGGCCTTGCGCGACCGCAGCGATTTGATGGTGCTGGCCCGTCGCATCCTGGAGCGCCAAGCGCCGGGCAAGCGGCTAGAGGTGTCCGACGAAGTGCTGCAGCTCTTCCGCAGCTATGCCTGGCCAGGCAATATCCGCCAGCTCTTCAATGTGCTGCGCACGGCCGCCGTGATGGCTGCGGGCGATGCACTGATCACGCGCCACCATTTATCAGACGACTTTCTGGACGAAGCCCAGCGCGCCGCAGCCGCTAAGCCCTGCACGCCACCCCATGCCCTGGGTGGGCTGACACCTGCGGCCGCCTCGGCCATGTCACCCGTCGCTGCGCCGCCCGCAGCACAGCCGGGGTCCGCAATGGCCGCCGCTGTGCCGACGGAGGCCTCAGCGCCCCGCTCTCTTCAGGACATGGAGATCGACGCCATCCGCCAAGCCGTTGACGCGGCCGGCGGCAATATCTCTGAAGCCTCCAAGACCTTGGGCATCAGCCGCAACACCATTTACCGCAAGCTGCGCTGGAAGTAATTCGCCCTACTCTTCCTCGATCTGCCGCCAGGCCCGCTGCCAGTTCAAGGCATGGCGCGGATGCTCTGCCCAGCCCAGAGGCAAGCCAGGCCAGCGCGCAGGGGCGTCCGTTTCCAGCCCGCCCCCGGCTTGCCTCGCTCGAATCGACTGCGCCAAAGCGTCAAGATAGTCGATCGACTGCGCCAACAAAGGCAGGCCCTGTGCCGGCCCTTGCTCAGGCAGCCACACCAAGGCCGAGCCATCATGCTGAGACAGGCGGCCCAATTGCGTCAGACTGGTCTGCATAGTGCGCAGGTCTGCATCCCGCAAGTCAGGGGGCCCATCGGCCCACAACAGGCCAGGCACCGACCACAAGGCTGTGCGCTTGAGCCGCCACACCAACACGGCTTGGTCCGGCGCCCGCTTGAGCTTCCACCACACCCAAGGCCCCAACTCGCCTTGATCTCCCTGCGCCAAACCGCCCGCCACGCCCGGAGCACCGGGCACTGTGACCACCGTCTCAGGCCCCAAATCTTGGGCCGCTGCCCCCATGCGCACCTTCAAACGCTCTTCGCAATGGGCGCACTGTTGCTCCATGGCGAGCGCCACGGCTTGGTGGGCCCACAGCGCAGCCTGCGGCCAGGCGCGGTTGCCCAACACCAGCTCTGGCCGTGCCCACGGATTGACGATGTCACTGACCTGCCAGCCCGTCTGCTGGGCCAAACCACAGGCCATTGCGCGACCCAAGGTGGGCGACGGCCCACTGCCCAAAAGCCACACCCGTTCATCGCCGGGAACCCGAACAGCCATCACCGCCGATACACGTCCGCGATTGGCAGCGTCTGCATCACCTGCCGCGCCGGGCAGCCAGAACGCCTGATCGGTCAGCCTCTGCCACACCAGCTCCTGGGTGGAACAAGGCGCCGCCCACGCCAAACCCGCACCAGCCCACAAGCCCAACAACAGGCACATGGCCCTGTACCACTGTGTCAACATCGAACACTTCTCCTCGCACCACACTGAGGGCGCTGTCACATCCATGAGGCCTCACTCACTTTTCTGAGGGGCGACCCGAAGTCTTGCCCACCGAATCGACAGGGACGTCGGCTCCGGGAAGGCGGCACGAGACTTGCACCGTGTGTCAGCTATCGCTCACATAGAGCCGCACTGCACACTCGTTCCGCGTCATGCCATTGACCCACATCTTCGCACCTGCGCCGGGAGAGCGCTGCCCATGAAGGCCGTGATTCTTCAAGGTGCCGCCAGCGCGCCTCCGCCGCCTGCGGCGCTGGCCCATGCCGCACGCGCATCTCTGCGCAAAAATTCAAGCCTGGGCCATGGCCCCAGAGACACCGCCCCCACCAGCCGCCATGGTGTGGTGGCTCTGTCAGACACCGGCGCCCAATGGGTCTTGGTGAACATGGCCGCCAATGTCGCCGACCGCCTGCAGGCCGATGCTGCCGCCAGCAACCACATCGGCTGGTGCGCGGCCCAGCACCGCGCCATCGTGCTGACTGACGCTCAGGTGGACCATGTCGCGGGCTTGCTGTCTCTGCGCGACGGCAGCCCCATCGACCTCTATGCCACGCCCGCCGTTTTCGAGGCCCTGAGCCGCAGCCTGCCGGTGCTGCCCGTGCTGCAGCACTACTGTGGTGTGCATTGGCACATCATCCCGGTCGCGGGCGAAACCCAGTGCGCCAGTTTCCGCATTGAGCAGTTGCCCCACCTGGAGTTCACCGCGCTGGCCACCCAGGGCCCTACACCGCCCTACTTGGCTGAACACGAGACTCAGGCGGCGGCCGGCCACAGCATCGCCATTGCGGTGCGCGACCGAGACACCGGCCAGCGCCTCTTTTGCGCCCCAGGTGCCGTGGCCTTGGGCTACACCGAACTCGATTGGATGCGCAGCGCCGACTGCGTGCTGATCGACGGCCTGACCACCTGGCCGGCCGACGAACCCGAAGACGATTGGCAAGCCCGGCGCAAAGTCTTGCTGGGCGTGCCGCCGTGTGCGCAAGGCGGGGCTTGCCCCGATGGCTTTGAGTGCGCCAGTGATGGCATGGTGATCGACCTCTGACACCCCGCCACCATGCTCCACATCGACGCCCTGACCAAGCGCTATGGCCAACGCACCGCACTGAATCAACTCAGCCTGCGCTTGCCTGCGGGCCAGTTCACCGCCCTGCTCGGCCCCAATGGCGCGGGCAAGTCCACGCTGTTTCAGGTGCTGACGGGCTTGTTCGTGGCCGATGCAGGCGAGGCCGTGGTCGCGGGCCATTCCTTGCGCACGGAGGCAGTCAAGGCCCTCAAGCACATGGGCGTGGTGTTCCAGCAGATGTCGCTGGACCTGGATCTCAGCGTGCGCCGCAACCTGCTCTTTCACGCCGACCTGCATGGCCTGCCCCGCAATGTGGCCCAACAACGTATCCAAGAAGGCTGCGAGGCCTTGGACACGGCCGCTGACTTGGACCGCTCGGTGCGCGAACTCTCGGGCGGCAATCGCCGCAAGGTGGAGTTGGTGCGGGCCCTGCTGCACCGCCCCGCCGTGCTGCTGATGGACGAGCCCACGGTGGGTCTGGACCCGAAGTCCCGACGCGACCTGTTGGCCGCCGTGAAGGCCGACGTGGCCGCACGCCAGACCACCGTGCTGTGGGCCACCCACTTGGTCGAAGAGGCCGAAGCCGCCGATCGGGTGGTGCTGCTGCACCAAGGCCAACTGCTGGCCGATGGTCGGCCTGATGATGTTCGCCAAACCCTGTGCGGCCCCACGCTGGAGGCCGCTTTCATCCACGCCACCCAATCGACCCAATCCAGGAGACCTTCGTGAGACGCCTTGCCCTTCAGACCACACTGGCCGCCGCCGCTGCCCTGGCCTTGAGCGCCGCCGCTTCGGCCCAAACCGCCTGGGTCTCCAGCGAAAAGGACAACACCCTGACCCTGGTGGACTTGAAGACCATGGCCGTCACCGGCACCGTGGCCACCTGCAAGCGGCCCCGGCACATGCAAATCGCCCCCGGTGGCAAACAAGTGATGGTGGCCTGTGGCGACTCTCAGCAGGCCGACGTGATCGACCTGGCCACCAAAAAATCTACCGCCAAGATCGCTCTGGGCGACGACCCTGAGATTTTTGATGTCTCGCCCGACGGCAAAACCCTCTACGTCAGCAATGAGGAAGACGCCGAAGTCGGCGTGATCGACGTTCCCAGCAACAAGCGCAAGAGCGCCATCAAGGTGGGTGAAGAACCTGAAGGCGTGCTGCTCTCCAAAGACGGCAAGACCCTGTACGTGACCTCTGAAGTCGCCTCCTTGGTGCATGTGATCGACACCGCCACTGGCAAGGTCACGCACAACGTCAAAGTGGGCAAGCGTCCGCGCCGCTTTGCCCTCACGCCCGACGGCAGCCAACTTTGGGTCACCAATGAGTTGGGCGCCAGCGTCAGCATCCTCAGCACCAAAGACAACAGCGTCATGGACACCCTCAAGTTTGCCGTCAAGGGCGCCCGCGAGGCCGACATCACCCCAGTGGGCGTGGCCATGTCTGCCGACGGCAAGCAAGCCTTTGTGAGCTTGGGCAGGGCCAACCATGTGGCTTTTGTCGATGTGGCCAGCCGCAAAGTGACCCAACTCGTGCTGGCCGGCAAGCGGGCCTGGGGCTTGGGGCTGAACAAGGCCGGAGACAGGCTCTTGGTGGCCAATGGGCTGTCAGATGACTTGACCATCATTGACGTGCCGAACGCCAAAGCCCTCAAAACAGTGGCCGTGGGCCGTGTGCCGCACAGCGTGGTGGTGATCGAATGAGGCTGCTCGTCAGTGGGCTACTGTTGCTGAGCGCGGCCAGCGCTCAGGCAGCCGCCTTCAAAGCCACGCTGCTGGTGCTGGACGACGACCCCCGCCTGCAGCGCAGCCGCGTGGAGCGCGCCTACCTCGGCCACCCCACCGGCCCCGCGGCCGACGCCGTGGCGGTGGCGATCAAAGAGTCGAAGCTGGAGCTGGACGCCGCCGGGGCCAGCCTCAGCATCGACACGGTAGCGGCGGCCGATGTGAAGGGCCTGCAAGAGGCCGCGCGCAAAGCCGAGAAGGCGGGCGCCGCTGCCTTGCTGGCCGACCTGCCCGCCGACGCTCTGCTGGCCGTGACCGACGCCGTCAAGCTGCCCGTGCTGAACCTCAGTGCGGGTGACGACCGTCTGCGCCAGCAAGACTGCCGCGCCAACCTCTGGCACTTGGCCCCCAGCGAACGCATGCGTGCCGATGCCCTGGCCCAGACCCTGGTGGCCCGCAAATGGAGCAATGTGCTGCTGTTGTCAGGCCCCAGCGCCACCGATGCAGCACGCAGCGCCGTGGTCCAGGCCGCACTGAAACGCTACGGCGTGAAGCTGACCGCCACCAAACCCTTCAAGCTCTCGGGTGACCCGCGCGAACGCGAGCTGGCCAACGCCACCTTGCTGACGCAAGGCAGCCATGAGGTGGTGTGGGTGGTGGACAGCGACGGCGAATTTGCCCGCAGCCTGCCCTACCGCACGGCCACGCCGAGGCCCGTGGTGGGTGATGGCGGCTTGGTGGCCTTGGCTTGGCACGCTCAGTATGAGCGTTACGGTGCGCCGCAGGTCTCACGCCGCTTCAGCAAAGCTAACAACCGGGCCATGAGCGCGCAAGACTGGCAGGCCTGGCTGGGTGCCAAGGCGCTGGCGGCCGCGGTGATGGCTGCTCCAAAAGGCCCTGCAGCCGCCGTGGCCAAAGCGCTGGCCAGTGCTGAGCTGGACGGCTCCAAGGGCGTGGCCATGACCTTCAGACCTTGGGACGGACAACTGCGCCAAACCCTGCTTCTGACCGACGGCCAAGGCGTGATCAGCACGGCGCCCATTGAAGGCATCTTGCACCCCAAGAACGCGCTCGACACCGTGGGCGCCGATGGCCCGGAAAAACTCTGCAAGGCTCGCCCGTGACCCACGCCCTGCAAGCCCTGCGCGCCATCGTGCTGCGTGAGCTGATGAAGTTCATGCGCCAGACCAGCCGTTTGGCCTCTGCAGTGGTGCGCCCACTGCTGTGGCTGGCGGTGTTTGCGGCGGGCTTTCGCAATGTGTTCGGCGTGGCCATCAACGAGCCCTACGACACCTACATCCCTTATGACGTTTACATCGCACCGGGCCTGATCGGCATGGTGCTGTTGTTCAACGGCATGCAGTCCAGCCTGGCCATGGTCTATGACCGTGAGATGGGCCTGATGCGTCTGCTGCTGACCGCCCCGCTGCCGCGCTGGTGGATCTTGTTCGCCAAGCTCAGCGCCACAGCCTTGCTCAGCCTGCTGCAAGCCGCTGCCTTCATTGCTGTGGCCGCGCTGCTGGGCACCACCCTGCCGCTGTGGGGGCCACACACGCCGATGGTGTTGTTGGCAGCCGTCAGCGCAGCGCTGATGCTGGGCGCGCTGGGCCTGCTGCTGTCGGTGCACATCAAGCAGTTGGAAAACTTCGCGGGTACCATGAACTTTGTGATCTTCCCCATGTACTTCATGTCCACCGCGCTCTACCCGCTGTGGAAATTGGAAGAATCCGGCGCCGAATGGGTCTGGTGGATCGCCAGCGTCAACCCCTTCACCCATGCGGTGGAGTGGCTGCGCTTCGCGCTCTACGGCAAGGACCCTGGCGTGGCCCCCTATGTGGTGTTGGGCACTTTGGCGGTCTGCTTCGCCGTGGCCGCCTGGGGCTATGACCCGCAACGCGGTTTTGGTGCCCTGACCAAGCGCGGCCCAGGGGGTGCCCCATGAAGCTGATTTCTTGGCCCTTGGTCTCGGTGCAAGACGCCGCAGAACGACTGTTCTGGGCCTGGGCCCTCGCGGCGGGCCTGGTGGCGTTTGGTGCCGCCTGGATGCAGCACCGCGGGCTCTGGCAGACCTTGATCCAAGGTGACCCGAGCGGCATCAGTTTGGGGCTGCTGGCCTTGAGTGTGCTCACCACGGCATGGTGTGGGCGCAGAGCCTGGCTGCTGCGCCAGCAGGCGCAAGCGAGCGTTGCGGGTGCCCCCGATTGCTGGCGCGCTGCATGGCAGACTGAGCGCCGCCAAGCCCCGGACATGGCCGCCAGCCTGCTCTCCGAGCGCAGCCACGGCCCGCATGAAACGGCTTGGTGGTTGGCAGCCGCCACCATCAAGCTGGGCCTGCTGGGCACGGTGGTGGGTTTCATCGTCATGGCCACCCAGATCGGCCGACTGCCCACCTTTGACATCGACCAAGTGCAGACCTTGCTGCAAAAAATGACGCAAGGCATGGCGATTGCGCTCTACACCACGCTCTTGGGGCTGATGGCCAACCTCTGGCTGGGCCTGCAACTGCTGCTGCTGGACCGCATGGCCGACCGCATCGTGGCCGACATCGTGGCTGAGCCCCTTCCCGAGCCTGGGGCTTGAACCATGGCCTTGCTGCGCCCGCGCCGCCATGACGAGATCGACCCCTTCAGCGATCTCTTGTTCAACACCTTGCTGGCCTTCGTCATGCTGTTTGCGGTGGCCTTGGTGGTGATGAACCCCAAGGCCAAAACCGGCGTGATCGACGCCAAGGCAGAGTTCCTGATCACCGTGACCTGGCCCGACCTCAACCCCAATGACATCGACACCTGGGTCGAGGACCCGGCGGGCAACAAAGTCTGGTTCCGCACGCGCGAGGGCGGCATGATGCACCTGGACCGCGACGACCGAGGCTTGGCCAACGACACCCTGGTGATCAACGGCCAGCAGGTGGTCAACCCGCTCAACCAAGAGGTGGTGACGGTGCGCGGGTTTGCGCCGGGCGAGTACACCGTCAACCTGCACTACTACGACACCAAAAACGGCGAGCCCGTGACGGCCACCGTCTCGGTGGTCAAGGTCAACCCGCGCGCTGAAGTGGTGTTCTATGGCAGCCTGGACCTGGCCCGCAAGGGCGACGAGGCCACTGCGGTTCGCTTCATGGTCAATCGCGATGGTGGGGTCGAAGGCGTCAACACCCTGCCCAAAACGCTGATCGAGAGGATGTGATGGCCACCGATGCCTTGCTCTGGGCCTACGTTGCCCTGGTCTTCTTGGTGAGCTTGGCCTGCTTGGCTTCGGCCTGGCCCCGGGCGCTCAAGGCCGTGTTGGTGCTGGCCACGGTGGGCCTGTACTTTGGCGCCGAGCAAGCGCTGGACGATGTTTGGGGCCGCCCTTCACGCGCCGCCCTGCCCGAACGCTTTGTGCTGCTGGCCGCCGTGATCGAGGAGCCCAGCAAAACCAAGCCCGGCGCACTGTTCGTCTGGGTCAATGCCCTGGAGAACGGCAAGCCCTTGGCCGAGCCGCGCGCCTATCGCCTGCCCTACAGCAAAGACCTGCACAGCCTGCTGAACGAAGGCCTGAAAAAGGTGCGGCAAGGCGTGAGCCAAATGGGCACGGCCGAGCCCAAGCGCGGCCCCAAAGGCTATTCCTGGCTGCGCCCGGGCAGTGACGAGCAGGAGGTCAAGATCCGTGACCTGCCCATGCCGCAACTGCCCGAAAAGTAAGGCCCGACCCGCATGTTGGCCACCACCCTCCGCACCTGTTCAGCCGCGCTGGCGGCAGGCTTGTGCGTGGGCTTGAGCGCCTGCGCCCCCAAGCCGGCCGGCCAAGATCTGTTCCCCTTAGGCCAAGGCCATCAATGGCGTTATGACGTCAAAACCGAGTGGGAGAACAACGTCATCGAGCATGAGCCTCTGGTCATGGAGACCTTGGGCCAGAGCCCCCTGGACGACGGCCCCGCCTGGCTGCGCCGCAGCGATGCTGGCATCAGCTACTGGCTGCGCAGCGACGAGACCGGCATCTACCGCGTGGCCACCAAGAGCGAGCTGGACGCCGAGCCGCGCTATGACAAAGAACGCCGCTACGTGCTGAAAGCCCCACTCACGCCAGGCAGCACCTGGCAGAACGACACCACCGCCTATCTGCTGCAGCGCCGCCAAGAGTTTCCCCGCGAGATCCGCCACACCCACCCCACCGTGAAGATGATCTACAGCATTGAGGCCACAGGCCTGGCCGTGGACACCCGCGCCGGCCGCTTTGAAGGCTGCCTCAAGGTGAAGGGCCAAGCCAGCCTGCGCCTGTTTGCCGACCCCGTGGTGGGCTGGAAGGACATGACACTGACGACCCAAGAGTGGTACTGCCCCGGCGTCGGCTTGGTGCGCCTGGTGCGCGAAGAGCCGGCCAATTCCACCTTTTTGACCGGCGGCACCTTGACCATGGAATTACTGGAATGGAAATGATCACCCGCCGCCGCGCTCTGAGCCTGGGCGCGAGCCTTGGCTTGGCCGCCTTGGCCCCGCTGGGCAGCCGTGCCCAAGGGGCCGAGCCCGTCTTCCCCAGCCGCCCCATCACCCTGTGGGTGCCTTGGCCTGCGGGCGGGGCCACCGACCTGACCATGCGCGTGCTGGCCGAGGCGGCCGCCCGCCACCTGGGCCAAAAAGTGCTGATCGAGAACCGGCCCGGCGCGGGCGGCACCTTGGCCATGCCCGTGCTGCAACAAGCCGCCCCCGATGGCTACACCATTGCGCAATTGCCCCAGCCCGCCCTGCGCGCACCCTGGACGCAAAAAGTCCTGTGGGACCCGATCCGCGACACCGCGCCGCTGCTGCAACTCAGCGGTGTCACCTTTGGCATCGTGGTGCCTGCCAGCAGCCCCATCAAATCCCTGGATGATCTCTTCGCCCTGGCCAAAGCCAAGCCCGGCGAGCTGAGCATTGCCACCAACGGCGTGGGCACCACGCCGCATGTGGTGATGGACGAACTGTTGGGCCACAAAGGGCTGCGCTATGTGCATGTGCCCTACAAAGGCACGGCCGAGCAGATGTTGGCGGTATCCTCCGGCCAGGTGCAGGTGGGCGTCAACTCCAACGGCTTTGCGTCCTATGTCGACAGCGGCAAGCTGCGCCTGATCGCCACCTTTGCCGAGCACCGCACCAAGCGCTGGGCCCAGGTGCCCACGCTCAAAGAGCTGGGCCACGGCATCGTCGCCACCTCGCCCTACGGTTTGGTGGGGCCTAAAGGCCTGCCCAGCGCCGTGGTGCAAGCCCTGCACGACGCCTTCAAAGCCGCGCTGTTTGACCCGGCCCATGTGGCCGAGCTGGCCAAGTACGACCAAGAGCCGCTGTACTTAAGCTCAGACGACTACGGCCGCAGCCTGCGCGAGGCTTATGCGGCGGAGAAGCGCACGGTGGACAGACTGGGGCTAGCGAGGGTGGGCTGACGCTGTGTGGATTTAATTTGCAGCGTTCATGAATCCGACGGTCAGCAACAGGGCTCCTCGTCGTTTAGTGTGGAATCAGACAAGTCATCTCTGAGGCCCGGATAGCTAGGATTGGCGTGATGCGGCAGGCGCGAATGGTGAGACCGGCAGATGCGTCAGCTTGCCCATGCGCAGGTAGGCGATGTTGATAAAGCAGGCGGCAGTGCGGAACCCTCGGGCTGCCCTTTTTGCCTGTTGCAACAAGCCATTCATCGCTTCAACGAAGGCGTTGCTGCGGTGATCCAGCATGCCGCGCACCACGGCATCAAAGTGAGTCTTGAGCGTTTTGCCAAGGCGTTTGAAGGCCACCAGCGGCTGCGCCTTGCCCACGAGATCCAGGCCTTGAGATCCATGCTGGCTTGCTCGGCTTGGTTGTGTGTTCGGGCGCTGGCAAACACCGCACGCAGGGCCATCTTCAAGCGCCAAGCCCGCGTGGTTTTTAGGTTGGCTCGTTGCAGCCAGTGCATGGCGCTGATCTGCGTTGCACTCCAACTCGACGGGTTGCGCCTTGTCGCCCACAGCAGAGTTTTGCGCTCTTTGGCATCCATCTCGCCCAAGGCCTCGCGCACCTTTGCGCTTTCAGTTTTCCACTCCGCGCTGCGCACTTCGTCCATCGCCTCATTGGCCAGCGCCACCACGTGGAAGCGGTCATAACTGATCTTGGCATTGGGCAAATACAACGCCGCGCCCTTGGCATAGGCTGCACTCATGTCCATGCAGGCATGTGCAATCGCGGTGGGCTCACCGCCATGGGCTTGCAGGTCCTGCGCGAAGGCTTGCAACGTCTTATGGTCTTTGCCAGAGGTGGCGAAGAGCAAGCGCTTTTCATCCAAATCATGCACCACGGTGATGTACTCGTGGCCCTTGCGCAGGCTCGTTTCATCGATGCCCACAAGCTTGACTTGGCTCATGTCTTGCAGGTGACGCGCCTTGCTGACGTAGTGCTCAATGCGGCGCCAGAGTTGCTTGTCTTGCACCCGCAGCATGTGCGCGGCCTGGCGCACCGGCAGGCCTTGGCACAGCGTCAAGCCTAGCGCTTCAAACAAGAGCGTGAAGCCGCTCCCTTCACGCGCCCACGGCACCGGAGTTTGCGTCGTTTTGCCGCACGCCGTACAGGCCACGCGTGGCACATCAGCATGCATCCAGGCCTCGAATTGGAAGAAGTCCAGGTGTCGCCAGGATCGGCGCAGTCGGTCATGCACCATCTGATCAGCCGCGCCACAGTGCGGGCAAACCAGCTTGGCATCTTGGCAGCTGACCTCAAAGTCAATGCGCCTCTTTGCAGTATCAAGCTTGACACTCTCCACCACCCAAGGGCGCTGCAATCCAAGCGCACTGGTGAACAAGGCTTCGACTTCAATACTCATAACGGCTCAACTTCAAAACAGCGCTTGACTGGCACACTGCGTGGCACTTCGGAGGTGCATCACTGGACGCTCAGGCAGGCCAGAAAGTCGGAATTGTCGGTGTTGGGATCCACACTAAACGACGAGGAGCCATTGCCCACTGGCCGCGTGCATGAAGCGCGTTGCATGTCCGCTCGCTCCCTCATAAACCCGCTGATTCAACGCATTGTGGCGGTGGTCACCAATTTGGACGCCATTGAACCATACCGTACTCAGTCGCTTGAAGCTTTCATGCGGCACAACGCTGCGAGAAGACGGGCAGACCCTGACCCCCCGAGTTCGACACCAACTTCCGGTTTTGGTGCTCCTGCCGCGAGTCGGGTCTATATGAATCAAGGACTTAGTGCGTGTTGACGGCTCATTTTTTGATTTTTTTGTAGTGCCAATATTGCAAGTAAATGTAGTTTCAGTGCTTACTTCTCTGCGCTACACTTGAGGCATGTTCCTCAAGGTCTCGTCTTCCGGTGGTCACCGCTATGTTCGGCTGGTGGAGTCTTTCCGCAACGAGCAAGGCCAGCCCCGTCAGCGCACCGTAGCCATGCTCGGTCGTCTGGACGAAGAAGGTGGCCCGCTGGATGCCCTGCTCAATGGTTTGCTTCGAGCCAAGGGGCGTCCTGTGGATGGCGTCGATGCGCCGCAGGTCCGCTTTGAGTCAGCCTTGGCCCTGGGTGATGTCTGGGCCCTGGACGCGCTTTGGCATGAGTTGGGTTTTGACCGGCTCGCGGCTGTGTTTCGGCGGGCTCGCTTCACCACCGCTGTGGAGCAAGCGATCCGCGTGATGGTCTTCAATCGCTTGTGCGACGCGGATTCCAAACTGGGCGCACTGCGCTGGCTGCAAACCGTCAGCATGCCTGGCATTGATGCCGATGGCTTGAGCCACCAGCACTTGCTGCGCAGCATGGATGCGCTGATGGATCACCACGAGGCCATCGATGACTGTGTCGCCCAGCTATTGCGCCCGCTCATTGATGAAGACCTCTCGGTGGTCTTTTATGACTTGACCACGATCCGCGCCGAAGGTCTGAGCCAGCAAGTCGGTGATGTGCGCCACTTTGGCATGTCCAAGGAGGGCGTCATTGCGCGCCAGTTCATGTTGGGCGTGGTGCAAACGGCCGACGGCATGCCCATCTTCCACGAGGTCTTTGACGGCAACTCTGCCGAAGCCCCAACGCTGGAGCCCACGCTCAAGAAAGTGCTGGATCGCTTCCCACACATCCGCCGCCTAGTCGTGGTGGCAGACAGGGGCTTGCTCTCGCTGGACAATATGGAGGCGCTCAGCAAGCTGCGTGTTGCGGGGGATCGACCCCTGGAGTTCATTCTGGCCGTGCCAGGGCGGCGCTACGGCGAGTTTGTCGATCTGCTCGCACCCGTGGCTGAGCAGATGACCAAGGCAGATGACGAAGTGGTGCAGGAGCTGGCTTGGCAGGGCCAGCGCTTGGTGGTGGCGCACAACCCCGTACAGGCCCGCGAACAAACGCAAGACCGCCTGGCCCGCATCAAAGCGCTGGAGCAGCGCGCACAGGCACTGACGGGCAAGCTCGACGCCCAGGACGAGGGCCAGGTTCACAAGGGGCGCAAGCTCTCCGACTCAGGGGCTAAGGCGCGCTTCTTCCACGAGGTCAGTGAGGCGCATTTGGCGCGCATCGTCCAGGTGGACTTGAAGGCGGAGCTGTTCAGCTACACGCTTAATGAGGAGCGCTGGCGCGGGCACAGCTCATGGACGGCAAGCTGATGTTGGTCACCAATGTCAAAGACATGACGGCGACTGAGGTGCTGCAGCGATACAAGTCGCTGGCCGACATTGAGCGCGGCTTCAAGGTGCTCAAGTCCGAGATCGAGATTGCACCGGTCTTCCACCGGCTGCCCCAGCGCATCAAGGCCCATGCCAGCATTTGCTTCATGGCGCTGATCCTGCATCGCGTCATGCGTCGGCGGCTCAAGCGCGCGGGCAGCGAGCTCTCCCCAGAGGCTGCCCTGGCCGAGCTGCGCCGCATCCAGCGCCACACCGTGCGCATTGCAGACGCCCCACCCGTCCAAGGAGTCTCCACCCTTCAACCTCTCCAAGCGGATGTCTTGGCAGCACTTCAGGTCGACAAGCCCACCCTAAACACCCAGTTGCCGCTGCTCTAAACCGCCCCTGTAGTGCCAGTTCCGTAAGGGCTGTCTATACAGATCAACAACTTACGCTGTTTGGTGTCGAACTCGGGTGACCCTAGGCGGAGGGGTGCCACAGGCGCCGTCACGGGGCAGGCGACTCCAGCCGAGGTGGAGTGATGGCCTGGGCGCCGAGTGCTGCAATGGCGCTGTGGCAGCCCCGGGTGTTGTGGGGGCCATGCTTCTTGTGCTTCCATTCGCCTTCACCCAAAAGACTGGATACCCGTGCTTGCTGTCCACCAATAGGTGCGGCCCACCGCTGCAGTTGACACAGGTCCAGGCCAGCGCCAAGTTCGCCCGCCTGCGGCACAGTGTGCTGATGCTTGCTACCGGCAAGTTCATTTGAGTGCGCTTCAGCAGGCTGGGCACCGGCTCCAGACATTGCCGCAGTGCCAAGCATTCCCGTCATGTCGCCAGTTCAACACCTGCCCCCCCCACATTGCCTGGCGGCGCGCCTTGGCCAAGCCGTCACAATGGCCGCTGTTCCATCGAGCGCACCATGAAACTCATCGTCGTCTTCGCCACGCACCGCAGTGGCACCAATTTCCTGGGGTCGGTGCTCAAGCAGCGGCCGCAGATGTTCACGCTGGGAGAGTTGTTTCACCCCCTAGAGGCGTTCGGCCTGCGGCCGGCCCATGTGCAGCGGCTGGGCAAATTGGCCTCTCAAACCTTTGCCAAGCCCAATGACCCGGCCCTCTTGGCTTGGCTGCATGAGCACCCTGTGCAAGCCGTGCAAGCGCTGTACAAGATGGCAGAGCGCAAAGAGCGCGAGGCCATGTACTTCAAGGTCTTTTTCAGCCACTTCACCACGCCGGTGGTGGGCACGGTGGCCAAGCTGGCCAGGCTGCCGGGCTTCACTCCCGTGGTGTTGCAGCGCTGCCCCCTGGACGTATACATCTCCAACGCCAAGGCCACCCAAGTGGGCACCTGGCAGAAGGCGGACACCACCGACTTGCGCATCAAGCTCAGTGCCAAGCACTACGCTGAGTGGGCCGAAAGGGCGCGCCGCTGGTATGCACAGGTCAACGAAGGCTTGAAGAAAGCCGGAGCCTCGCCGTGGCGGGTGCGCTATGAGCAAGATGTGGACATGGCCCCCGACGCCGTGGCCGCACACTGGGCCACGCATTTGGGCCTGGCGCCTGCAGTGGCATTGGACGCCAGCAAGATACTCGCTCGCCAAGACCGCAACCCGGATTGGCGGCTCAAAGTCAGCAATGCCGACGAGTTTGAGCAGGCCTTGCGCCAAGCCAGTTTGTGGGACGAGGCTTTGGGTGGCTACGCCGGGCCGCCTGGCGCATAGACGGGCAAAGGCACCGCCGCCGCCAGGCGCAAGCCGGGCCGCGCGGCCCCAGGGTGGGCGGGTCCAATCTCCAAGTCTGCACCCCAGGCCCACAGCCGCTCTTTGAGCCCAGCCCAGCCATGGCCGCGTTGCAGCGCGTGCTCGGGTTGGGGCTCGCCTCGGCCATCGTCTTGCACAAGCCAGGCCAGGCACGCCGCTTGGCCGGGCTCCTGCTGCCACTGCAGGCTGAGGCTCACTGCCTGAGCCTGGGCGTGCTTGGCGGCGTTGGTCAGGGCCTCTTGGCTGATGCGGTAGATCATCAAGACCAAGCCTCGCGGCAGGGGCTCATGCGCATGGTCACCCAGGTCTAGGGCCACGCTCAGGGTGAAGCCGGCGCCCGCGTTTCGCCGCCAAGCCGTCACCAGTGATTGCAACAGCGTCTCCAGCGTGGCCACCGTGCAGGCCTCGTCGCTCACGGCCAAGGGCCGCAACTGGGCCAAGACCGAGCTGATGTCGTGCTGAATGGCCGCGCAGTGTTGATCCATCTGCTGCACCACCGCCTGCACCTCGGGCGCTTGCGGGGTTTGGCGCAGCAGCCAGCGGGTGTCCAGGCGCAGCGCCGTCAAGCGCTGGCCGAACTCGTCGTGCAGTTCGCGAGCCAAATGGGCGCGCTCCTCTTCTTGCAAGCCCAAAACCTGTTGGGCCAGGCGGCGGCGTTCGGCATCAGCCTGGGCCAATGCACCATCCAGGTGGCGCAAGGCCGCCGCCACGGCCTCCAACTCTGCAATGGGCATGGGCGGCAAGGCCTGTACCTCAAAGCGGCGCTGGCCCGGCTGGGCCTGCTCCAGCCCCTGAATGGCTGCCAAGAGCCGCGACAAAGGGGCCAGGGCGCGGCGCGTGCTCCACGCCATCAGCGCCAGCATGGTCAACGCCATCAAGATCAAGACGCCACTGGCCCGCAGCAGCGAGCGCATGGCTTCGTCCTGCTCGCTCTGCGGGTCGGCACCCAGCACCACGGACCAGGGTTCGCCCTGGGGTCGGGCCAGCACCCAAGCCACGGTGAAGGGGTCTTCGGCTTTGAACAAGCGCGCCTGCCACTCGCGCCAGCCTGGGGCAGCACTGTCAGGCGGCACGCCGTCCAGGGCGTCTGCTGGCGGCCCAGCCTTCAACACCTCGCTGCCCTGGGCATCCAGCACTCTCAGGTTGAGATGTCGCAAATCACTCTCTGCGGCCCATTGCTGCAGGGCCCGTGCGGCCTGTGCATCGTCTAGCAGGTTCAAGGTGCTGAGTCGCTCGACCAAACCTGCCACCGCTTTGGCGCCTTCCAGTTCCTCAGCCACATCGTCACGCATGCCCAGCAGGCCTAGGCCCAGCAACGTCGCCACCCCCAGGGCAACCACCACCACGGCACGGCGCAAAATCTGTGCGGGCAACTCCAGGGACAAAGGAGCAGAAGACGATGAGGGAGAAGACATGGGCACACCGGGCAACACCACAGAGCTTCTATCATGACCCATGCGGCTCCCTTTCCATCGGTGCTCGATTGGTATTGGATCGGTATTCTCCACAACATCCACTCTAAAAGCTCCATCTTTCGGGTTTATCGGTTTGCCATGTGGTTCCATCTGGTACTATAGTGGTATCACTTCAGCGCCCTGTCTGCTTCATGAGCCACCCTCCCCCCCAACTCGCGTCTTACATGATTGGCATCGACGGCGGTGGCACCGGCACCCGGGCCCGCTTGGTGTCTCGCGATGGGCGCGTCCTGGCCCAAGGTGTGGCCGGGCCGTCTGGTCTGAGTCAAGGTGTAGAGCAAGCTTGGCGGCATGTGCAGCAGGCCATTGCTCAAGCCTTTGCCGCCGCCCAACTGCCGCTGGCCACCCCGGGCGACTGCGCTTTGGGCCTGGGCTTGGCCGGCGCCATCTCCCCAGCCAGGGCCGAAGCTTTTTTGCAAGCCGCTCCGCCCTATGCGGTGCTGGCGCTGGAGTCTGACGCGGCCACCGCCCTGCGTGGCGCGCACGGCGGCCAGCCCGGCATGGTGCTGGCCTTTGGCACGGGCAGTGTGGGCGAGGCCTTGCTGGCCGATGGCCGCAAGCTGTCCGTGGGCGGCTGGGGCTTTCCGTCAGGCGATGAAGGCTCAGGCGCTTGGCTGGGCTTACGCGCAGTGCAAATCGCCCAACAAGCCCTAGATGGCCGCCGCTTGGCTGGCGCTTTGGCCCAAGCTGTTTGGCAAGCCACAGGCATTGGCCGCCAAGCTTTGTTGGAATGGTGCGGCAGTGCAGGCCAGTGCGCCTATGCGTCGCTGGCGCCGCTGGTGTTTGACGCCGCTGAGACCGACCCCGCAGCTGGCCGCTTGCTGCAAGAGGCCGCGAACGCCCTGATCCAAATGGCCCAGGCGCTGGACGCCTCGGGCCGCCTGCCCTTGGTCATCACTGGCAGCGTGGGTCAACGCCTGCTGCCCTTGTTGCCCCACGAGTTGCTAGACCGCTGCGTGCCCCCTGCTGGCGACGCGGCCGACGGTGCCCTTCAACTGGTGCGCGAACACCTCGCCCACCGCCCGAGCTGATGCCTGAGTGCTCTGCGACAGGCCAGACCATGACATCCCAAACTTCTCATCCGCAACGCCTGGACGGCGACATCCTGACGCCCCAAGGCTGGCGGCGGGGCTGCGCCCTGCTGAGCCAAGGCCGTATCTCCACCATAGAAGGCCCGCTGGTCAGCGAGCCCGAGGTGCGCGCCGCGCGCCGCACGCTCATCCTGCCGGGCTTTGTCGACCTGCATGTCCACGGTGGGGGAGGCTTTGACACCATGGAAGGCGGCCCGGCCATCGCCCACATTGCGCGCATGCATGCCCGCCACGGCACCACCAGCCTGCTGGCCACCACGATGACAGCCCCGATGAGCGAACTGCATCTGGCCATGGCCGCGCTGGCCCCCACCATCGCCGGCCCGGCCGGAAGTGGCGCACGCGTGTTGGGCGTTCACCTGGAGGGCCCCTACATCAACAGCGGCAAGCTGGGGGCACAGCCCGACTTCGCCCGGCCCGCATCGGTTGATGAAGTCTTGGCCTTGCATGCCCTGGCCCCTATTCGGCTGATCACTTTGGCGCCAGAGATGCCTGGGCATTTGGACATGATCGGGCCCTTGCGTGCGGCCGGTTTTGTGGTGCAAGCCGGGCACAGTAACGGCAGCTATGAGGATGGCGTGGCAGCCTTGGAGCGCGGGGCCAGTGGCTTTACGCACTTGTTCAACGCCATGTCGGGCCTGCACCATCGCGCCCCTGGCATGGCTGGCGCCGCCCTGGCCCATGCGCGTTTTGCAGAAATCATCCCCGACCTGCTGCACGTACACCCAGGGGCTTTGCGCGTGGCGCTGCGGGCCATTCCCTGCCTCTACTGCGTCACTGATTCGACGGCCGCAGCCGGCATGCCAGACGGCGAATATCGCTTGGGCCGCCACACCGTCACCAAGTGCCTGGGCGGCGTGCGCTTGGCCGACGGCACCTTGGCCGGCAGCACGCTGACCATGGACCAAGCCCTCCGCAATCTGGTGGGCTTAGGGCTAGAGATCGAAGACGCCTCTCGGCGCGTCTCCACCTATGCCGCTGAGTTTTTGGGCCTGCATGACCGTGGCCACCTCAGCCCCGGGGCCATGGCCGATGTGCTGGTGCTGAACCCGGAATTGCAGATTCAACGTGTCATTGTCGAAGGAGAAGAGATTGACCTCGCGCATGCGGGCTGAAGCCCTGGAAGCCCCCCACGCCGTGGCCCGACAACTGACCCAGGACGCTGCCACCTACCGTGCACTTGGGGACGCCCTTCGCCGCCAAGAGCCCAGCGCCGTGCTGACGGTGGCCCGGGGCAGCTCTGACCACGCCGCCAGCTATATGGCTTACCTCACCATGGCGCGACTGGGTCGACTGGTCACCTCCTTGCCCATGTCGGTGATCACGCTCTACAACTCGCGCTTGCGCTGCGAGGGCTTGGTGTCGCTGGCGTTTTCCCAGTCGGGTCAGAGCCCAGACCTGATTGCGCCCACCCGCCGCCTGCGGGACGGCGGCGCACGCACCGTGGCCGTGGTCAATGACGTGAACTCGCCGCTGGCCGAAGCCGCCGAGTTCCTGCTGCCCTTGCATGCGGGGCCAGAGCTGAGCGTGGCCGCCACCAAAAGCTACCTCTGCCAGTTGGTGGCTGGTGCGCGCGTCGTCGCTGCGTGGCAGGACGATACCGTGCTGAGCGCCGCCCTCGAAGCGCTGCCCGGCCCCCTGACGCAGGCGTCTGCGGCCGACTGGTCCATGTTGCCCGAGGCCCTGTTGGGCACCGACAAGCTGTTTGTGATCGGCCGAGGCCTGGGCCTGGCGGTGGCGCAAGAGGCCGCGCTGAAGTTCAAAGAAACCTGCGGCATCCAGGCCGAGGCGTTCTCGGGCGCTGAAGTGCGCCATGGCCCCATGGCCTTGATCGACGCGGGCTACCCACTGCTGGTGTTTGCGCCGCGCGGCCCGGCTCAAGCGGGCTTGTTGTCTCTGGCGCAAGACATGCGTGCGCGAGGTGCCCGTGTGCTGCTGGCAGCCCCTGCGGGCACCCCCGGTGCGCAGTTGCCGCTCAGCCTCACCGCCCATGAAGATCTGGACGCGATCGCCGCCATCCAGAGCTTCTACCCGGCCGTCGAGGCGCTGGCCCGCGCCCGTGGCGGCGACCCCGATCAACCCCCTCACTTGGCCAAGGTCACGCGGACCCACTGACATGAGCAGCTCCACTCGCACCTCTCTCAGCCCTAGCCTTCACCTGCCCCCGCCCAGTTTTCATCCTGGCCAACTGGTGATGGTGGACATCCCCGGCAAGACACTGGCCCCGGAGACCGCCGCTTTTTTGCGCGACCACCGCGTGCGCGCGGTCTGCCTGTTCCGCAAGAACCTGGGCAGCGAAGACGAGATCCGCCGCCTGACGGCCGACTTGGCCGCCGTGCTCGGCCCCAAGGCGCTGATCGGCATTGACCAAGAAGGCGGCTCGGTGATCCGCGCCACCTGCATGCCCCAAGCGCCTGCCGCTATGGCCCTGGGCGCGGCGGACGACGAAGCCCAGGCCGAGGCCGTGGGCGCTGCCGTGGCACGCGGCCTGCGCGCCTTGGGCATCAACTGGAACTTCGCGCCGGTGCTGGACGTCAACTCCAACCCTGCCAACCCCGTGATCGCCGAGCGCAGCTTTGGTGCCGACCCGCACCGTGTCGCCCGCCTGGCTGCGGCCTGGATGCGCGGCTCCCTGAGTGAAGGCGTGGCCTGCTGCGTCAAGCACTTCCCAGGCCACGGTGACACCCATGTGGACTCTCACCATGCGCTGCCCACGGTAGACAAATCTTTGGCCGAACTCGAAGCGCTGGAGTTGATTCCCTTTCGCGCCCTGGCGCAAGGAGCGAACGCTGCGCCTGCGGTGATGACCGCCCACATCGTCTACCCCCAACTCGACCCGCTGCACCCCGCCACGCTGTCGCATGCCGTGCTGACGGGCGTGCTGCGTCAAGCCTTGGGGTATCACGGCGTGGTCATCACCGACGCCTTGATGATGAAAGCTGTTCACGAGCGCTATGGCCATGCCCGGGCCGCAGTATTGGCCCTGCGCGCGGGGGCCGACATGCCCTTGGCCCAAGGCACCGCCGCCGAACAAGCGGCGGCCATCGAAGCCATTGGCCAAGCCCTGGTCGAAGGCGACATCGATGAAGACGCCGCGCTGCAAGCCTGCGCGCGCCTGGACGCACTGGCCGAGCGCTTCCCGCTGCAAACCGTGCCCTATGCCGCAGAGCAGCGTGCTGCTGATGATGCGCTGATGCACATGGCCTGGGCGCGCGGCCTGTGTGTGCTGCGCCAGGCCACGCCGCCTGAGCAAGACACGCCCTTGCGCGTCATCACCCAAGCCCGGGTCGACAGCGATGGTGTCTCAGAAGCGGGTCTGCCCGCTTCTGAGGTGATGGCTTTGTTTGAAGGCTTTGCCAACGTCGAGTACGTCACCCTGAACGACCTCAGCGCCTTGGAGCCACACCATCTGCCTGAGGACGGCCGCATGAACGTCCTGGTCAGCAACCACCGCGCGCGCTATGCCCAAGGCGCTCGTGTGGCGCAACCCCATCTGCACCTGGCCCTGTGGAACCCCTTCCAAGTGCTGGACATTGCGGCACCGGCCGTGGTGAGCTGGGGCTATGCCCAGGGCGCGCTGCGGGCGGTGAAGTCTTGGCTCAGGGGTGAGCTGAGCGTCAGCGCCACACCGCCCGTGCCGCTGCCCTGACCTCGACGCACACCATTACATCGTTGGAGACACCACATGGGCTACACCGCCGCCGCCGCCACCCGATCACCCGCAACCTGGGTGCTGAGCCTGTATTTCGTGCAGGGCTTGCCCTTCTTCATGGTCAATGTGGTGGCGGGGCTCATGCTCAAAAGCATGGGCGTGCCCAATGAAGAGATCACCCGCTGGACCGGCCTGCTGGGCCTGGCCTGGGTGTTCAAGCCCTTGTGGAGCCCCGTTCTGGAATTGGCCCCCAGCAAGAAGTGGCTGGTCATCGCCTTCCAAGGCCTGGGCGCGGTGGCCCTGACCTTGGTGGCTTTATCGCTGCACTTGCCGAACTTCTTTGTCGCTTGTATTGCGCTGCTGGCCGTGGTGTCCATCGCCTCAGCCTCGCATGACATTGCCTGCGACGGCCTCTACATCGCCACCCTGAGCGCCAAGCAGCGCGCCATCTGGGCCGGCTGGCTGGGCGCATGCTTCAACGGCGCCAAGCTGTTTGCCATGGGCGGCTTGGTCATCTTGGCCGGGCATCTGGAAGGCCGCATTGGCGTGATCGGTGCTTGGGCCACGGTGTTTGTGTTGGCCGCTGTGGTGATGGGTGTGCTGGCGGCTTATCACGTCTGGGCTCTGCCCGACACCCGAGAGGCCGCCGCCGCCCCCACCGGCAACAGCCTGGGCGGCACGCTGGGCGAGGTCATTCGCAGCTTTTTTCAGATCAAGGGCGTGTGGCTCGCGATTGCCTTCATCTTGCTGTTCCGCGCGGGTGAGTCTCAAGTGCAAGCCATCGGCCCCTTGTTTCTCAAAGATGCCACACAGGTGGGCGGTTTGGGCCTGGGCACCAGCGAGGTGGGCTGGTCTTATGGCACGGCGGGCACCCTCGCCTTCTTGGCCGGCAGCGTGCTGTCGGGCTATTTCACCGCCTGGCTGGGCTTGCGCCGGGCCATGGTCTGGTTGGTGCTGGCCATGAACGTGCCCAATCTGGCCTTCTACTTGATGGCTGTCTTCCAGCCCAGCGCGCTGTGGGTCATCTCGGCAGCCGTGAGCCTGGAAACCTTTGGCTATGGCTTCGGCTTTGTGGCGGTCATCCTGTTCATGATGCAGTTTGTCGAAGGCAGCAAATACCAAACCGCCCACTACGCCTTGGCCACCGGCGTGATGGCGCTGGGCTATGTCGTCTTCAAAACCATCAGCGGCGATGTGCAGCAAGCCCTGGGTTATCAGAACTTCTTCTTGGCCGTGGTGCTGTCTGCGGTGCCGGTGTTTGTGCTCCTGCGTTGGCTCCCCATTCGGGACGAACAAGCCGCCGCCCCTGCCCCCGAAGCCGACGCCACCCCATGAAGACTCGGTTCCTGCTCAGCGGCGCCCTAGGGTTAGCGCTGGCCTCATCTCTAGCCGCGCAAGCCGCCAACACGCCAGCCCCGCAGCGCTTCTTTGACGACTTCAGCCAAGCCAGCATTAGCGCACTGAGCCAGCAAGGCTGGATGGTGCGCACCGCACCCGGCCATCCAGGAGTGCCGGGCGCACGCTGGTCGGCCGAGGGCTTGAACCTGGTGAAAGACCCGCAAGTCCCCACGCAGCAGTGGCTGCGCCTGAGCGCGCGCACCGACGGCACCCCCGAAGGCACCCAGCAGACCCAGCTCTGCCAGCCGCGCAAGTTCTTGGAGGGCACCTATGCGGCCCGCGTGCGCTTCACCGACACCCCCGTGCAGGGCGAAGACGGCGACCCGGTGATCCAAACCTTCTACGCCGTCTCGCCCCTGAAGCACGACTTCGACCCCGAGTTCTCGGAGATCGACTGGGAGTTCTTGCCCAACGGTGGCTGGGGCAGCCCCACACCACGCCTTTATGGCATCACTTGGCAGACGGTGCGCCTAGAGCCCTGGCTGACCTATAACGACAAATTCGAGCTGCCTGAGATCAAGGCCGGTTGGCACACCTTGGTGGTGCAGGTGATGGGTGGCCAGACCCGCTGGTTTGTGGATGGCCGCCCTGTGGGCCAGCATGGCGGGCGCAATTACCCCGTCGTGCCCATGGCGCTGAGCTTCAACCTCTGGTTCTCGCCCAGCGGCCTGTTGCCGCCCAGCGCCATGCCGCGGGTTTATGAGCAAGATGTGGACTGGGTGCTGCATGCGCGCCATGAGGCATTGAGCCCGGCCCAAGTCGAGCAAGAGGTGCAGCGCCTGCGCCAAGCCGGGCACGCCGCCATCGACTCTCTCCCTGCTGCCCCTGCGGAGCTGGCCCACCGCTGCGATTTCTGATGCGTCTGCCGGCCATTGATGCCCTGCGCGGCTGGACCGTGGTGGCCATGCTGGTGGTCAACAACCCCGGCGACTGGAATGCTGTGTATGCACCCTTGCTGCATGCCCATTGGCATGGCTGCACGCCCACCGACCTGATCTTTCCCTTGTTCTTGTTCCTGGTCGGCGTCGGCTTGGCACTGGCCGGGACTGTGGCCGGCGATGCCTCAACGCTGCGCGCTGCACAAGGCCAGATGTTGCGGCGAGGCCTGAAGCTCATCGCAGTCGGCCTGGTGCTGCATTTCATCGCCCATTGGGCCCTGGACACCCGCAGCGTCAGGCCCGCCGGTGTGCTGCAACGCATTGGCTTGTGCGTGGCACTGGTGGGAGCCTTCAGCCTCAGCCCCTGGGGCCGCAGCCCGCGCGGGCTGCTGATCGCCTTGTGCGCTGTGATGGCCATGCACAGCCTGCTCTTGCTGATGGGGGGTTCGCTGAGCCACGAGCTGCGCTTCCATCACTTCGCCGCCGCCCTGGACACCTGGGCTTTTGGCGCGCACGGCTATGAATGGCACGCAGACTTGCAGCGTGGCCTGGACCCAGAAGGCCTGCTGAGCAGCCTGGGGGCTTTGCTCAGCACCGGGTTGGGCGTGATGGCCGGACGCACGCTGCGCCAGCTTGGCGCCCCGGCGGCGCAAGCCCCCTTGTTGGGGTTGGCCGCAGTGCTGCTGATCCTAGGCGGCGTCGGCCAGTGGCTCATCCCCCTCAACAAAACGCTGTGGACGCCCAGCTATGCGCTGTGGAGCGGCGGCTGGGCCACGCTGGCCTTGTGCGGCGCCTTGCTGATGCAGTCCTGGGCCGCCCAATTGCTGTGGGGCCAGCGCTTTGGCCGCCACGCCATCACCGCCTATGTCTTGGCTTGGCTGGGAGTGTGCGTCTTGGGGGTCAGCGGCTGGCAGGCCCCGCTGTGGGCGGCGCTTCAACAAACGCTGGGGCCGGGCTGGCCAGCGCCCGCCGTGTCATTGGCCTGGGCCTTGAGCTTTTTGCCTGTGTGGTGGGCGGTGCTGCGCTTAATGGACGGCCAAAGGGTGAGCGCTGGCGGGTCTGGACGAAGCCCCGCCGGCGCCCAGGCCAGGAAGCTTATTTCTGTGCCTGCAAGAACGCAGCCATGCCTTCCACAAGCGTGCCAACTCGGCCGAACCATCGGTCCCCTTGATGCTGTCCAGCACCTTCACGGCTTCGTCGTTGTTACCGGCCTTGACCCAAGCCCACGCCAAGTGCAGGCGTGCTTCGTCGGGCTTCTTCACGCCGCCACGGGCCAGGCCATCGGCCAGCGCCTTGGCCGCTTCGGCGGGCTGGCCTGCAGTGACCATTGCCGTACCGACCAAGGCCAGGGCGTTGCCGTCTTTGGCGGCCTGAGCCGCGCTGCGGTCAACGGCCAACTGAGCCTTTTCCTTGGCAGACGCTTTGGCCGCCTTATCCCGCAGCTTCTGGTGCTCCGCCGCGTGGGGGCCACTGCCCAAGCGGCCGGCCTGGGTGCCCGCCTCTAAGGCCAAAAGCGCCTCGGTGGAGAGACCTGCTTCCATGGCCAAGACAGCCAGTTCGAGGTCTTCAGCGTCTTCTCGCAGGGCGCCGGCGGCCTGTTTCAAGCGCAATAGATCCAAAGTCAGGCCGTCGTTGAAGCCGGGCCGCGTGGAGACACGGCTCAGCAATTGCGCCCACACCTCAGGCTTGGGATACAGCGTCGCCTGTCGCTCCAGGGCCGCATAGACGCCGGCCTCGTCGCTCGCTTTGGCATAGGCGCTGACCAACAAGCGCAGGGTCGCTTCCGAGGGCTTGCGGCCTGCCGCTTCGTCGGCCTGCAACAAAGGCAGAAGCTCTTTGGCCGCCGCCGCAGCATCGCCGCTCAGATAGAGGGCTTGCGGCAACAGCGCACGCACCGCAGGGTCTGCGCCGCCCTCTTGAAGATAGCGACGCAAGGTCGAGACGGCAGGGCCAAACTGGCGCAGTTGCAGGTGGGAACGGGCCAGCGTGTCCAACATGGAAGGCCGGTCCGCAGCAGGCGTCAGCGGCGAAGCCAAGGCTGCCTCGAAGGCCTCGACGGCCAGCCCCAACTCCTTGGCCCTCAGGGCCGCAACCGCGCGCGTGCGAGCGATCAGATAACGCTCATAGTCATTGAGCGAACCCACTTGTTCAGCCACCCGCAACTCTGCCAATGACTCCATGGCCTTACCGGCCTTCAGCAGCTCTTGGGCCAACTGCAAGGGCTTGGCCACCTCGGCTCGGGCGGTGGGCGCTGGAGCCGGGTTGGCCGCTTGTGCCCAGAGCACAGGAGCGGTGGTGGCCATCAGCACAGCCAGAGAAATTCGGCGCAGCGCAGGGAGAGCGGAAGCAGTCATGGAGTGTTGCAAGATGGGTGATCGAAGCGGCCCAGGTCTTGGGCGCACCGGCAAAGCCGGAGAGTTTGTCACAGCGATGGAGTTACAGGGGAGTTTCAAGCGGGCCAAAGCGCAGAGCGAGTCCGCTCAAGACCTCAGGCACCAGCTCAGGCGGCACCGGCCGTCCGACCCACCAGCCTTGGATGGCCCTCACGCCGCACTGAGCCACAAAGTCTCTCTCCGCGGCCGTCTCGACGCCCTCAGCCAAAACTTCGTAGCCCAGCCGGTGCAGGGTGTTGCAGATTTCTCTGTAGAGCCTTTCGCCGCGAGGCTCTGTGGCGGCCTCCAGCAGTGAGCGGTCGACCTTGACGACATCGATCTCGGCGCTGTGAAACAGCGCCAGATTGGAATATCCCGTTCCAAAGTCATCCACAAAGACGCGCACACCGGCCGCGCGCAAGTCGATGAGCCGCACCCGGACCAGCTCAGGCTCTTCGATCAAGCTGCTCTCCAACAGTTCGATCTGCAACTGACGCGGCGGCAACTTGCCCAAGGTCTCCATCAACCGCGCAAAGGATTCCGCATTGCACAGCGTGGCGGCCGTCAGATTGATGGCAACGGGCACTTCAACGCCTTGCGCTCGCCAACGCTCGATGTCTTCGACCACCCGGCGAAGCACCCACAGGTCTAACAAGTCGCCAAACCCTACCCGCTCCAGCGAGGGCAAGTAGCCCTGGGGTGGCACCGGATGGCCTGTGGCATCCTGAAGCCTCAGCAGCGCCTCAAAACCCACGACCCGGCCGGACTGCACGTCCAGCTTGGGCTGATAGTGCATGCTGAGCTGTCCCTCTCGCAGCAAGCGCAAGGCCGACTGTGCTTGGCGGCTCCAGTCATGCTGAGCGTCTTGGCGCTTCACGAAGCGGGCCTCAGAAAACAGTTCCAGCCCTGGCCCCAGATTCATACGGTTGGCCAGGTCCCAGGCCGCCTCGCCAACTTGTTCTTGCTTGACCCAGCGTTTGACAAAGGGGCGATACATCGCAATGGCGAGCACAAACAACAAGCTCTGCAGTGCCCACACTCGATCGGTAGGTGCTTCCATCAACAGGGGCTTGAGGAAGTGCGGCACCACCCACGCCACGCCCCAGCTCCCACTGGCCGGAATCCACTGCCACTCCACCACCACGAGGTAGGAAATCAAGGCATTGAGGCTCGGGCTCAGCACAAAGGGAACGAAGAACATCCAATTGCCCACCACTGGCAGTGCAAACGTCAGCACTTCATTGATGTTGAAAACGTGCAAGGGCAATGCCCACCGCCACACCTTGGTACCAGCTTTGTGCCGCTGGTACCAGACTAGACACACCAGCAAGGCCAGGGTAGAGCCCGAGCCGCCGATGTAATTAAAGACGTTGCCCAGGTCCCCCAGCACTACGCCGGGGAGCGCCGCGGTTTTGTCCAGGGCCCCGTCCGTAGCCCAGTCCACCACCGCGCCACCATTCATCCCCATCCACCACGCCAGGTTGCACAACACCGTGAGCAACACCACGCCCAACCAAGCGGGCATCCATTCAAAGATATGGGCCAAGGGGCCTGTGCTGGCCGGCAGCCAAGTGGCCGGCCAAGCCAAGATGCACAGAGAAAGGGCAAAAGGTGCCCCGTTGGCCAGCGTACGAGCCATGGCGGGCGACGCTTGGCTGACATCATCGAACTCCCAGCGCGGCAAGCAGCGTCGCACCAAACGCATACACACCACCGAGGCACCGGGCAATGCCACTGACCCCAACATCATCCAGCCCCAACTCTGAGCCCCGCCGCCTTGGCTGAGTGCGGCCAAGAACGCCAAGATCATTAAGGACAGGGTCAAGACGACGATGTAAACCGGGTCTTCGCCATAGGACCGCGCCAAATGAATGGCCGTGGACGCCGACATCGCCACCGGCCAAAAGTACTGCTGGAAGCCCACCACCGAACTGAGCAGTTGATGCACCGAACTGGTGGCCCCAATCTGGCTCAGGTCCATGGCGGACAAAGCCAGCCCCAGACACTGCAGGACCAGGAACACCGGCAACATTGAGAGAAAGCTCTCGCGCAAAGCGAGAACAAAGTTGCTCTTTGGTAACTTTAATATGAGGGACAAACGCATAGTTCTGAATGAATGCTATTCTGGACTTGCCCAGAAAATCATTCAAAACTACTGGCCGGGCTGCGGCGATAGTAGCACCGCAAGCTGTTGCCACGTTTCAGCGCGGCTCGTCGATCAGCCGCCTGCGTTCAGCTCCGCCACGAAGTCATAGGTATCACCCCGGTAGATGGACTGAGACAGCTCAATGGCCCGTCCATCACGCAGATAGCCCAGGCGCTCGACCAGCAGGCCTGCATCGCCCACTTCGGCGTCCAACAGCTTGGCCTGCTCTTCGTCCAACAAGAGGGCCCGCAAACGCTGCAAGGCCCGCACCGGGCGCTGGCCGGCCCGCTCCAGGGCCTCGTAGAGCGAGGCCTCGACCACGTCGATGGACGGCAGCGCTGAGGCCACGATGGTGGCGTACTCCAGGGACATGGGGGCGTCGTCTGCATACCGCAAACGGTTGAAGCGGTACACCAAGGTCCCTGGGCTCAAGGCCAGCTTCATCGCCTCTTCAGGCGTCACCGTGCCTTCGGCACGCTTGAGCCATTCACTGCGCGGCTCGCGTCCACGGGCCCGCATGTCCTCAGAGAAGGAGGTCAGCTTGGCGAAGTTCTTCTCAATGCGGGTATTCACAAAGTTACCCGCCCCCTGGCGACGCGACAGCAGTCCCTCCTCCGCCAAGCCTTCAATGGCCTTGCGCACGGTGATGCGTGAGACTTGAAGATCAGCCGCCAGTTGGCGCTCTGAGGGCAGAGCGTCGTCAGGGCCGAGGAGCCGCAGTTCAATGGCCTCGCGCAAGGCGCGTTGCAGTTGCTGGTACAGCGGCTGGCTGCTGTTGGGATCTAGATTGCGCAAGAGATGCGCCAACGCAGTCATGAATAAAACCTCAAGGCCAAGGGGCGGTGTAAAGGGCTGCGAATAATACCAATAGAACACCACGAGCCACGCACTCGGGCTGCGTAAAGCGCCGTGGCCTGTGCAGGCCTGCTGCTTATCGTTGCAGCGCTACCGCAACGAGATCCTCAGGAAGAACCCTTGTTTTCGGGCTTGGCGCACGGAAACTGGTAGCCAATTGGTACCTATTGGTAGTACAGTGGTACGCATTGAATTTCAGCCCAATGGGTGCAGTCCAAGCCGCCACGGCAAGCGCCTGCACCCGCCCCTCAACCGGCCGCCTGCTTGGCGCCCACCACCCTGCTAGAGAGTGAGGAGGCCATGAAGACTTCCCTGACGCCCATCGCATCTGCGGTTGTGCTGGCCTTGGCCGGCACGGCCGTGCACGCCCAAACAGCCCCCGCCAAGCCCGCCGCTGCTGCCTCTGCGGCAGAGACCGAGCGCGTGGAGGTGATTGGTATCCGCGCCTCGCTGCAAAAATCATTGCAAAGCAAGCGCGACGCAGAATCTCGCGTCGAGGTCATCACCGCCGAAGACATCGGCAAGATGCCCGATAAAAACGTGGCCGACTCTTTGCAACGCGTGCCTGGCCTGAGCATCAGCTCGGCCAGCGCCAATGAAGGCGGCTTCGACGAGAACGACCGCGTCAGCATGCGCGGCACCAGCCCCAGCCTGACGCAAACCTTGGTCAACGGCCATGCCATTTCCTCGGGCGACTGGTTCGTGCTGAACCAGACCGGTACCGTAGGCCGTAGCGTCTCTTACTCCTTGCTTCCGTCCACGCTGGTCAAGGAAGTGGTGGTGCACAAGAGCCCAGAAGCGCGCCTGGTTGAAGGCGGTGTCGCAGGTGCCATCAACATCGTGACCCGCAAGCCTTTGGAGTTCAAGAAGCCCTTGACCATGGATGCTCAGATCGGCGGCGTCTACGCGGACCTGCCAGGCAAAACCGATCCGCAGTTCCATGCCTTGCTGAACTGGAAGAACGACGACAGCAGCTTTGGTGTGATGTTGCAGGCCTTTGCAGAGCACAGGCACCTGCGCCGCGATGGCCAAGAGGTTTTGTTCTACAGCCAAATCAAGCCCGGCAGCGCTGTGGCCACCGCCAATCCAGACCTTGCGGGGGTCTGGTATCCCGGCCTGATCGGTTCGGCACTGTTTGAGCAGAAGCGCGAACGTGAAGGCGGCCTGCTGGGGATGCAGTTCAAGCTCAGCAATGACGTGACGCTGGGTGCCACGGCCTTCACCTCGCAGATGAAGGCGGCCAACTACAACCGCAATTACATGCTGTGGGGCTCACGCGTGCTGGACGAAGGCCGAGGCCAAGCCCCGGACGCTGGCTATGTGGTGCGCAACAACACCCTGGTCTCGGCCAGCTTTGCACCGGTGGCCGGCACCACCTACGGGGTCTACGATGAGATTTCTCGTCCCGATGCCAGTTCTGACTCCTCGTTCTTCACCGTAGATGGCCAATGGAATGTCAGCGACAAGCTCAAGCTGAGTGGCCTGGCCGGCACGACCAAGGGCACCGGCAAGACCCCCACCCAAGACGTTGCTGAATGGAATGTCGGGGTGGGCAGCGGTGCGGCGTGGCGCTTGAACGGTGTGGACACCGCCGCTGACTGGTCACTGGGCAACACCAATCACAAGCAGCCGGGCACCGCCTCCTTGGGCTGGATCTTTGGCGACCAAAACATCAAGGTCAAGGACAAAGAAGACTTCGCGCAAATGGATGGCGAATACGCTTTGGACAGCGGCCTGTTCACGACCCTGAAGTTTGGCGCGCGCAGTACCAGCCACTCGCGCAGCAGCAGCGGCGTGGTCGGCCAAGCGCCGGGCTGCAAGGCCGCCGACGGCAGCAACCGGCCCTGGGACTGGAGTCAAGCCTACTGGTGCCCGGTGGGCACACAGTCGCCCGCCGACCCCGCCAACTTCCCTGTGGGCACCCAAAACTACCCGGGCAATTTCGGGGCGGGCTTGGGCGGTAACTTCCCACGCGATGTCTGGTTCCACACCCCGGAGCAACTGGCCGCCTACAACAAGCTGGCCAATCGGGCGACAGACGGCTCACGTGACAACTGGACCTCCCAGTACGGGCTCTCCGAGAAGACCCATGCGGCGTATGTGCAGTCGGACCTGGAAGGCGCCGGCTGGAGCGGCAATGTGGGCCTGCGCTTGGTGCAAACCAAGTTCGCTGTCACCAACAATGTCGCGGTGTCAGCCAACACCCCTGGGGCCATCACCAGCTCGGCTTTTGGCCCTTACCTGCCCACTACCACCAACCACAGCTACACCGATGTACTGCCCAGCATGAACGTCAAGTTCAAGCTGAACAAGGAGATGGTGGCTCGACTGGCGCTGTCCCGCACCATGACCCGTCCCGACTACTCGGCCTTGGCAGGCTCGGTGTCCTTGGCACCCCCGGCTGTGGCGGGGGGTGTGGGCTCTGGTTCAGGTGGCAACCCCGACCTCAAGCCCGTGCGTTCCAACAATCTGGACCTGACGCTGGAGTACTACTACGCTCCGCGCTCCTTGGTCTCGGCAGGCCTGTTCCACATGGGTCTGAGCAGCTATGTCGGCTATGGCCAAGTCAACAAGCAGTTCATGACTTACAGCGCCGCTGTGCCGCAAGGCGAGTTGGTCAACTACTTGCTCACCGTGCCCGTGAACACCACCGGCAAGGTCAACGGCATCGAGCTGGCCTGGGAGGCGCCGTTGTGGGGTAACTTTGGTGCCAACGCCAACTACACCTACACCGATGCCAAAGAAGCAGGCGGCGGCCCCTTGGTGGGCGCCTCCAAGCACACCTATAACCTGGGTGCTTACTACGAGGACGACAAGTTCAACGCTCGCGTGGCCTACAACTTCCGCTCCAGATTCTACAGTGGCTTGGATCGCAACACGGCGTTCTCGCAAGATGCCACCTCAAACTTGGCCGCATCGCTGGGCTACAAGATCAGTGATCGCTTCACGATCTCGCTCGACGGCCACAACCTGAGCAACACCAAGCTGAAGTACTACGCCCTGAGCAAGGATCAGCCCCGCTCCATGTACGAAAACGGCCGCCAGTACTACCTGACGCTGCGCGCCAAGCTCTAAGGCCCAACGGGCCTTGGGCACAAGCCGGCCCCACAGGCTGCTGGCACCCGGGGGGTGAGCTACACCGAGAGCTCACCCCTTTTTCATGTTGATGCACCCAGGAGATTGCACCATGCGCTTGATGGCCACGCTGACCATCGCTGTAGCCCTTCTTGGCGGCCAGGGCCAAGCCCGCAGCGCCGACTTTTTCTTTGCGCCCTACAAAGACGCCAGCCTGATGCTGGACGCTGACTCTGGCCTGATGCAAAGACTGAAGGGGCAAGCACCAGCCCCCCTGCTGGCACCTGAGCTGCCAGCCCTCATCTGGGCTTTTGCCACGGGAGAGTGCGGCCAAGAAACTTGGGGCACGGTGGACACCGACCGCTTTGCCCAAGCCAACGTCGCCGCTTTTGTGCAGGCTCAGCGGCCCTATGTGGTGTCCACAGGCGGTGAGGCTGGGTCCTTCACCTGCGGCAGCGATGAGGGTTTTGCAAAGTTTCTAGCGCGCTATGACTCTCCCTTTCTGAGGGGACTGGATTTCGACATCGAGCGCCAACAAACCGCGGTGCAGATTGACGACCTGGTGCAACGCGCCGCCGCCCTGCAGCGCCAGTGTCCGGCCTTGCGAGTCAGCTTTACCGTGGCCACTCATGCGGCTGCCAACGGGAGCCAGCAAAGCTTGAACGCCTTGGGCGAAACTGTCTTGCGTAGCTTGCGCCGCCACAATTTTGAGCGCGCCATCCTCAACCTGATGGTGATGAACTATGGCCCCGCGCTGCCGGCGCATTGTGTGATGCGCGACGGGCGTTGCGACATGGGCGCCTCGGCCTTGCAGGCGGCACGCAACGTCAGCGCCAAGTACGGGGTGCCGATGAACCGCATCGCACTCACACCCATGCTGGGCGAGAACGACGTGGCCCACAATGTCTTCACCTTGGCTGAGGCTCAAGAGCTGGCCTCCGCCGCGCGCACCGCCGGTCTGGCCGGCTTGCACTATTGGTCACTGGACCGCGATCAATCCTGCCCAGCAGGTGAGCCCCGCGTCAGTCCGCGCTGCCACGCCCTGCCAGCGCTGCAGCCCGATGCCTTCTTCAAGGCCCTGCAGCGTTCGCCCTGAACGCCCACTTCATCGCTGGAGCCGCTATTGCTCCGGCCCACTGAAGTCTTAACCCGCAGCGTAGCGAACGCGCCGGTCTTGAAAGTAGCTCATCACACGCTCGGGCGTCTGCTCCAGCATCATCATGTGCTCATTCGCCGCCTCACGTAACTTGGCTTTTGTGCGGACTGGAACGCGCTTGCCCATCTCTTGTTTCAGGTCCGCATTCAGCCTCTCTTCCGGGTTGAGTTGCGGGCTATAGCTGGGCAGGTAAAACAGCTCGATCTGCTCACTGTGTTCTGCCACCCAAGCCTTCACCAATTTGCTGTGATGAACCCGCAAATTGTCCAGAATCAGGAAGACCTTTCGGCCCGCGTCTTTGACCAAGGCTTGTAAAAATTCAATGAGCTTTTCAGCATCGAACGCTTCTTCAATGATCATCCAGCGTGCCTTGCCCTGGTTGGTCACCGTGGCGATCATCGACAGCTTCTGGCGCGTGCCGCCAATGGCCATGGCTACCGGCGTTTTGCCCATCGGCGCGAAGCTTCTGCCACGCACGTCCGTGTTGACCAAGGCGGTCTCGTCACCCCAGTGAATCTCGGCCCCTTCGGCCTTTGCGCGCTGCTCGATGGCGGGGTATTCACCCTCTAGCCAGGCTTGCACCGCAGCGGGACTTTGCTCGTACGCACGCTTGATCGGCTTTTGCGGCGTGAAGCCCCAGCGCGCCAGGTATTTACCCACGCTGCGCACCTGCAATTGGATGCCAAATTCTTGTTCAATGAGTTGGCCCACCGCCGCCCGACTCCACAGACTGAAGTCCATTTTGAGCTGCTCGGGCCGCTGGTCAATGATCATGCGCTGCACGCTCTTTTCCTGCGCCTCGCTGAGCACCCGCCCATCGCCCCGATTGCGCCCTCGCAAGCCCGGCCGCACTGCCGCCCAACCCCCTGCTTCAAACAGGTCAATCGCGCTGCGAACCGTCGGGTAGCTCAGCCCCGTCATGCCCACAATCTGCATGACCTTGATACCTTTTTTGTGCAACCTCACGACTTGCTTGCGTCTCTCGTGTAATTGCTCCAACGTTTGAAATCTTGCGTCTTCTTTTTCCATCCCAATCACTTGGGGGCGGATTCATGAATTTCAAGCTTTATCGGGCCGAATCTATAGGAGCGTGGGCAGCAGAAGGGGCATCGGCTGCAACGAACGAGAAACCGGCCTCGCCGGGTATCACCTCCTGCACCCAGGGGACTAGACGCTCTGGGCGTGCCGGCGCTTTGATCAATCCACCGGCAGCGCCCCTTGGCAGCCGAGCCGCCCCCGCCAGGCTGACCCTCACGTTGCCTTTATCATGCATTGCAAACCCGCCAGCATGAGGAGAGACCGTGGCACGTTCACCCCGCCAAACCGGCGCCCCCGGCGAGCCGCTGTTGATTTACATCCACGGCATCGGCCGACAAGCGCCCGCGAGCCCGCTCAAAGCCCGCTGGGATTTGGCCGTCTCGGGCCGAGAGCTGCACAGCGACAGCGCCTTCGCCTACTGGGCCGACTTGCTCTACGCTGCTGACGACGCCAAGGTCGCGGCCAAGTCAGGCCCTCAGGCCAAAACCTTGGACATCAGCAAGCTGCTGCAGGCGCAAAACCTAGATGCCAACCCCGACGCCCTAGCGCTGGCCCGCAACCTATTGAAGCGACTGGGCGCCGCAGAAGCAGCCCAAGGTCGGGTGGGTGCCAAAGTGCTGCCCCTGCCGGCCTGGGCGCGCAGACCCATCAGCCGGGCTTTTTTGACCGCGTTTCTGGGCGATGTGGCGGCCTATTTTTTCGGCCAACAGGGCGGCCGGCCCCTGCGCGAAGTGGCCCAAGAGCGCCTGCGCGCCCCATTGCTGGCCGCACGTGGCCGCCCCATCACCTTGGTCGCGCACAGCCTGGGCTCGGTGATCGCCTTTGAGGTCCTGAGCCAGCTCAGCGCCGCAGACGGCGTGCATCTGGAGACCTTCATCACCTTGGGCTCCCCCCTGGGGCTGGACGAGATTCAAGACTTTCTGCAGCCCCAAGGCCTGAAAGTGCCATCGCTGGTCAAGCACTGGCTCAATTTTGCAGACCCGCTGGACCCGGTTGCCGCCGACAAGGCCGTCACCGCCGATTTTTCGGCCGGGCCCGGCGTGATCTTGCAAGACGAGCTGATCCTCAACCGCCACAGCCAACAGCTCTGGGGCTTCAACCCCCATGCGGCGGAAGGCTACTTAGCCCATCCCACGGTGCGGCGCGCCATTCACGCCTCGGCACGCATGGACCCTATGGCCCGCTTTGTGATGGCCCGCGACGTGGCCGAGCGGCTGGCTGCAGAACCTGAAGTGCGCCACCCGGTGCTGATTGAAGTGCTGGAGCCCGGCTACGGCGCTTTGGGCGAGCGCCCCAAGGCGACTCAGAAGGCGGAGTCCACGCTCAAAGCAGCGAGCACGCTGCAAGGCCGTGTCAAGCAGACCGCAGATGCGCTGCGCGAGATGCTGGTGGACATGCAGCAAGACCCAGCGTCAGCCCGCATCGACGAGCTGCGCCGCTTTGTGGCCGCCCATTTGACGGCAGACGAACTAGCCCGTTTGGCGCAAGAACACCGCCAGATGCGGGTCTATGCCGTCTGGCGCAGTGCTGCCAAGCACCGACTCACGGACCGGCGTTCCCATGCTGTCATCAAGTCCGACGCTGCCTTGGCCAGCTTTGGGGCCACGGGCCAGGGCGTCACCTGGGCGGTGCTGGACACCGGCATTCAGGCCAATCACCCGCACTTCAAACACACGGCGCTGACCGTGTTTGACTGCACCCAGGTGGGCCCGCCCGTGCTGCTCAAAGCGGCCAGCGACAGAGACGGTCACGGCACCCACGTCAGCGGCATCATCGCGGGCCAGGCCGGCGCAGACAGCCTGGGGCCCAAAGGTGAAACTCAGTTGCGCGGTATTGCCCAAGCCGCAGCTCTGGTGGTCTACAAAGTGCTGAACGACCATGGCCAGGGTGAGGACGCCTGGATCATCAAGGCCATGGACCACATCGCCCAGACCAATGCCAACCGCGCTGAAGGACTGGCCATCCATGGCGTCAACCTCTCCTTGGGTGGCCCTTTTGACCCGACGGTGTACGGCTGCGGCTTCTCGCCCATTTGCGCCGAGCTGCGCCGCCTGTGGCGCGACGGCGTCCTGGCCGTGGTGGCCTGCGGCAATGAAGGCTTGCTGCAGGTCAGCACCCCGAACGGTGTGGCCGACCTCAACAGCCCGATGTCGGTCGGCGACCCAGCCAACTTAGAGGAATGCATCGCTGTCGGCTCGGTGCATGCCGACAAACCACACCTCTACGGCGTGTCCAGCTTTTCATCCCGTGGCCCCACCGCTGACGGCCGACTCAAACCCGATGTGGTGGCCCCTGGCGAGCGCATCCTGTCGTGCAACGCCCGCTGGCAAGGCAAAGGCCATGAGGCGTACTTTTACGAAAGCGGCACCAGCATGGCCGCCCCCCACGTCAGCGGCATGCTGGCCGCTTTTCTCTCCGTCCGCCGCGAGTTCATTGGCCGCCCAGATGAAGTGAAGAAGATTCTGCTCAATACCTGCGTGGACATCGGGCGAGATCGGTATCACCAGGGCAAGGGGATACCGAACTTGATGCAGATGTTGTTGACGGTGTAGCAGCCGCTCTGCACCGGCCGCCTACAGCGACCCATTGCCATCCCACCGCGATTGCCATGCCCATGCCGCACCTGCCACCCTTGCCCAACGTCCGCGACCCCGCTGTGCTGCGCAAGCACGTCTGGGACACCCTGGCCTTCTACGATGGCCGCTGTGTGGATGAGAGCGGTGGACTGTTTCAGTTCTTCAAAGACGACGGCACGGTCTATGACCGGCACACGCGGCACTTGGTCAGCTCCACCCGCTATGTGCTGACCTTTGCCCAAGCCGCGCGGCGCTACCCAGACCACCCGCGCGCCAGCGCTTGGCTGGAATCCGCCCGCCACGCCCTGCGCTTTGTGCAGCAAGCGCACTGGCGGCCCGAGACGGGCGGCTACGCCTGGCTGCTGCGCTGGCAAGACGGGCAAGCCATCGTGCTGGACGCCACCCACCACTGCTACGGCCTGGCCTTTGTTCTGCTGGCCCACGCTCACGCGCTGCGGGCCGGCATTGGCGAGGCGCGAGACGGCCTGGCGGCCACCTTCGAGTTGATGGAGCAACGCTTTTGGGAGCCCGACCAAGGCCTGTATGCCGACGAGGCCACCCCAGATTGGCAGGTGCAGCCCTATCGCGGCCAAAACGCCAATATGCATGCCTGCGAGGCCATGCTGGCGGCCTTTGAGGCCACGGGCGAGGCACGCTATTTGGAGCGGGCCACCACCTTGGCCGAGTCGGTCACCGTGCGGCTCGCTGGGCATGCCCAAGGCGGCATCTGGGAACACTATCGTCGAGAAGGTAGCGGCCCCTGGCAGCCCGACTGGGACTACAACCGCCACGACAAAACCAATATCTTCCGCCCCTGGGGCTTTCAAACCGGCCACTTCACCGAGTGGACCAAGCTGCTGCTGAACCTAGAGCGTGACCTGCGCGCTGCGGGTGACGCGCGCAGCCAAGCCCCCTGGCTGTTGCAACGCGCTCAAGGCCTGTTTGATGCCGCCTGGGCCCACGGCTGGGACGCCAAGCACGGCGGCCTGGTTTACGGCTTTGCACCCCAAGGCAGCCCCGCCACCGACACGGCCCAACAAGTGTTTGACGGCGACAAATACCATTGGGTGCAGGCCGAGAGCCTGGCCGCTGCGGCCGTGTTAGCCACCCGCACGGGAGACGCCCGCTACTGGCAAGCCTACGAACAGCTCTGGGCCTATGTCTGGGCACACTTTGTGGACCACCAGCACGGCGCTTGGTTCCGTATCCTAGGCCCGGCCAACCAGGTGCTGACCGACGAAAAGAGTCCCGCAGGCAAAGTGGATTACCACAATATGGGTGCCTGCCATGAGGTGCTCGACGCCCTGCAGCCGGTCTAACTGGCGGTGTTTTTGCGTCTTTTTGCCCACAACAGCAGTCACTGAAGCCGGGCACTATCGCAAGAGGAAAGCTCCAGCACCCGGAGACATTGGTGTATGGAGTGGCCGGTAGCTAAGGAACTGTATGGCTTCGATCACTGCGACCCTGTTGCGACCAGGCACTTATTTGATGCGGCGCTTGCGCATGCGCACCAAGCTGTCGCTGATGGCCTTGATGCTGTGTGCGCCCTTGGCCTTGCTGATGGCGCACAACATGATTCGAGCCCAGCAGGAGCTGCAAAGCACTCAAGCCCGACTCGCCGGTGCGCGGCTCCTTCCGGGCCTCGTGGCCATGGGGGTTGATATCCAAACCTTGCGGGCTTGGCACCAGCGGGCCACGTCCAGCGACACGGCCGCCGCCCCTCCCCGCGACGAAGCGCGCAAGCGCCTGCATGCCAGCATCGCCGCGCTGGATGCTGAGATCAAGCGTCCCTTGCCTTTTGCATTGGAAGATGCCTGGGGCCCCGTCCGAGAAGGCAGCACGGCCTTGGCCGAGGGCAAGATTCCGCAACGCCGAGACGAGGCTTTTCAGACGCACACCGCTCAGATCGAGAAACTCCGCCAACTCGTGCATGAGGTCGCCGAACGCTCAGGCCTGGTCTTGGACCCCGAAGCCAAGAGCTATTTCTTGATGGACTTGGTGGTCGAGCGCGCACTGCCTTGGACAGAGACCATTGCCCAGGCCATGGGTCAGGGCGCGGGTGTGCTGGCACGCGGCGAGGCCACCAAGGTCGAACGCTCTTCCATCTTGGGCCGCGCGGATGCCCTAGACGCTCAACTGGCCGACATGAGCTACCGCCAGGGCGCTGTCACGCGCGCAGGCGCCACCGTGCCCGACACCTGGGGCGAGAACCTGCAGCACGGCAAGTCCTATATGGACAAGGTGCGCGAGGTCATTGGCGCCGAGGCCATTGTGGGCGAGCCCGGCCCCTACTTTGAGCAAGGCGCCAAGGCGCTGCAGGTCGCGCTGAGTTTGAATCAAGCCCTGGTTCAGCAACTGGTCTCGGCGCTTGAAGCCGGAGAACAGCGCTTGAAACTGGAGCTGGCCGCTCATATGGCTTTGGCTGTCGCGGGTGTGATGCTGATGACTTACCTGGGCTTGGCATTTGTGCGCAGCTTTGTGGGCTCTCTGCGAGCGCTGCATCGAGGGGTGTCGGCTGTCGCCGCTGGCGATCTGTCCCACAAAGTGGAGATCAAAGGCAAGGACGAGCTGGCGGAGATTGGGGCCGTGCTCGAAACCATGGGCGCACGGCTCTCCGCCATGGTGGCCGAGATCCGCAGCAGCGCCGTGCGCGTGGGGCTCTCGGGCCAGCAAGTGGCCCACAGTGGCGAGGCTCTAGCCCAACGCACCGACGCTCAAGCCACCAGCCTGCACCAGACCGTGCAAACCGTGACTGACCTGACCGACGCTGTGGCCCAAAACGCCAGTGCGGCTCAGACTTTGGACTCGCTGACTGGCCGTCTGCGCGATGAGGCCGAGGCCGGCGGCGTGGCGATGCAAGAAACCGTGGGCGCCATGACCGAGCTGGAAAGCAGTTCACGCCGGGTGGGCGAGATCATTGGCACCATCGACGGCATTGCCTTTCAAACCAATATCCTGGCCTTGAACGCAGCGGTGGAGGCCGCGCGCGCGGGCGAAGCCGGCCGAGGCTTTGCCGTGGTGGCCAGCGAAGTGCGCCAACTGGCCCAGCGCAGTGCCGCAGCAGCCGGTGAGATTCGCACGCTGATCGGCCAGTCCAGCGAGCACGTCGCCAATCCGTCCAGCGCATTCAGCGCGCCAGCGGCACCTTGGGGGCCGTGGTGAATGGCGTGCGGGATGTCTCCGGACGCCTGCGCGACATTGCCCAAGCCAGCTCCCGCCAAAGCGCCGGGCTGGAACAGGTGGCCCGAAGCATCGACGGCCTGGACGAAATCACGCGCCAAAACAAGGAGATGGTGACCGAGTCCTCCGCCGCTTCACAAGAACTGGTGACCCGTGCTGGGGCACTCAGCCAAGCGGTGGCCGCCATTCGCCTGCGCCAAGGCAGCGCCGATGAAGCGCGCGACATGGTGCACAAGGCCCTGAACCTCATCAAAACCAATGGCATGGACGCCGCCTTTGCCACCTTCCGCAGCGCCGACGCTGGCTATGTGGACCGCGACCTCTATGTCTTTGTGGTGGACCGAGAAGGTCGCTATGTGGTGCATGCCGCCAAAAAAGCCATGGAAGGCCATCGCGTCCACGAAGTGCCGGGCATTGACGGCGACCGCTTCACCCGCGAAGCCTGGGAAGCCACCAAGGGCCAGCACTGGGTCGAGTACAACATCGTCAACCAAGCCAACGGACAAGTCCAGCCCAAGGCCAGCTATGTGGTGGCGCTGAATGACAAGTGGCTGATCGGCTGCGGCATCTACCGCGTCGGCAGTTGATGGGGCCACTCAAGGGCGGCTTCAGCGCAGCCCGTCCCACAACAGCTTGCAACCCGTGGCCGCCATCCCGGCATAGAACAAGCGATAGAACCAAGTCGGGTTGACCCGCTGCACAAAGCGCAGGCCCAGCCACACCCCCAAGGGCGCAAACGGTGCCAGCGCCAATGACGTGGCGAGGTTGGCGGTATCTATCAGGCCCAGCCAGGCATAGGGCAGCCATTTGGAGGCGTTGATGGCCGCGAAAAAGACCGCCATCGTCGCTGTGAACACGACCGGGGCTAGACGCAGGGGCAGCACATAAAAGCTCACCGGCGGTCCACCGGCATGGGCCACAAAGCTGGTGAAGCCCGACGTGATGCCCAGCACAAAACCCAGCCAGCGCGGTGGCGGTGGTGCATCAGCGCGCGGCGGAAACGCCAGCCGAATGGCCAAAAACAGCAAGGTGATGCCGCCCACCACGGCGGCGACGATCTTGCCGCTGAGCACCCCGAACAGCACCGTGCCCACTACCGTGCCCAAGAGCCCCGCAGGCAGCAGCAGGCGCAAGAGCCGCCAGTCCGCCTGCCGCACCAGCACCATCAAACCCATGGCGTCCATGATGGCCAGCAGCGGCAGCATGATGGCCGCTGCTTGCGGCACGGGGATGGTCAGCGCCATCAAGGGCACAGCCAGTGCGCCAAAGCCCGCCCCAAAGCCACTCTTGGACAGCCCCATCAGCACCACGGCCGGAATGGCCACGGCGTAAAACTGCCAATCGGTGATCAAGCGGACAAGCCTCCTCTGGTTGAGGCGACAATTCTCGGATGTTCCAGCCCTCTCAAAACGACGTTCGCCGGTTCTTTTGCGACACCTTTGCCAAGCAGCGCCAGGGCCAGCCCATGGCGGCCCTTGAAGTGCTGGCCGCAGGCTGGATGGACGAGCACCCCGAGTACCACACCGACTTGGCCGATGTGGAGGCCGCGCTGGCTGCCGTCTACACGGTGGACGACGGCCGCACCAACCCGTTCTTGCATCTGTCCATGCACCTGACCATCAGCGAGCAGGTGTCCATTGATCAGCCGCGTGGCATTCGCCAGGCGGTGGAGTTGTTGGCCGCCAAGCGCAACTCGCTGCATGAAGCCCAGCACGAGGTCATGGAGTGCTTGGGCGAGATGATCTGGCAGTCCCAGCGCAGCGGCCAGCCGCCTGACGGACTGGCCTATCTGGACGCGGTGCGACGCCGGGCCACGCGCTGATGAGCATCAGGGCGTCAGGGCCCCAACGGCAAAGACAGAGACAAACATGAACCCTTGCAAGGCCATGTGGAGCACAAACACCACAGCGCTGCTGCCCACAGCCGACCACCAAGACTTGGCATAAACCCGCCTGATGGCTAAGAGCGGATAAGCGACCAGCCAAGCAAAGGTCAGCCACCCCAAGAACTCAGTAGGAATGAACAGCGCCACCGCCAGGGTCAGGTAAAAGAATGCATGCAGGTGCATGGCAAACACGAAATGGGCGCCGTAGGGGAGACGACGCCACCAAAACACCAGCGACAGGATGGCCGCAAAAAACGGCAACGAGCACAGCACTGCGTAGGGCAGCAAGCCCCGTACCTTGGCCATCATGAGCTTGACCTCGGCGTCTGAACTCTGGGTCCAGCGGTCTACCATCGCGTCCACCCGAGGCTGTAGCCAAGCTGGCAGCCCTTCGGTTTCAATCTCCACGCCGGACGCACTTGCAGGCCGCGACGCCGCATCAGGTAACACCATCACGCTGACCGGTCCTCTCACCATGGTGGGCGCCGAGCCTGCCGCCGCTGGGGCACTGGCGGCAGACGCTCCGCTGGGCACGGCAAGAGACTCCTCTTGGGTGTCCTTGTTCGCGGCTGCGGCTTGCACGGACTCATCCGGCGAGAACTTCACCAGCAGGAAGAAAACAAAGCCAAGCGTCAACAGCAAGCGCAGAGGCTGCACATAGCGTGCCTTGCGTCCTGCCAGGTACTCTGTAGTCAAAAAGCCGGGCCTGAAAGCCAGCCCCTTCAGCGATCGCCACAGCGCGCCTTCCAGCGCCACATAGTGCGCCACGAACTCATGCACAAACTCGAACAGGCTGGGCGGGTGATTGGCCGTGTCCTGCCCGCAGGCATGACAGAACTTGGCCTCGGGCGCCAGCACCGTGCCACAGTTCAAGCAGCAGTCGGACGCATGATGCTGAGCGCCCTCAGTCGAAGGAAGAGAAGAAGAAGACATGGCGGCGCGCTCTATGGCAGGGGCCCAATGCGCCCCTGCCTGACAATCGAGAAGGGCCGGATTATCGCCGCTGCGTCGCTCAGCATCCCAGGCCCTAAGGAGGGCAGAACTTTGGAGCAGCGAGGCACAGGCAGGCCAGCGACTGAGAAACCGCCTTCACTTGGGCGATCATGCGGGCCATGCGTCTCCAACTCTTGTCTGACCTTCACCTCGAAACCGAGGCCTACACACCGCAGCCCGCCCCCGGCGCCGAAGTACTGGTGCTCGCCGGTGACATCGACACCCGCTGGGACGCCTTGGCGCTGTTTCAAGGCTGGCCAGTGCCCGTCTTGATGGTGGCCGGTAATCATGAGTTCGATGGTCGCGAGCTGGATGAGGCCTGGCCGGCGCTGCGGGCGCGCTGCGAAGGCCTAGGCATCCAACTCTTGGAGCAAGCCAGCACCGTGATGACTGGCGACGACGGCCGCCGCATCCGTTTTTGCGGCACGGTGCGGTGGAGCGACTTTGATCTCTTTGGCGCGACCCAGCGCGACCGTGCCATGCGTGCAGCAGGCTACTTTCAACGGGTGATGAACAGCCGCTGGCGCGGCGCGCCCTTTGACGCCGCCGCCGTGCGGGAGGCCGGACTGCAATGCCGCGTTTGGCTGGAACAAACACTCAGCGAGCCGCCGCAAGGCCGCTGGGATGCGACCTGCGTCATCACCCACTTCGCACCCAGTCTGCGCAGTGCCGACCCGCGCTTTGGCAAGCAGCCCGGCACGGCCAGCTTTTGCTGCGCCGACGACGACCTGATCCCTCGGGCAGACCTCTGGCTCCATGGTCATCTGCACTGCCGGCATGACTACACCCAAGCCCGCCTTGGGCAAAAGCCTGCACGCGTGGTCTGTCAGGCGCGTGGCTTGGCGCGCAAGGGCGAGGCTGAGGGCTGGGACGGGCTCAAGCTGATCACGGTCTAACGGCTGGCCGTGCTGCGTGCGGCCACCCACATTCGGCAAGCTTGTCGCCAAGCTACTCTTGGCTTGATGTAAGGCAAGACCTCAGGCCCGCAGGCTGCCACACTGCAACCATTCACCTCAAGGAGATCCCCATGAAGATTCTGGTTGCCGCCGACGGCAGTGCCTACACCAAGCGCATGCTGGCCTATTTGGCCGCCCATGACGAATGGCTCGGTGCCCACCATGAATACACTGTGGTTCACACCGTGCCCGCTGTGCCGCCACGCGCGGCGGCGGTGTTGGACAAAGCCTTGTTGAAGGCGCACTACGACGACGAGGCTGAAAAGGTCTTCAAGCCCATCCGTACCTTCTTTAACAAGCAGCGCATCCAAGCGAGCTATGTCTCGAAGGTGGGCAACGCCGCCGATGTGATTGCCGCCACCGCAGACAAGGGCAAGTTTGACCTGCTGATCATGGGCTCTCACGGCCACAGCTCGCTGGCGAACTTGGTCATGGGCTCGGTGGCCACCAAGGTCTTGGCCCACTGCAGCACACCGGTCTTGCTGGTGCGCTGAGCCGCCACACCGACCCACCCAGCAAAAGAGGCCCGAGGGCCTCTTTTGCGTTTCAGGCCAAGGCCGGCCTCAGCCCTTCCAGGTGAAGGGGAACTTCAACTGCGCCCAGAAGCCATCAGGTACGTAGTTACCCACCACGCCGTACTGATCGGGCCACTTGCGGTCGGCCTGAACCGCCGTGCCAAACAGGTGGTCTAAAAAGGCAAAGTGCGCCGCATAGTTGCGGTCGATGGCCTCGGCGTCTTGCGAGTGATGCCAGTGGTGGAAGTTGGGCGTGACGATCACATAGCGCAGCGGCCCCAAACGCACGCTGACGTTGGCGTGGTTGAACACGGCCTGGAAGCCCACGACCACCACATAGGCATCGATCACTTCTTTGGAGAAGCCCAGCAGAAAGATCGGTGCCAGCACCGCCGTGCGGGTGATCAGCAACTCCAAAATGTGCTGGCGCGAGCCCGCGATCCAGTCCATGCTTTTGACGCTGTGGTGCACCGCATGGATGCGCCACAACAGCGGCACCTCGTGATAAGCCCGGTGGGCCCAGTACTGCACCAGGTCGGCCACCAAGATGATCAGCAGCAGCGCCGGAATGAACGGAAGGTTTTGCACCCAGCCGCGAATACCGTCTTGCACCGCCCAGCCAAACAACTTGTGCACCAGCAGGTTGGTGGCCAGCAAGATGAAGCCCACCACCATGTGGTTGACGATGAAGTGGGTCAGGTCCGTCTGCCACTCGGCGCGAAAGACGGGCTGGTCTTTGCGCAGGGCAAACATCTTCTCGATGAAGATGAAGATCAGCGAGGAGCCCAACAGGTCCAAGATGAACCAGTCCAGGCCGATGTAAGGTGTATGGTCGGGAAAGTCATTGACCATGACCTTGTGGCCGCCCAGGAAAGCGGTCAAGGCCACCAGGGTGAAGGCGCCCAGAGACAACCAGCGCACGCGGCCCAGCACGATATTGAAGACAGCCAAGCCGCCGGCGATCACCATGGCGCCATACATCAGTTGACGGATCACCTCCACGCTGTAGTTCTTGCGCAGCTCAGGCGTGGTCAGGTACTGGGGGAAGTGAAAGGCCAACACCCCCAAAAAGCACAAGATGCCCAGCACCAAGGCAATGGTGCCAGAGACCATGCCCTTGCCAGGCTTGAGCGCGCCGTGCGACTCCGCCAGTTGATTGAGTTTGTCCAGTGTGTCCATGCCACTCCCGCCCTTGTGTTTTGATCGAATGCGGGATTATCGGCATGGATCAGGGCATAAGGGCCTGCAAGGCTCCCCTGGCTCACCGTCCAGGGCGGTCAGGCCCAAGACTCAGGCGCACCTCAGTTGCGGTCGCGGCGGAAGCTCCACACCCGCGCTTGACGCTCGGCCTCGGCCACCTCGGCTGGGCTGGGCAGGGGCTCCAGGGGGCGCTGATCCAAGCAGTAGTCCATGCCAAACGCCGTGCCCATATCGCCCGCATCAAACTCCGGCGCGGGGGCAGGATGGCCCATCAAGCGGCGCAGAAAGCTGGGGCGGGACGGGGTGCTCATGAGGATCTCCAATGCGGTCGTGGCTTTGAGAGTTTCGACCCGCTCGGGCCCGACATAAGCGCTGAGGAACATGGTTTTCACCCTCTTTTGCGGCTTTCTGCCAAGCACTGTGGTGCCTAGGCTGACTTCAATCAATCAGCACTTTTATTAGAAATAGGAATGATTGTTGATTGTTATTAATTTTTCTTCTTTTGCGGGCCATGACCCCCCACAATCCGCAGCCACAGTGGCACCGCACCGGCTGCCGACATGCTCAACGGACACGAGGTCGTCCCCCATGAAAATCATTGTTCTCGGCGCAGGCATCATCGGCATCAGCACCGCTTGGTATCTGACCCAGCAAGGCCATGAGGTCACGGTGGTGGACCGCCAAGCAGACGCGGCCCTGGAGACCAGCTTCGCCAATGGCGCTCAAATCTCGGTCAGTTTTTGTGAACCCTGGGCCAATGCCGGAGCCCCGCTGAAAGTGGCCAAGTGGCTGCTGCGTGACGACTCCCCCTTGCTGTTCCGCCCCCGGCTTGACCCGTACCAGTGGCGCTGGGGCATAAAGTTCCTGACCCAATGTACCGACGCCGCTTTTGCCCGCAATGTGCAGCAACTGGTGGCGCTGGGCGCTTACAGCCATGAATCGCTCAAGAGCTTGGTGGCGGACACCGGCATTGAATACAACCGCCTAGAGAAGGGCATCTTGCACTTCTTCTCCTCCGCCGCTGACTTTGAGGCAGGGGCGCAAGGCGCTGAGCTGATGCGCCGCTATGGCGTGGACCGCCGGGTGCTGAGCCGCGAAGAGGTGCTGAAGGTGGAGCCTGCGCTGGCCAGCTTTGGTGCCCACATCCACGGCGGCACCTACACCCCCAGCGACGAGTCGGGCGATGCCTGCACTTTCACGCAAAAGCTGGCTGCCCTGTGCGCCGAGCGTGGCGTCAAGTTCCTGTGGGAGCACGACATCCTGGGTTTGAACACCGCCGGTGGCGAAATCAGCGGTGCGCGCGTGGTCAATCGCCAGACTGAGTTGGGCAGCACCTTGCTGGCCGACCACTACGTGGTGGCCATGGGCTCCTACAGCACCGCCTTGCTGCGCCCGGTGGGCGTGGACCTGGACATCTACCCGGCCAAGGGCTACTCCGCCACGCTGAAGCTCAAAAAGCCGGAGCAAGCCAGCAGCGTCAGCCTCTTGGACGACACCCGCAAGATTGCCATTTCGCGCTTGGGCAACAGCATCCGCATTGCGGGCACCGCCGAGATGGCGGGTTACGACACCCGCCTAGACACCGCCACCGCGCAGGTGCGCTGCGCTGCGCTGGTGCGCCGCTACGAAGAATTGTTCCCGGGTGTGGCTGATACCAGCGAGCCCAATTTCTGGACCGGCCTGCGCCCCAGCACGCCCACCAACATCCCCTACATCGGCCGGACCGATCGCCTGCCCAACCTGTGGCTAAACACGGGCCACGGCACGCTGGGCTGGACCCACGGCGCGGGCTCCGGCCGTGCATTGGCGGAGTTGATCTTGGGGCAACAGCCTCAGCTCCACTTTGGTTTCTGCGGCCCGCAAGCGCCGCAAGCCCGCAGCCGCGTGGCCTTGTCCAACGCTTGAACTCCAACAGCCTTGACACGCAGGCCGCCTTCAGAAGGGCTGCCTGTTCTTGTATGCCAAAATCACGCCCCCCTCGCTGAGGCGCGATATGTCTGCATCCTCTTCTTCCCTGCCCCGCTCAGCGGCCCACGGCGCCCGCTTTTGCGCCATTGACTTCGGCACCTCTAACTCGGCCATTGCACTGCCCGTGGACGACCAGCGCGTGCGCTTGGTCGCGGTTGAGAACGGCCTGCCCACCATGCCCACCGCGGTGTTCTACACCATGGAGGGTCAAGCCCCGCACGAGGACCCGCGCCGCCTTTACGGCCGCGCGGCCATGGCGGCGTATGTGGAGGGCATGGAAGGCCGCCTGATGCGCTCGATGAAGAGCGTGCTGGGCTCCAGCCTGGTCGAGCAAAGCACCGACATTGGCGATGGCCGCGGCGTCAAGTTCATCGACATCTTGAGCGGCTATCTGCGCCACCTTAAAACCTTGGCCGAAGCCGAGGCCGGTGGCCCGCTGACCCGAGCGGTGTTGGGCCGCCCGGTGTTCTTTGTGGACGACGACCCCGAGCGTGACGCGCAAGCACAGAATGCCCTGGAAGCCGCTGCCCGCGCGGTGGGCTTCACCGACATCAGCTTTCAGTTTGAGCCCATCGCCGCGGCGCTGGACTATGAAAGCACGGCCACCCGCGAGCAAGCGGTGTTGGTGGCCGACATCGGTGGCGGCACCTCGGACTTTTCGGTGGTGCGGGTGGGGCCACAGCGCCGCGCGCGCTTGGACCGTTCGGCCGACATCCTGGCCAGCCACGGTGTGCACATTGCCGGTACCGACTTCGACCGCCATATCGAACTCAGCGCCATCCTGCCCTTGATCGGCTACAAATCTTTAGGCCCCGCCCCCGCCCAACGCGAAGTGCCCAGCCGGGCCTATTTCGACCTGGCCACCTGGCACCTCATCAACACGCTCTACAGCCCCCAGCGGGTGATGGAGTTGCGCGGCATGAAGAGCTTTTATGCCGACCCGCTGCTGCATGGGCGCCTGATGAACGTGGTGCAAGAGCGTCTGGGCCATGCCTTGCTGAGCGAGGCCGAGGCCGCCAAGATTTCCGTGGCCGAAGGCGGCCAAGCCGACATCGACCTGTGGCAGGTGGAGCGGGGCCTGAAGACTTCACTCACGGAACCTCAGGCGCTGGGCGCAGTGGATGCAGACCTGCAGCGGATCGTGGATGCAGGGGTGGAAACGGTACGCATGGCGGGCCTCAGGCCTGCCGACATTGACGTGGTCTACCTGACGGGCGGCTCCACCGGCCTGCTGCCCTTGGCCACCCGCATTGCCGCGCCGTTTGCCAAGGCTAGCGTGATCCGGGGCGACCGCCTCGCGAGCGTGGCCCAGGGCCTTGGCTTGCACGCCGTGCGGCTCCTGGGCTAGTGGGCCTGCGCACAGGCGCCGGCTTCTTGGGCTGCGGGCGGCTGACATCGGCCAGCAGCAAGCTGCTGCTCACCAGGGCTTCCACAGCTTCAGCCAAATCGTTGGGCGGCTCCAGCTCTTCGATCATGGCCAGCAGCTCGTCGGCGTCTTCCAGATCGTCCGGGTCAAACGAGCGATAGAGCACCGCCAAGGGCTCCAACACGTCGGCGGAGTCCAGGTTCGTCAGCGCCGGGAAAAACTCCATCGCCGTGGCGAAACCAGCCACCCAAGGCATCACGGTTTGCAGCGGATCTTCGTCCTCTTCCAGCTCGAAGACCCAAGGATCAAACCACTGGCGGTGGTGAATGGCGCGATTCAATTCGGCATGACGGCGCTCAGCCAGCGCCTGCAGTCGGGCGGTGTTGAAGCCTTTAGGCGCGGGGCGGCCATCGACATCCACGACATGCGCAAACCACTGCTCAGGTGATACCGCCTGGGGTTGCAGCAGCACACCCACAAGGTAGCCGTCCAACATCGAGAGGTCCAGCGGCTCCAGCGATGCAGGAATGGCGCTGAGCGCCGCATCCAGCTCGGCCATCTCGTCTTCGTTCAGGGGGGAAAGGGGTTCTGCCATCCCACGATTGTCGCTCCACCCATTCAGTCAAGGGAGACGATCTGCGAATCAGGGCTTATGTCATCCCCCAATTGGGGGTTTGTATCGCCTTCAGGCCTGCGATACAGTCCTCTCATCGTCAAGCCTAAAGCTCTGGCCAGAGGCAGACAACCGGTCCCAACGACGTCCTCTCGGAGGACTTCCAGCGACCCAACCCTCACGGGTTGGGTCGTTTTTTTTCGTTGCAGGCGGCCCGCATTGAACGGGCACTTGGGCAGCCTAACCCTGGACCTTGAAAACGCTCACCATTTCGGCCAAGCGCTTGGCCTGAGACTGCAAGCTATCCGCCGAGGCGGCAGACTGCTCTACGAGTGCCGCATTCTGCTGGGTCATGGCGTCAAGTTGGCCCACGGAAGCGTTCACCGACGCCAGCCCCGAGCTTTGCAGCGACGAGGCGGTGGTGATCTCTTCAATGATGCCTTGCACCAAGGCCACATTGGTGACCAGTTCCGCCATGGTGGAGCCCGCATCCGCCGCCAAACGCGCGCCTTGGTCCACCGTCTCAACGCTGGCGCCAATCAAGGCCTTGATTTCCTTAGCGGCTTGGGCAGACCGGCCTGCCAAGCCTCGCACCTCGCCGGCCACCACCGCAAAGCCTCGGCCCTGCTCGCCGGCACGTGCCGCTTCTACCGCCGCATTGAGCGCCAGGATGTTGGTCTGAAAGGCAATGCCGTCGATCACGCCAATGATGTCGAAGATGCGCCGCGAGGACTCATTGATCCGCTCCATGGTGTTGACGACCTGTCCCACCACATCGCCGCCCTTGCGGGCCACCTCGGCGGCCGTCGAGGCCATGGCGTTCGCTTGTTGTGCTGCATCGGCCGACTGCCGCACGGTATCTGTCACGTGGGTGAGCGAAGAGGCCGCCTCTTGCAGATTGCCCGCCGCCACCTCGGTGCGCTGAGAGAGGTTCAGATTGCCCGCAGCCACTTCGGCACTGGCCGTGCGCAAGGATTCGGCCGACTCACGGATCCCCCCCACCAACTCGCGCAAATGGGTTTGCATGCGGGACATGGCGTCAAAGAGGCGACCCATCTCGTCGTGGCGCTGGTCTGGCATCGACAAGCTGAGGTCGCCGTGAGAGATACCCTCGGCGAACTGCACGGCTTGGGCGAGCGGCACCGTCACGCTTCGGGTGATACGCCACGCCAGCAGAGCCCCAAACACCAGGGCCAGCAGCAGCAGGCCACCAATCACCGCAGCAGCACGCTGCTGTGCGGCACGCGCTTGCTCGGCGGCATGCTGGTTCTCTGCGGCCACATGGGCCAGATAGTTGCTGACCAGCTTGCGCCATTCAGCCTCAGCGGGTCGAACGCGGCTGGTGAGGGTCAAGGTGGCCTCCACCCCGGCGCCGATCTCACCCTCATGGGCCGCTTGCTTGATCAGGGGAATGGCCTTGGCAGCCGCCGCCGCGATGGCCGAGCTCAGCGCGACTTCCTCTGGGTCGCCGTCCGCCCGAACATGCTGTTCAAGCGTCTCAAACACCTTGGCATAGTCACGCAGGGCCTGCGCCATTTGCGCCGTCTCGGCATCAATGTCTTTCACATCGGTCAAGAGCGTGATGGACCGCGCCTGAATGGCCATGCTGCTGATGTTCTCCATCAGACCATGGGCCAACTCCACTTTGCTGTTGTTGACCTCCACAATCTGGCGCATGCGCTGCCCTTGGGCTTGCAGTTCCCAAAGCGCCAGTCCGGCCACCAAACACATGGCCAGCAAGAGCATGGAAAAGCCCAGCCCGAGGCGCTTGGCCAGGCTAAGTTGAAGTGCGGCGATATTGCCCATAGGCCCTCTTTTCGGGGAAACATGCATCGATGCCCGATTGTCCGAAGGGCATCCACCGCAAAGACGCCGAAAGTAAGCGCACTAAATCAGGCAATTCAGGCCTTGACAGCCCAAGCCTGGCGCAAAAAGGCCACCAGCGCCTTCACCGCCAAAGGCACTTGCGCACTGTGCGGGCGCACCGCCCAGATCTGTGAGCCAAATGCCCCCACCGGCTGCCACTGCGGCATTACCGGCACCAACAAACCCTGGGACAAGGCACTCTGCGCGCTGAAGTCCGGCAACAAGGCAATGCCCAAACCTGCCACCGCTGCCTCGCGCAAGGCCTCGCTGTTATTGGCCGCCAACGGGCCGCTCACCGCCACGCTGACACGGCCGGACGCGTCGCCGTTGGCGGGCTCCAGGCTCCAGGCGCTGGCATCGCCAGGCCGGGGATAGAGCAAACAAGCGTGCTGGCTCAACTCAGTGGGGTGAACGGGCTGCCCGCGCTCAGCGAGGTATGCCGGACTCGCCACCAACAAGGAACGCGTCGAGCGTAAGGCCCAGGCCACATGGGTGTCGGGCGGCATGCTGGTGTGGCGAATGGCCAGGTCAAACCCTTCTTGGGCCAAAGGCCGCAGGCGGTCGGACAGGTCCAGCTCCAGCCGCACCGCCGGGTGCTGCTTGAGAAACTGTGGCAGCAAGCCGACCAAGTGCTGGCGCGCCAAGGCCACCGGGGCCGTGACCCGCAGCAGGCCGCGCGGCTCGGCGGCCAGCTCCTGAATCCCGCTGAAGGCCTGGGCAATGGCTTCGAAGTGGCCTTGCGTGGCCTCCACCAGGCGCAGCCCGGCTTCGGTGAGCTGCATGCTGCGCGTGGTGCGGCGCACCAGGGGCACGCCCACCGCCCGCTCCAGCTCAGCCACGCGCTGGCTCATGGCCGCCTTGGACAGGCCCATGCGCTCGGCAGCCATGGTGAAGCTGCCAGCCTCGGCCAGCACGCTCAAGCCGTGCACATGGCTCCACATCAGGGCGCGAAGGTCGGTGCTCATCGTGCAGTGATCCGCTAGTTTCCTTGGCCATATTGTTCATTATTCAGAACAATGAATCCAGCTCAGTGGCATTTCCTGAATCGCTGAGGCTGCCTAGACTCGCGGCTTCACCGCTCATCACACACCTCATCCCATGGCTGCTCCCTTGCCCTACACCGCCTCTGCCGACGTTGCCCACTACATTGGCGGTGCGCCTTATGCGGGCCACGGCGAGCGCCGCCAAGCCGTCTACAACCCCGCCACCGGCGCCGTGGCCCGCCATGTGCGCCTGGCCGCCGAGGCCGATGTACAGGCCGCCGTGGCCGCTGCGGCCGCCGCCTTTCCGGCCTGGGCCGAGACGCCACCCATCCGGCGCGCCCGCGTGTTGAACAACTTCTTGGCCCTGCTGAATCAGCACAAGGACACGCTGGCCGCCATGATCACCGCCGAGCACGGCAAGGTCTTCACCGACGCCCAAGGCGAAGTGATGCGCGGCATTGACATTGTCGAGTTCGCCTGCGGCGCACCGCAACTGCTGAAGAGCGACTTCACCGACCAAGTCAGCACCGGCATCGACAACTGGACGCTGCGCCAACCCTTGGGCGTGGTGGCCGGCATCACGCCGTTTAACTTCCCCGTGATGGTGCCCATGTGGATGTTCCCGGTGGCCCTGGCCTGCGGCAACACCTTTGTGCTCAAGCCCAGCGAGCGCGACCCCAGCGCCAGCCTGTTCATCGCCGACCTGCTCAAGCAAGCCGGTCTGCCTGACGGTGTGTTCAACGTGGTGCAGGGCGACAAGCTGGCCGTGGACACGCTGCTGAGCCACCCCGATGTCAAGGCCATCAGCTTTGTGGGCTCCACGCCCATCGCCCAATACATTTATGAAACCGGCGCCCACCACGGCAAGCGCGTGCAAGCCCTGGGCGGCGCCAAGAACCACATGGTGGTGATGCCTGATGCCGATGTCGAGCAAGCGGTGGATGCGCTGATCGGCGCGGCCTATGGCTCAGCCGGTGAGCGCTGCATGGCCATCAGCGTGGCGGTGTTGGTGGGCAACGTGGCCGACAAGGTAATGCCCAAGCTCGCCGAGCGCGCCAAGACCCTGAAGATCAAGAACGGCATGGAGCTAGATGCCGAGATGGGCCCCATCGTCACCCGCGAGGCCCGCGACCGCATCGAGGGCTATATCGCCCTGGGTGTGGAGGAAGGGGCTCAACTGTTGGTGGATGGCCGGGGCGTGCGCCCCCAAGGCCTGGAAGACGGCTTCTGGACTGGGGGCACCTTGTTCGACCATGTCACGCCGCAAATGCGCATCTACCAAGAAGAAATCTTCGGTCCGGTGCTGGCTTGCGTGCGCGTCAAAGACTTTGCCGAGGCGCTTGATCTGGTCAACGCCCACCAGTATGGCAACGGCGTGGCCTGCTTTACCAGTGACGGCAATGTGGCGCGCGAGTTCAGCCGCCGCGTGCAGGTCGGCATGGTGGGCATCAACGTGCCCATTCCCGTGCCCATGGCCTGGCACGGTTTTGGCGGCTGGAAGAAGAGCCTGTTTGGCGACATGCACGCCTATGGCGAAGAAGGCGTGCGCTTCTACACCAAGCAAAAAAGCATCATGCAGCGCTGGCCCGCCAGCATTGGCAAGGGCGCTGAGTTTGTGATGCCGACGGCCAAGTAAAGCGGCGCTCAGCGCCGGGGTGCTGTATGGTGGAGGCCTCTAGAAACATCGGTTTGCAGAGGTGAAGCCATGTTCTATATCCACGGCCTTCAGGGGCGCTTGTTCAATGGCAGCTTAGAGCAACTGCGACAGGCCTCCGGGCTTGAGCGCATGACACGCGCCCAGCCCATTCGTCCCGTGAAGCCCGACACCCCTGCGGCGCACCCGCCGCCCGACCACGGCGCCGCCAGGCAGGCCTTGCAGGCCTATGCGCAGGGCAGCCCAGGTGCGGCGCGGCAAAGCCTCCAGGTGGTGGCCGATGTCATGCACAGCCCGGTCATCACGGTGCCCGCTACAGCCGACTTGAGCCAGACCTGGCGCATCCTGTCTGAGCATGGCATCGGACAGGCGCCTGTAGTGGACGCCCAAGGCAGCTTGGTGGGCTTGGTCGGCCGACAGGCGCTGCTGCCGACCCAAGTCAACGTGCCTCAAGCGCAGGCCGAGGCGCTGCGCCACTGGGGCCGAGGCGTCATAGAGTGCATGTGGTCCCCCGTGCCCAGTACCGCTCCCGACACCCCGCTGCGCCGCGTCGCGGCGCTGCTGCTAGACACAGACCTGCCGGGCCTGCCCGTCGCCAATGACGCGGGTCAGGTGCTGGGCTTCATCTCGCGCACCGATTTACTCCGCGCCCTGGCCACCGACCCCCCCCTTGACCTCTGGGGCTAGGAGGGTGGGCGGCCCGGGCTTGGGCTTGCTGGGTATGCCCCTGCTCGGCTTCGGCGCTTTCATGCGCCGAGGGGCTCAGTGAAAGCAGAGCGCGACAGGCACGACCCTTCATCCCTGGCCATCGCGCTGCTGCGGCAGGAGTTTGCGGGCATGGTGCATGTAGATCCGCGTGCCGCAAAACGAAGCTCTGCAGGCCGCCATGGCGAGCCAACAGGCCCTGTTCATACCCTCTTCACTCTGTTGGGGTGTGGCCGATGTGGCCCATCAACCAGCCTCTGACACGCTGATTGCAACAGCGCTTCAAGGCCAGCAGATGAGACGAGGCGCACAGACCCGCATTGACTTGCGAGCCATGGAGCAACGTTTGCGCAACTACAGTGCCTTGCACCGGGGTGTGCAGCAGTGGGTCATGGCCCAGCAGCGGCTCTCAGAAGACCACGCTCAGCAGTAGAGTCAGGCCGACCCTGCACTCTTCATGGCGCCTTGGGTGTGGCCCGGGGGAGCAACCAGGCCAATAAGCTGGCTACAACCGCCGCACGTTCGGGCTCATTGAAGATCTCATGGGCCAAGGCGGGCCAGGTTTGTGCACTCAATCTCGCCGCTGGCGCAGTTGCAGCAAAACGCACTGCGCCCGCCGGGTTGACGCAACGATCCGCACCGGCCCACATCAGCAAGGTGGGCGTTTGCCAATGCGGTGCCCGCGCCTCAACCCAGGGGCCGGCATCGGCAATGAAGCGCGCCAGGCGACCACTGATGCGGTCGTGCACCAGCGGGTCGGCCCGATAGGCCTGTACCACGGCCGCATCGCGGCAAATATCGTTGGGGTTCAAGCCATTGCCCACCGCCAAGTTCGGCGCCACGCGCGACACCACCGCCGTCAGCAGCTTTTGCACTGCCGTCATACCGGCATCCAAGGCGGGCGATGACAAGACCAAGCCGTCGACCGCCTGCCACCAGGGCGCGGGCGCGGCCTGCAAACCCTCGGCCACATAGCGCGCCGCCACCAAACCGCCCAGGCTGTGGCCCAGCAAGATCAGTGGCCCTGCAGAGGCGGTGCTGCGCACGTGCTGAAGCACCTGACCCAGATCGGCCAACAGGCTGTCCTGCGCCGCCATCTGCCCCCGCCCACCGCCTGAGCTGCCATGCCCACGCTGGTCATAGGCCTGCACCACCCAGCCTTGCGCCACCAAAGCCTGGGCCAATGCCTCATAGCGGCCCATGTGCTCGCCCAAACCGTGCACCAAAAGCACCTGGCCGCGTGGCGAGTGTGGCGGAGCCCAGGTGCGCAGTGCCAAAGCAATGCCGTCCGGGGTGGTCAGGGTGTGGCTCATATGCGTGAACTTTCAACAGGAGAGCGCGGGAAGCAATGCTGCCAAACATCGCTGAAATCGGCGGTAAATGCCACTGGGTGATCTGAGACTCTGCCGAATCAAGACCGCTTAGAATACTGGACAAAAGATTAGGCCATCACTGCGCCTAACTCCGGTCAAAGCTATTAACGCAAACAACTGGGCCCTCAAGACCTGATCAATCAATGATCGAGCAAAAGGTGATTTCATGATCGACGCCGTGATGGACTCTTTACGCCACGAGGCGAACGCCAAGTTGGATCCACAGAAGAAGGGCGCGCTCGGCCAGTTTATGACGCCCTTCAACATTGCAGCGTTCATGGCGAGGCTGTTTACCCATCACGAAAATGCCGTTTTGTTAGACGCAGGTGCTGGCATAGGCTCGCTGACACTGGCTGCAAGCGAGACTCTAAAAATTTCGCGCGCCGAGGCCTGGGAAGTTGACCCGGTCATGGTCAGCTACTTGAAGGCCAATCTGGACCGCCTAGACACGGCCACGGAGTTGCACGTGCAGGACTTCATCCTGGACTCGGTGAGTCGGATTCAATTCGATCTCGGTACCCGCTTCACCCATGCGATCCTGAACCCGCCGTACAAAAAAATCGGTACAGACTCTGTCCATCGTTTGGCGTGCCGCCAAGTGGGCCTGGAAACCGTCAACCTCTACACGGCATTCCTGGCACTGGCGATCTTGCAAATGACGGAGGGCGGCGAAATCGTCGTCATCATCCCCCGATCCTTCTGCAACGGCCCTTACTACAAGCCGTTTCGCGAGTTGATGTTCGCCAAGTGCTCCATCGACCGCATTCACATCTTCGAATCGCGCAGCCAAGCATTTAAGGACGATGAGGTCTTGCAAGAGAACATCATCCTCAAACTTACACGGGCTGGGCAACAGGGCGAGGTCACGTTGTCGTTTTCACAGGACGCATCGTTTCAAGACCTCCACCAGCGGACTGTTCCCTTCGACACCATTGTTCAGCCGCAAGACAGGGAACGGTTCCTTCGCATCCCACAAGAAGACAGCGGGGATGAGGCCAGTGCAACCTTGTTTGAGCACAGCCTCCAAGAACTGGGCCTAGCGGTGTGTACCGGCCCGGTGGTGGACTTCCGTCTTAAGGCCTGGTGGAGCCAAGACCCCCAGCCTGGTTCGGTGCCGTGCGTCTATCCCCATCACTTCACCCCGGCAGGCTTCGAATGGCCCAAGGCCCACAAAAAGCCCAACAGCTTGATGCGCTGCCAGGAGGTCGACAAGTGGTTGATGCGCGAGGGCGTTTATGTGCTCGTTAGGCGCTTCTCGGCCAAGGAAGAGCGGCGGCGTGTGGTGGCCTACCTCATCACCCCCGAAGACACCCAAAGCGAGTGGGTTGGGTTTGAAAATCACTGGAACGTGTTCCACATCCGCAAGGGCGGCCTGCCGCTGGACATCGCCAAAGGGTTAACCGTCTTCCTCAACTCCACGCCGCTCGACAATTTCTTTCGTGTTTTTTCCGGGCACACCCAGGTCAACGCCACGGACTTGCGGAACATGAAATACCCGAGTCTGGAGCGTCTTCGCGCCATGGGGCAGGCGTACACCAAGGGCATGTCGCAAAAAGACATTGATGCAGCAATAGCCGAATGAGCAAACAACGCAAACTGAAGGATGCGATGCACATCCTGATTGACCTCGATCTGCCCGTCGGTCAACACAATGAGCGAACGGCACTCTGCCTGCTGGCCTTGCTTGACTTAAAGCCAAGACAGCCCTGGGCTGACGCGCAAAGCGCACTGATCGGTATCACGCCCATCATGAACTGGGCCGGCACCCACTACGGTGCCCATTACGCCCCGAACACGCGTGAGACTTTCCGTCGGCAGTCCATGCATCAATTGGTGGAAGCAGGCATGTGCCTTTACAACCCCGATGATCCGGGGCGTGCGGTCAACAGCCCAAAGGCTGTCTATCAAATCGAACCCCATCTCCTCACGGTTTTGCGTTTGTTCGGCACGGCTGAATACGCACCTGCTCTGGCCACTTTTATGGCCGCGCGCCCAAGCCTTGCGCGACGCTATGCCAAAGCGCGAGACATGAAAATGGTCTCGGTCAAGATCACAGATGGGCAAGAGATCAGCCTGTCTCCGGGGAGGCACTCGGAGTTGATCCGAGACATTGTTGAGAGTTTTGCGCCTCGCTTTGCGCCGGGTGGCGAGCTCGCCTATGTGGGCGACACGGGCAACAAAGTCGGCTTCTTTGATCGAGACCTTTTGTTGAGCTTGGGCGCCCAGTTGGACGACCACGGCAAGTTGCCCGATGTGGTGATTTACCTGCGAGACAAGGGCTGGTTGTTGCTCATTGAATCCGCCACCAGCCACGGCCCTGTCGACTCCAAACGCCAGATCGAACTTGTTCGCTTGTTCGAAGGCTGCGCGCCGGGCTTGGTCTTCGTCTCCGCCTTCCCTGACCGGAAAACCTTTGTCCGCTATCTGAAGGCGATCGCGTGGGAATCGGAGGTGTGGATCGCCGACGCGCCCACGCACATGGTTCATTTCAATGGAACCCGGTTTCTTGGCCCCTACTGAATCTGTATGCGTTCAAGAGGGCGGCATAAAGCTGAACTCTTGCGCTTGATAGACGACGCAGCGAATTCTTGAAAGAGCCCTTATGTCCCACCCCGCCTTCACCCTCACCACCGACCCCGCCACCGGCATCTCGCGTTTGGTGCTGTGCCGCCCCGAGCGCATGAACACCATGGAGCCGAGCTTCTTCCCGGCGCTGAAGGACGCGGTGCAAGCGCTGGACGATGCGGGGCAGACGCGGGTGTTGGTGCTCTCGTCCACGGGCAAGCACTTTTCGGCGGGCATGGCGCTGGACGTTTTCGCCGGGGGCCTTGCCATGCTCAACACCTCCACCGCACGGCAGCGCCAGGCCTTCACAACGGGCTTGCAGCGGTTGATGGCCTGCTTCACGGCGTTGGAAGAGGCGCGCTTTCCAGTGGTCTGCGCGGTGCAAGGGGGCTGCATTGGAGGCGCTTTGGACCTGGCCGCCGCTTGTGATGTGCGGGTGTGCAGCGCGGACGCCTTCTTCACCGTGCAAGAGATCCACATTGGCATGGCCTCCGACCTGGGCTCGCTACAGCGCCTGCCCAAGCTCTTGCCGCAAGGCTTGGTGCGGCAACTTTGCTACACCGGCGAGCGCCTGGGTGCCGAACGGGCGTTGGCAGCCGGGCTGGTGAACGCCGTGCTGCCCGACGCCGCCGCGCTAGAAGCCCACGCGCTGGGCTTGGCCGCTGAGATCGCCGCCAAGAGCCCGCTGGCCATCTCGGGCAGCAAGCAGGCGCTGAACTTTGCGCGCGACCACAGCACGGCCGACGCCCTGGCCCAGATGAGCCTGCTGCAAAGCGCCATCTTTGACATCGGCGAAATGAGCCAAGCCATTGCCGCCTGGCAGGCCAAGCAAGCGGCGCAGTTTGAGCCACTGGCACCGCTGTAAACGCAGGCCACCGCACCCCAAACTGCGCGGTGAAGCCCTTGCTTTTTGGGGCCTTGGGCGCCTCAAGTCCAGTCGATCATCGGGACATCACCCTTATTGGGAGCAGTACCCATGCTTAGATCGCTCTGGATTGCCAAGACCGGGATGGAGGCCCAGCAAACTCAGCTGGACCACATCTCTCACAACCTCGCCAACACCGCCACGGCCGGCTACAAGCGCGCCCATGCGGTGTTCGAGGACTTGATCTACCAAAACCTGCGCCAGGCTGGTGCCGCCAGCTCGGAGCAAACACAGTTGCCTACCGGCTTGCAGATCGGTCTGGGCACACGGGCCGTGGCCACCGCGCGCAATTTTGCGCAGGGCAACTTGCAGCAGAGTTCAGGCACGCTGGACATTGCGATCAAGGGCAATGGCTTCTTTCAGATCACCATGCCGGACGGCACCACCGGCTACAGCCGAGATGGCGCGTTTCAGTTGGATGCCCAGGGCCAAATCGTCACCAACAGTGGCTACTTATTGCAACCCGGCATCACCATTCCGGTCACCGCACAAAGTGTGACCATCTCGAACGATGGCGTTGTCACCGTGGCCCTGCCGGGCCAGCCTGTGCCCCAAGCCGTAGGGCAGTTGCAGTTGGCCACCTTTGTCAACGCAGCAGGCTTGGAGCCGCGCGGTCAAAACCTCTTTGCAGAAACCGCCGCCTCGGGCGCACCGCAGGCTGGCAACCCAGGCGCCAACGGCTTAGGCACCTTGCAGCAAGGCTTTTTGGAAACCAGCAATGTGAACGTGGTCGAGGAGTTGGTGTCGATGATCCAGACCCAGCGCGCCTACGAGCTGAACTCCAAGGCCATTTCCACCTCTGACCAGATGCTGCAGCGTCTGTCTCAACTGTGAGCCCCTTGATGTCGCACGCTCTGTGTCGCGCATTGGCGCTGGTCTTCCCTGTGGTGGGCTTGAGCGCCTGCCAAACCATTTACTCCGTGCCCAATGTGGAGTTCCCCACGGCCACCGCACCCGCCCTACCGGCCAGCGGCCCCATCGCTATGGCGGCCTACCAGCCCATGGCCGTTCAGGCCCCGCCCGCAACGGCTGTGACGGGCTCCATCTATGCATCAGCGGCGTATCGCCCGATGTTCGAAGACTATCGCGCCCGCCATGTGGGGGACACCTTGACCGTGCGGATTGCCGAGAAGGTCAGCGCCACCCAGTCGGCCACCAGCACGGTGGACAAAAAGGCCTCTGTCGACGCGGGCATCACCGCGCTGCCGGGTGTCAAGGCCAACAGCTTTGCCAACGGTCTGGCCAATGCCACCGCCAACGGCACCAATAAGTTCGAAGGCTCCGGCACCACAGAAAACACCAATGACTTCAGTGGCACCATCACAGCCATCGTCACAGGCGTGCTGCCCAATGGTCACCTGCTGATTGCGGGTGAGAAGCAGATCGGCGTGAACCACAACGTGGACGTACTGCGCTTTACAGGCCATGTGGACCCGCGCGCCATCCTGCCGGGCAACACCGTGCAGAGCGCGCAAATCGCCAATGTGCGGATCGAACACCGGGGGCGCGGTCAGATGTCAGATGCCCAAGGAATTGGCTGGCTCGCACGGTTCTTCTTGAACCTTCTGCCGGTTTAAGTTTGCCCAGAATCGTTGGCAAGCTCCTGAAGTACTTGCCAACACCATGACCACCTCCCGCCGCCCTCTCAAGCACGCCCTCTCCCTCGTGGTCCTGGTGGCCTGGGCCACGTTGTGGTGGCCCAGGCCAAGCTGGGCGTCACAACGCCTCAAGGAAGTAGCGGCCGTACAAGGCGTGCGCAGCAACCAACTGATGGGTTACGGCTTGGTCGTCGGCCTCGACGGCACTGGCGACCAAACCGCCCAAGCGCCCTTCACCGCCCAGGGTTTGAACTCCATGCTGCAGCAGATGGGCATCACCGTGCCGCCTGGCACGGCCATGCAGATCAAGAACATCGCCGCCGTGCTGGTCACCGCTCAACTGCCGGCCTTCGCACAACCTGGGCAACAGATTGACGTGGGTGTCTCGTCTATCGGCAATGCCAAGAGCTTGCGGGGGGGCACCTTGATCGCCACTCCGCTTAAGGGCGCTGATGGGCAGGTCTATGCCATGGCTCAAGGCGGCTTGATTGTGGGTGGCGCTGGCGCCGCAGCCGGTGGCGCCAAGGTGCAAATCAATCACCTCAGCGGGGGCCGTGTGCCTCAGGGCGCCACGGTGGAGCGCAGTGTGCCCACGCCGCTGCAGTCAGGGGAGTTCCTCCAGCTCGATGTCACCGCCGGCGACTTCAACACCGCACGCGCGGTCGCTCAAGCCATCAATAAGGAAAAGGGCGACGGCACGGCTCAGGCGCTAGACGGTCGCATCGTCCGCGTTAAAGCGCCGCAGGACATGAATGAACGAGTCGCCTTCTTGGCCGACATTGAGAACCTGCCCATTGACTTGGCCAAACCTGCCGCGCGCGTGGTCATCAACCCACGCACTGGTTCCGTGGTGATGAACCAGGCCGTGACGCTGGCCGCTTGCGCCATAGCCCATGGCAGCCTGACGGTGACGATCAACGCTATTCCTATCGTGAGCCAGCCCAGTGCCTTCTCCGGCGGCCAAACCGTGGTCACCGAAAAAACGGACATCACTGTGCAGCAACAGGGCGGCGCCATCATCCAACTGCCGGACGGCGCCAAGCTCGCCGACGTGGTCAAGGCCGTCAACTCGCTGGGTGCAACGCCTCAGGACCTGCTAGCCATTCTGCAGGCCATGAAAGCGGCTGGTGCGCTGCAAGCGGAACTGGAGGTGATCTGATGACACCCTCGAGCTCATTGCAAAGCTCAGGCTTCGGTGATGTCCGCGGGTTGGAGCTGCTCAAGCAGCGCGCCGCCCAAGACCCCAAGGCCGTGACCCGCGAGGCGGCCAAACAGTTTGAAGCCATCTTCATGCAGGAATTGCTCAAGAGCATGCGCAAGGCCACGCTGGCCGATGACCCGCTCTCCAACGAGGGCACCAAGCTGGGCTACGAGATGCTGGACACGCAACTGGCCACCAAGCTCTCCGGTGCGCCGGGCAGCTTGAGCGACGTGATCGCACGCCAGCTAGAGCGGCAGATGGGCATGAACCCTGGCCCCATCCCCAAGGTGGACAAAGAAGCGCTGGCCAAGCCGCTGGAGTTGAGCCGCGCCGATGCCAAGGTCACCCTGCCGCAGAAATCTGCCGCCAGCTTTGTGCAGCAACACACCCAAGCTGCCGAGGCGGCTGAGCGAAGCAGCGGCATCCCTGCCGAGTTCATGATTGCCCAGGCTGCGCATGAAAGCGGCTGGGGCCGCAAGGAGATCAAGCATCCCGATGGCAGCAGCGCCCACAACCTGTTTGGCATCAAAGCCACGGGCAACTGGAAGGGCGACACCGTGGACGTGTTGACCACCGAATACAGCAACGGCGTGGCCCGCAAAGTGGTGCAGAAGTTCCGCGCCTACGACAGCTATGCAGACTCCTTCAGAGACTATGCCCAGTTGATGAAAAACAGTCCCCGCTATGCCGGCGTGGTCGCCGCTGGCGCAGACGCGAAAGGCTTTGCCGAAGGCTTGCAAAGAGCGGGCTACGCCACAGACCCCGCTTACGCTGAGAAGTTGGGCCGTGTGATCAACACCACCTTGCGCTTGCAGCGCAGCTTGAACGTCTGAAGGCCAGGAGCCGCCCATGACCAGCTCCGCCTTGATGAATATTGGCATGCGGGCCATGTTTGCCAGCACAGCCTCGCTACAGTCCACCTCCCACAACATCGCCAACGCCCATGTGCAGGGCTTCTCGCGTCAGCAAACTGAAGTGGCCACCTCCCAAGGCCAGTTCAGTGGGGCAGGCTTCTTCGGCAAGGGTGTGGATGTGGTCAATGTGCGGCGTGCCCACGACCAGTTCCTGACCATGCAGGCCGCTGTGGCCAAGTCTCTGGCCAAGATGGACGACGCCCGCCACCAGCAACTGGTGCAGTTGGAAGAAGTCTTTCCGCCCGGCGAGCAGGGCTTGGGTTATGCCATGGGCGACTTCTTCGCGTCCATGACCGACCTGGCCAACTCGCCTTCCGACAACTCCGCCCGCCAAGTGGTGCTGGCCCGTGCGGCCGATGTGGCCGACCGCTTTGCTGGCGCCGCGAACCGCATTGACATCCTGCAGCGGGGGGTGGTGGCAGATCTGGAGTCATCGGCCGTCACCATCAATGGGCTGACCCAGCGTATCGCCGAGGTCAACGACTTGATTGCCGGCTACAAAGGCCTGAACCAGCTCCCTAATGACTTGCTGGATCAACGCGACTCGCTGGTCAAAGAACTGAGTGGCTATCTGCAGGTCACCACATTGCCTGCGGACGATGGCACGGTCGGCATTTTCATCGCCGGCGGCCAGCGCCTCGTGCTGGGCAACGAGGCCTCTGAAATCGTCGTCAAGCCTGGCGATCCCAACCCCAGCATGGCCGCACTGGCGATCTCCACCCAAGGCCAGATGCTGGATCTCAACGCGGACGCCCTGACCGGCGGCTCCGTGGCCGGCCTGATCAATTTTCAAAACAAAGACCTGGTTGACGCCCGCAATATGCTGGGCCAAATGGCCGCCGCCTTTGCGGGCAAGGTCAACGAAGCCCAATCACGCGGCTTGGACCTGGGCAAGCCTCCCGGGCCTGGCGTGGCTTTGTTTCGCTTTGGTGGCCCCGAAGCCCTGCCTTCACGCTTCAATGCCCGTGATGGCGGCGGACAGGTCCTGGCTTCGGTAGACATGACGGTGACAGACCCTTCGCTACTGGCGGCCAGCGACTACGACCTTCGCCTCGATTCGAGCGGCAGCCTGAAGTTGACCCGGCTGTCCGACGGCCTAGTGCGCAGCATCAACAGCGGCGATGTGGTGGACGGCATGCGCATCGATGTGGGCGGTCTTGGGTTGCAGCCTGGCGACCGCTTCACTCTTCAGCCCGTGGGCCGAGCCGCCGCTGGCATGCAGCGTGCCTTGGACGACACTTTGGGCATTGCTGCGGCCTCTCCGGTGACCGCGACGTTTGGCGTCGGCAACACCGGCACTGCCTCGCTGCGCGAGCTATTGGTCAACGGCACGCCTGACGCTCAGTTGGTGGCCAACATCAGCTTCACCTCAGACACCGGAGATTACACCTGGGAGCTGTTCGACCGCGACACCGGCTCCTTGGTCAATGTGGGCACAGGCACGTGGAATGCGGGGGACGGCATCAGCCTGAATGGCTTCACCATCTCGCTCAACGGCGTGCCCAAGACTGGTGACACCATCACCGTCGATAAGACCTTGTTCCCCGGCAGCAACAACGGCAATGCCCTGGCCATGTCGTCCTTGTCGGATGACCGCTTGGTGGGCATGACCTTGGACGACAACGGCAACCCCATTGGTGGCCGCTCGGCCACCGACGCCTATGCCGCCGCCATGGCCGACATCGGTGTGCGCGTACAAAGCGCCCGCTTGGCCAGCAACATCTCGGCCACCGCTTCGGAGCAAGCCGACTCCACCTTGACGTCAAAAACCGGCGTCAATCTGGACGAAGAAGCCTCGCGGCTGATCCAGTTTCAGCAGTCCTATCAAGCCGCCGCCAAGGTGCTGCAAGTGGCGCAGTCGGTGTTCGACACCATGCTGCAGTTGGGCAGTTGATTGTTTGAAAGGTAGACCCCATGATTCGCGTCTCCACCGCCCATGCCTTCGCCTCTTCGGTGATCTCATTGCAAAAGCGCCAGCAGGACCTCTCGGAAGCCAACGAGCGCCTGACCAACGGCAAGCGCGTGATGCACGCCAGCGACGACCCCACTGCCGCCGCACGTGCCGAGCGCGCGCGCGCGCTGATGCAACGCACCGAAGCCACCCAGCGCGCCTTGGATGCCAGCCGCAATTCCATGACCCTGACGGAAGCCGCCCTGGCCGATGGTGGCGAGTTGCTGCAGCAAGCACGCGAGCTGTTGGCCTCGGCCGGCAATGCCAGCTTCACCGACGCTGAACGCCGCGATGTGGCCAATCAGATCACCGCCATTCGCAACCAGTTGTTGGGCGTGGCCAACCGCTCCGACGGCACAGGCGGCTACATCTTTGCTGGCCAGGGCGCCAGCCAGCCGCCCTTCATCGACAGACCCGGAGGTGTCGGCTATGTGGGCACCGGCGGTGAAGTCCGGGTGGCGACGGAAGAGCCCCTTCCACTGACCTTAGATGGCCAGCAAACCTGGCTCTCGGCCAATACGGGCAACGGCGTGTTTGTGACCCGCCCGATCCAAAGTGGCGCGGCCTGGATCGACACGGGCCGGGTCACCAACCCCCAGGCCTTGACAGGTGCCACGTACACCATTGAGTTCACCGAGTTGGCCCCCGGTCAAAAGGTTTACTCGATCTTGCGCGACGGCGTCGCCACAGGCGTCTTTCAAGCACCGTTCGACCCGACCAAGGCCATTGAGATCGACGGCATGGCGGTCAACATCAGTGGCAGCCCTGCCTCCGGTGATGCGTTTGAGATTGCGCCGTCACAGCCCAACCTCACCGTCTTTCAAGCCATGGACAAAGTGATTGCAGAGCTGAAGACGCCGAATCGTGCCAGCGCGGCCATCACCCAAACCATCCAGTCTGGCCTGCGCGACATCGACTCTGTCCGCAATCACCTGCAAAGCGCACGCAGCATGACAGGCGAGATGCTGACCCGCATTGATGGTGTCGAAGTGCGGGTGCAAGACCTCAAGCTGTTCAGTGAAAACACGCGCTCTGCAGCCGAAGATCTGGACATGATCAAGGCCATCTCTGAGTTCCAGAACAAGCAAACGGGCTATCAAGCCGCGCTGCAAACTTACTCCAGCATGCAGCGCATGTCTTTGTTCGACTACATCAAAACCTGACCAGACATCAAAGGGACCCATGCGATGAGCGCTGCGGTATTCGACCACCTGCTCCTGGGCGCAGGCACTGTATTTGACGCGCGTCGGCGCCCCATGGCCACGCGCTTGACGCTGCACCCCGTGCGGACAGACCACACCCCAGAAGCCTGGGCCTTGGTCGAAGCCTTGCAAGAGGCTTGGCCCGAGGCAGCCGGGGCCTTAGCTCAACCTCACCAGCGAGGCCACCCTGCACGCGCTGATGCAGCAGCCCTTGCCCAAGCATATCTTTGTAGAGGTGCCTGCCTTTCTGGCCGGCGATGCAGCCTGGCTGCCGCTCTGGACCGCCGACCGCAGCGCCCGCGCCAGCCGTGTGCTCAAGGGGCGCCCCCTGACCCCTCTGCCACCGACGGTGATGGGCGCGTTTGCACAAGCCATTGTGGACAGGCCTGAAGACAGGCGCACGGGCGAGACCTGCCCTGCAGATGTGCCGCCCCGGCAGCTCCCGTTTGTGCAGACTGGGAACACATGCGCCTTCGAGGTGGCCGATAGCTTTCGCCGAGGCGCGCATGGCGTGCTGGGCTGGCCTCTGGGCGACCCACCCGACGAACACACTGCCAAGCGGGAGATCCCGGCGGGCGTCAGCGTGGTGCTGGACCTGCTGCAACGCATTGAGCGAGACGAAGACCCGGACGAGTTGGAGCGCGTCTTGCGCCGTGGCCCGGCGCTGGCCTACCGGCTGATGCGCTTCATCAACTCACCGGCCTTTGGTCTGTCCGTGGAGATCAGCTCCTTTCAGCATGCCCTGATGGTGCTGGGCACCAAACGCCTGAAGCGCTGGTTGGCCCTCTTGGTCACCGGTGCGGTAGACGACCCGGAGTTGAAGCCCTTGATGTTCTTGGCGGTGCGCCGTGGGCTGCTGATGGAAGAGTTGGTGCGTCACCAAGGCGACGAGAACCTGCTCAACGAAGTCTTCATTTGCGGCGTGTTCTCGCTGCTAGACCGCATGTTGGGTCAACCGTTCGAAATGCTGTTAGAGAGCCTGCCGGTACCCGCCCGGGTGGCGGACGCTTTGGCTGCTTCCAGCGGCCCACTGCGCCCTTGGCTGGACTTGGCCGTGGCCGTGGAAATGGAGTCCCCTTACGACATCCAAGCTGCGGCCGATGCGTTGATGCTGGCGCCCGGGGACCTCAACCGGGCCGTCCTGATCAGCTTGCGCGCCGCTTGGCAGATGCGCGACGAATAGGCCTCTCAGCAGTATTTTCCAATCCAGGTATGAGCCTGAAGCATGCGTGAGTCGATGCCCTGAGCGTCTTGACTTGACCGGGTTAAAACTGGGAGTTTAAGGGGGCGGGAGTTTCTGTCTTCTATCCTTGCGTTCATGCAGGGCCCTGCCGGGTCGTCAGAAGTCTCCCCCAGCCCGCGTGTCATTTGCACCCCAAATTGTTATGACGCTCTTCTACAGCCCCTGATTCAGGCCTGCAATTTACGCCTTAGGCTTGTTGAACAACTCAAACAACTCGGCCTTGGCCTTTTGCATCTCTTGGGCCGCTTGCAGATCGGTCTTTGCGTTTGCTTGCGCCACCAGATCGTCCAGCTTGGTGCCCGGTTTGAAGGTGACCAAAGCTTGCTCGTTGAGCTGCACCAAGCGCTCCAGCGGCGTCTTTGCATCCTGGTTATTGTAGACCTTCTTGACCTTGCCTTGGTCGCTCACCACCTCCAGTGGCGTACAGGCACGGACGGTGCAAATTGAGCCACGAATTGAACACGCCCTCATAGAACTTGTTGATGGGTTTGGCGTACTTTTGGGGAATGTGGCTGTAGCCCATGTGCTTCCTGACCACGCTGGCGTTTTTGCTCTCGGCCAAGGCGTTGTCGTTGCTTTAGCGCGAAGCGTGCTTTGGTCTGCTCAATGCGCAGCTTGTCCAGCAACTTGGCCACCTTGTGATTGATGTACTCCGAGCCGTTGTCCGAATGGAAGCCCTCAATCACAAAGGGGAACTGCGCCAATACCGCCTCCAGCACCGGCAGCAAAAAGGCCTCGCTGATGCCCTGCACGCAGGCCTCAACCTGCCACTGGCTCACGCTGTCCACACAGGTGATGTGATAGACCCCTTTGACGCCGTCCAAGGTCACCTTGGTGGACGCTGTCAATGCGCACCCAGCCCGCCCGGCCATTGGGGCGTGGCGGATTGCGCACACCAATGGGGTTGCACACAGGGCGGGTCTTGGTGAAATGAGTGCGCTGGGCTTGGTAGTTATTGCTTTTGCGCAGGTTGTACAGATGCGAGACCGACAGGCCAGCCAAGCGCTCGTAACGGGGGTCCCCGTAGACCGTAAAGGCCCGGCGCAGCAGGTGACCAATAGCGGGGCCGCATACATCCTCAGTGGCCCTATCCATCTTGCACCAGCAAGCTCGACATCGTCAGCTGGTGAATTTGCGAGCGAAATGGAGCCGCCGGCGCGCTGTAGCGTTTGGTCAGCGGCACGGCCGGCGTCCAGTTCTTGTGCCAAAGCCCCACCAGGCGGGTGATTTGGGCACGGCAGTAGCCGCTTCGGTGTGGCGCAGGTAGGCCAGCACCACACCGCGCTCCGATTTGTTGCGCTGAGGGTGGTCGAAGCGCTTGAGGACGCGGCTGATTTGGGCATACCGCTCTGAGTCGTCGTCACCTGCTGCGTTTGTGAATTTGACTTCGGGCGTGGCGTCCACGGAAGTGCTGAAGTTGCTGGGATTGTGCGCAGCTTTGTTTCGTCCATGTTGATCACCATCTTTGGATGATCAAGCGGGCAGCAGTGGGGCCTGCGCTACCCTTCGGACTCACTTCTGGCTGGAAATACGTCGGCCGTTCAGGCTCATACCTCGTTGGACAAGGCTTCAGCGCGCAGAGTGGCTCACTCGGCGCGTACACTCAACGGGTGACCTCTTCTTCACCCGCATGACGACGCCACCACCCGTGCTTCCCCCTCGTCCCGCTGGCCCAGGCAGCTCGGTGCGCCGCGCACTGGACAGCGAACTGGCCGAGCTGTTCGCCATCAGCCCTCAGGCGCTGATGTTGTTCGACAAAACCGGCAGGATCTGGCAGACCAACGCGCCCCTACAGGCCCTGGCCGGACGCGTCAACCACATTGGCGAGTTGGGTGAGTCGCTGGCGGGCCTGCTGGGTTGGCCGGGTGAATTGCCTGCCGTGAACTCACCCGAGATGCTGGGCTGGATAGCAATACGTAACT